>CALZIJ010000008.1:15277-97418 GCA_945787655.1 Nitrospiria bacterium | reverse complement strand
ATTCGGGCCGTGCCGCAAAGGTCCGGATCACGGCCGGGGGTTCCGTCCGCTGCGCTGTCTCCGACCCATTCATAACGAATTTGTTCTTCATAATCGTCACTCTGATTGACTTTCCCATTTTGATTGATGTCTGCAAGAAAGTGAAAAGCCGTGGGGCTGGCTTCAAGAATTTTCTCGGCCCGATGCCCCCCCTTTTTACAGCCTGAGGTGCGATGAACTTTTCGATGTTTTTTGGTCGTATTGGTGTGTCCAGTCGAAAAAAGCGTTCCCGTCGGGTCTAAACCCGTATTTCGGATTTCTTGCCAAAACAGATCCAGGGTCACGCGCCCTTGTTGTTGGGTTTCCGCAACGGCTTCCTGAATAGCATAGTTTTGATAAAAGGAGGTTAATAATGATTGGAAAGAAGCCGAGATGACTAAAATAATGCTTACGGCAAAAAGGGTTTCCAGTAAGGAAATGCCGCGTTCATTTAAAAAGACGGGTATTTTTTTATGACGGTGCTCCGCTTGCATGCAGTGGGAATCCTGTATTTTCCCTCATGAATTATGAGGCGCGAAAACTTTGAATGTCGATTTCCTGTAATTGGCCTTGCATATTTTTCCAGGTGACGCGGACACTGATGATCCAGATATTGGGATCTTTTGGATCTTTTAAGACGGACCAGGTTTGTTTCATCCCGTTTGAAAGGGTTGCTTCGCGGGGACTGATTGGTGCAGGTGGTGTGGCCCGCAGCCGCTCCAGTTGGTCTCTTGCAAGCTTGGTTGCGACGGTCTGGGCATGGCCGCTATCCAGGGCTTTGTAGCCTGCGCCAAACATCCCGATAAATCCCAATAACCCGACCGACAGGACAGCAGAGGCCAAGACCGTTTCGATGATGGAAAACCCCTGTTGCTTGTTTATTCCCATTGCCCGTTTCTCCATTGATACAAGCGAACATTGCCCGTTAAGTTGACGGCAATGGCAACTGTTTGATTGTGAGACACTGACTTGTCTTTGCTTAGGCCGGACAAAGGGGCATTGGTCAAATAAATGTATCCACCGAGGCCGCTTGCTGTGCCATTGGGTTCAAAGGCGATTCGGTTATTTTTGAAGGAAATGCCGTCCCGTGATGCGGCAGAAAGTCGGCCGTTTTTTGGGGTATGGGTGATCTCGTCAGAATAACCAAAGCGGACATGGGCCGGCAGTTTCGATTCCAGAAAATCCCAGGGGCCTAAATCCGGATCTTCAGGGAGGGCGTCATTTTTAAGGTAGAAGTGAGCGGTCTGGGTTTCGCTTTGGACAATGGCTTTTTGGCGTAGATGCCTGAGGTGAGAGAGGAGCTCACGACTGCTTTTTTTTAAATGATGGCGCGACAGTTGTTGGCTGTGATTGACAAGGGCGATCGTCGAAGTGATGCCAATTAATGCCATCACAACCAACATTTCGACGGCTGTAAAACCGTTGTTTGATTTCATTAAAAACCAAAAGTGTTGGCTGAACAAATATTCTTGAATTTTTTCTGGGATTAGTTCGGCTTTTCAATACCATAATCCTTAATCTTAGTCAACAAGGTCTTGTAGCTGACCTGGAGTCTTTCGGCCGCGCGGCTTTTATTCCCATTGGTTTGGCTTAACACTTTTCTGATCATCCGGCTTTCAATCATTCGGCTGGCTGCTTCACTCACCTCGTGGAGCGAGCCTTCCAGAGGGATGTCCTTGAGTCCGGCCGGTTGTTCGGCCCGGCTTCTCAGAGCGAGATGTTCCGGAAAGATTTTATGCCCGTCACAAAGGATGGTGGCACGTTCAATGGTGTTTTGTAGTTCACGGACATTGCCTGTCCAGGGATGTTCCATCAAGCGTGAAAGCGCCTCTTTCGAGAGTTTTTTCGGGGGTTTATTCATTTCCTTTGCAAAGTGATCCACAAAATGTTCCACCATCGCGGGAATATCTTCGGTGCGTTCCCGTAGTGCGGGAATGGCCAGTGGAAAGACATTCAGGCGGTAATACAGATCTTCCCTGAATTTTTTTTGCTCAATGAGTTTGGGCAGCCCGCGATTGGTGGCGGCGATGACCCGGACATCAATTGGAATGCGTGTTGTGCCGCCAACGCGGACAAGTGAGTTTTCTTCAAGAACCCTGAGTAACTTTGATTGAAGAACGAGGTTCATGTCTCCGATCTCATCCAGAAAAATGGTGCCTTTATCCGCCAGTTCAAATTTCCCGATTTTTTTTGCAATTGCCCCGGTAAAGGCCCCTTTTTCATGGCCAAATAGCTCACTCTCCAGCAAGTCATGGGGGATCGCCGCGCAATTGATTGTGATCAGGCTTCCTTCTTTACGCGGGCTTAACATATGGACGGCCCGTGCGAAGAGTTCTTTCCCGGTACCGCTTTCACCCAACAGCAGGACGGTGGTTTTGCCCTGGGCGACTTTTCGGGCTTGTTCAAGAATATTGAGCATTTCAGGGCTTTTCCCGATAATTTTTGGAAAGGCCAACTGGCTTGAAAATGTTTCTTTGAGTATGAGGTTTTCTTTGAACAGACGTTGGTTTTTTAGTGCCTTTTCAATCTGGAGCAGGAGGTGGTCGGGTTCAAAGGGTTTGGAAATAAAATCATAGGCCCCTTCCTTCACCGCCTTGACGGCAATATCAAAACTGCCATGCGCCGTCATAATAATGACTGGCATGGAAGCGCGGTGTTCCTTGGCGGCATGGAGCACGTCGATGCCTGTTTTATAAGGCAGTTTCAGGTCGGTGATAACGAGGTCAGGATGTTTAGATTCTATAAATGCAATGCCTTCTTTTCCATCCCTTGCCCAATGGACATGGTAGTCGGCGTCCGTCAGCGCCTGAATCAACATGACGGCCAGCCCTTCATGATCTTCAACGACTAGAATTGTTTCCATTCGGGCTCCTTGACAACAATTTGTTTGCGGTTGACGGGGAGAATTACCGTAAAAAGAGTGCCATTGTCGGGTTGACTTTCAACCGTGATATGACCGTTATGCGACAGGATAATTTTATGGACCAGGGCCAAACCAAGTCCTGTGCCTTTATTTTTAGTTGTAAAAAAAGGCAGAAAGACCTTGTCGAGCGTGTCTTCGGGAATCCCGTCTCCCGTATCTGAAATTTCAATTTGTACCCGCCGCGCAGCCGGACGCAGGAAAGAATTGACTCTGAGTGTCCCTGTATCTTTCATGGCATCCAGCGCATTTTGAATGAGGTTTGTAAACGCTTGCCGCATCAAGACCGCATCCAGTTTGATTTCAGGGAAATTTTCTTCAAAATTCAACTCCCACGAAATATGGGCATATTGCCTGTTTTCCTGAAACTGTTGGGTAATCCGTTTTAGTGTATCCGTGAGGACAATGGGCGTGGGTTCGATGACGGTTTTTTTGCTGTACGACAACAATTCGGTAATGAGGTGTTCCATCGACGACAGCTCGGAAGTAATGGATTGAATCATGTTTTGTCCGGGGTTGTCTTTTCCTATCTTTTTCTGAAGCATGCGTGAAAAACCCAGAATGGTGCCCATATAACTTCGAAACTCATGGGCAACCCAGGCAGACATTTCTCCCATCATCACCAGTCTTTTTTTGAGTTCCACCTGCTCTTCAAGCATTTTCTTTTCGGTGAGATCCGTGAAAACCAGGGTTGCCCCAATGATGTCGTTGTTTCGATCACGAAGCAGGGAAGTGCTTAAACCAAGCCATGCCTTTTTCCTGTCGGAGAGTTCCACGGCGCAGTCCTGGCGCAGCATGTCCTGTTCTTCGTTTAATGTCCGATCCAGCAGGCGTAACATTTTTGGATTTTTTTGAAAAATATGCTCATAAGACTGGTTTAAAGCCGAATTTGGAGCGAGGTTCAATATGGTTTCTGCGGCGGTATTGAAGGTTGTTATTTTTTTCTGACAATTAACGGTTAAAACCCCGCTGGGAACGCTTTGTAAAATATTCTCATTATAACTTTCAATGCGTTTCGCATGGTCTTCGGCTTCTTTTTTCAGTCGTTCTAATTCTTCCTCTTTATTTTTTAATTCTTGAATGAGCCCTTCAAAGGTATTAATGACAAATCCGGTTTTGTCATATTCATCCTTAATATCGATCATCTTTTTTTTTGAACGCGAAATACGGAAAAGAGAGTATATAAAAAGCGCGGCACCCGCTATTGAAAAGATTTGTAAAAAACGGATGAGAAAATCGGTGCTGGCGGTTTCTTTTTCCGGGTTGGATGCCACCTGAACCTGAAAAAAGAGACCTGTTAGCAGGACCAATATAAATCCCAGAAAGATTAGCAGTGAAGTCGCTGAAAAGAGCCGTGTGCGGAATCCGGGTTTGTTTTGAAGAAACATCGTTTACATCCTGAATCAAGAAGGTTGTGTCTTATTTTAATAGACCGTTATAGTCTGCCTAAAGAAGCGTACCAATTTAAGATGCCGCTGCCCCAAAAAAGGGAGGTGACGGCGCCAAAGGCCAGATAGGGTCCAAAGGGGATGAGGTCTGCACGGGTTCTGCCGCGTAACAAAATCATACTCAGTCCGATAATTGATCCGGACAAGGAGGCAAGAAATATTGTAAGCAGGACTCCCTGCCATCCGAGGAAGGCCCCGATCATGGCGATGAGTTTGATATCTCCTCCACCCATGCCTTCTTTTTTAAGGATTTTCAGGGATAAAATGGCGACCAGATAAAAAATGCCTCCCCCCAAAAAAAGACCGATAAGCGAATTGAGCGGGCCAGGAGGCAAGATGGTTGAAGCGGTGATCACGCCAATGACAATACCCGGTAAGGTGATGGCGTCGGGAATGATTTGATGGGACAGGTCAATGAAAATGACGGCGACGAGTGAGGAGAAGAAGGCCAGGTAAATCAGAGTTTGCAGGGAAGGCCCAAATTGCCTCAATATAAATAGGAACCCAAATCCGTGCAATATCTCAACCAATGGGTATCGCCATGAAATAGGCGTTTGACAGTCTCGGCATTTCCCCTTTAAAACCAAAAAACCAATGACCGGGAGGTTGTGCCAGGGCCGAACAGGTGTTTTACATTCAGGACAATGTGAAGATGGAAAAACAATCGATTCGTTTCGTGGAAGCCGGTAAATGCAAACATTTACAAAGCTTCCAACCACGAGTCCAAAAAGAAAAATAGAAAGGTCCAGCATACACTTCCCCCCCAAAAAAGAATAACATAAGTGCTTTGTACCAGCAATTCCGACCGCTGGCGGTTTCTGATTATAAAAGCCGGTTTATGCGTGCTGGCATATTTTTCAAAAAAATGGATTGTACATTTAAAAAAGCTGCTTTAAAGTACAGATTTAATTTGTGAATTATATTTTTTTCTTGGAAATAAGCCTTTTAAAAGGAACATCTCGTGAGGGAACTTATTTTGTAATAACCTTTGGATCTTGAATCGCAGGGAAAGTATTCGTATTGCAGGATGTTGATTTAATGTTAAGTAAACCGTTATTTTAATTTTCACGACCTTATATAAGGATGGGCCTTCGAGGAAGGATGCCGACATCTACCGCTGAAGAAAAAACGATTCTGGCACGACCGATCCCTTATGACCTGACGATTTTTGGGGTGGTCATGATTGTCTCCGGTTTTTTCGATACCTACTTGATTATTGCCAACCCCGATTATCGGCTCCCGGTTTTTGGGATGAAACTCAAAGGGCCAATGGGTTGGTATCTCAACCTTTTGTATCCTGTCGTCCACTTTATCATTGGATACGGTGTCATGCTGGCGAAGAAATGGGCTCACCGCCTGTTTGTCGGTTTTACCGTGTACGGCATGATCAGTGCCACAGTTAATTTTATCAGGCTCCCGCCGCCACATAACATTCGAACTGTTTTTTTGATAGTGAGTGCCCTTGTTCTGGTTTATCTTTATTTAAGGCGGGGGGCATATAATCGATAAACAACTTGTTGCAATGGTCGACGGAGCGTTATTGGGACAATTTCTTGATTAAACATGAATGATATGATAAAAGAAGGCGTCTTTGGGCGCGTGGCGGAATTGGTAGACGCAGCAGTCTCAAAAACTGCCGGGGATTTCCTCATGCCAGTTCGATTCTGGCCGCGCCCACCATAAGAACTTAAGGCATAGGCTCTAAATTGGCCGTTTTGTCTAATTTTGAAAAATAGTAAGCTATTTGT
Organism: Nitrospiria bacterium; assembly: GCA_945787655.1. Classification (GTDB taxonomy): domain Bacteria; phylum Nitrospirota; class Nitrospiria; order SBBL01; family JAADHI01; genus JAADHI01. The sequence continues at coordinate 91,284 of CALZIJ010000008.1, read as the reverse complement.
TTTATTGGTAATCATCTCAGTGCTTTTTCTTGACACAAAAATACCTCTATGGTAGGGTTTTTGAGATTATATCCGGAGTAATAGAATGGAGAAATCTAGCGGAATTTATACTGTAGTGGTCTTTTCTGGCTCTAATACTTCAGAGCCGCGGCGTTTTTCTTTTAGAAAAAACATTGTTCGATTTCTCTTGGGCGCAAGCCTCGTATTTAGTGTTTTGCTTGTGGTCTTTTCCGTGCAATTCTATCAAATGTTCCACCAACTGAAAGATCTCGAAGTCCTGCATAAAGAAAACAAGGCGCAAAAAATTCAAATTCAAAGCTTTTCCGGAACGATTAAAGATCTTAAAAACCAAGTGGTGAGACTGGTTGAGTTTGACCGAAAATTACGTGTTATGACTGATATCGGTCCACCTAAAGGAGGTATGAACTCCTTTGGTGTTGGGGGATCAGAGGAAAATGCTGCTCTCTCTTCATCTATTACTCTTGAAGACTCGATGAAACGGGATTTAGACTTATTAAAGTCTCGCGTCATTGAACAGGAAAAAAGCTACCAGGAATTAGAAGAAGTGGTTCAAGATCGGCAATCCCTCTGGGCATCCACGCCATCAATTTGGCCCACATCCGGTTGGTTAAGTTCTACATTTGGCAAGCGAATATCTCCCTTTTCGGGTCGTCTCCAAAATCACAACGGGATAGATATTGCCGCTCGACCAGGGACACCCATCATTGCGCCTGCTTCAGGGGTTGTTAGTTATTCTCGTTTTAATGGCGGGTTTGGCCGATTTCTTAAAATCAATCATGGCTACGGTATTGTAACCCATTATGGACATCTTTCTAAGATTGCTGTAAAGGTCGGTCAAAAAGTAAAACGGGGAGACGTTATTGCTTATGTCGGTAACACTGGACTTTCGACTGGCCCACACCTCCACTATGAAGTCTCTGTAAATAAAGTAGCAATTGATCCGATGCGATATATCCTAAATTAGGAGCAGACTTTTAGGGGGGAATTTGCCCCGGTGCAAGACAAGAAGAGCTTGGACTTGAATGAGGCGATGGCCGGACTTTTCTTGGTTTATCAACTCTAATGCGGCGCATGTCAGAATGTGTTGTATTTGGGAAAAAGGAGGTTTGTAGGGCAGATGGCGGTCAAAGGAAAAGTAAAATGGTTTAATGAAAAAAAGGGGTTTGGGTTTATCGAGAGAGAAGAAGGAGACGATGTCTTTGTTCATTTCTCGGCGATTCAAGGTGAGGGTTTTAAAACATTGTCTGAAGGACAAGCGGTTGAGTTTGAGGTAATTCAGGGTGAAAAAGGACCCCAAGCCTCTGATGTTGTCCCATCCGATTAAGGTATTTGTTTTTTAGGTCAATGCCCCGGCAGGGTTTCCCCTTGCCGGGGTTTTTTTTTACAATGGCAAGAAAAAAAAGCCTATGCTAAAATAATTTGAAATCTTTTGCCCTTTTTTAAGGAGAACATAATGTTAGGTGTCAATCGTCTCGTCAGAAAGGTAATCGGGAGCAGGAATGACCGGGAACTAAAGCGTCTTTGGCCAATTGTATCACAAGTGAATGATTTGGAAGCCTCAATTTCAACCCTTTCAGATGAAGCACTTCGGGAAAAAACTTCAGAGTTCAGGAAAAAACTCAATATTCCGGAAACAGGCGATCTACCGGAAATTTACGATGAAAAAGCCCTTTCAGAAGGTCTGGACGCGATTTTGCCCGAGGCTTTTGCCGTTGTGCGTGAGGCATCGAAGCGTGTTTTGGGGATGCGGCATTTTGATGTCCAGATTTTAGGCGGGGCGGTACTTCATGAAGGAAAGATCGCTGAAATGAAAACGGGCGAAGGAAAAACGCTCGTTGCGACTTTACCGGTTTATTTGAATGCACTCACGCGCAGAGGGGTCCATGTCGTCACGGTCAATGATTATCTTGCGGGCAGGGATTCAGAATGGATGGGGCAGTTGTACCGATTTTTAGGGTTAACTGTTGGCATTATCCAGCATGATGAGCCGGACGAGGACCGTCAGGCGGCTTATCATGCGGATGTCACTTACGGAACAAATAACGAATTTGGTTTTGATTATCTTCGGGACAATATGAAGTTTGACCCCTCAAGCTTTGTCCAGCGGAAACATTATTTCGCCATTATTGACGAGGTCGACAGTATCTTAATCGATGAAGCCAGAACACCATTGATTATTTCGGGGCCGGCAGAAAATTCTACCGAGTTGTACTATCGTGTGAATCAGATTATCCCCCAACTTAAAAAAGATGAAGATTACACGATCGAGGAAAAAACAAAAACCGCCACCCTGACAGAAGAGGGAAACGCCAAAGTTGAAAAATTACTGGGTGTCGAAAACCTTTATGATTTATCAAACATCGCGCTCGTACACCATGTGATGCAGGCCTTAAAAGCCCATGTCCTGTTTAAAAAGGATGTGGATTATGTGGTCAAGGATGGTGAAGTCATTATTGTTGATGAATTTACCGGACGGATGATGCCTGGCCGACGCTGGAGTGATGGGCTGCACCAGGCAACAGAAGCGAAGGAAGGCGTCAAAATTGCGAATGAGAATCAAACGCTCGCATCGATCACCTTCCAAAACTATTTCAGGCTGTATGAAAAGCTGGGGGGAATGACCGGTACGGCAGACACAGAGGCCGCTGAGTTTCAAAAAATATATAATCTTGAAGTGATTGTTTTGCCAACAAACCGACCGATGACCAGAATTAATGAACCGGATGTCATCTACCGGACTGAAAAAGAAAAATTTAATGCCATCGTTGAGCAAATTATCGAGTACAATAAGATAGGACGGCCCGTGCTTGTGGGGACAATCTCCATTGAAAAATCAGAGCAAATCGGGGCGTTGTTAAAACGAAACGGCATCCCTCACTTTGTTTTAAATGCAAAATATCATGAAAAGGAAGCGGAGATTATTTCACAGGCAGGAAGAAAAGGCGCCGTAACAATCGCGACCAATATGGCTGGACGGGGAACAGATATTCTTTTAGGAGGAAATGCTGAATTTTTATTCAGGCAATACGAGCGTCAACACCCGGATGCCTCACCCGAAGCCCTTGAGGCGGCCAAAGAAAAGATTAATAAGGAAATCGAAGCGGAAAGAAAAGAAGTCCTTAATGAGGGAGGGCTGCATATTATTGGAACCGAGCGCCATGAATCCCGGCGCGTCGACAACCAGTTACGGGGACGTGCCGGACGGCAGGGTGACCCCGGTTCCTCACGATTTTATTTATCTCTTGAAGATGATCTGCTTAGGATTTTTGGATCGGATAAAATTTCTAACTTGATGAGCCGTTTGGGCATGGAAGAAGGCGTTCCCATTGAGCATGGTATGGTGACAAAGGCCATAGAGAATGCGCAGAAACGGGTTGAAGGTCATAACTTTGATATTAGAAAACAGCTGCTCGAATATGATGATGTCATGAACAAACAGCGGATGGTGATTTATGACCGACGCCGCGAAGTGCTCTCGAAAGAAGATATCAGCGAAGACATTCAGGACATGATTGAAGAGCAGGTGGATGAGTTACTTGATATTCATTGCCCTGAAGAATCTTATTCAGAAGCATGGAATGATGAGGGACTTGCCGAAGGCTTAACACATCTCTTCGGCCTTTCCAGTGTGAAGGAAGATTTTGATTTTTCAAAAACAGGCCGGGACGCATTACGGGGCGAAATTTTAGAACGTGCTCGTCTTTTTTATGAAAAAAAACATGATGGCTTTAGAAAAGAACTCATTCAAACCCTGGAAAAACAAATCTTTTTACGGATGATTGATGTGCAGTGGAAGGATCACCTTTTGGCAATGGACAGTCTCAAGGAAGGGATCGGTCTTCGAGGGTATGGACAGAAAGAGCCTTTGAGTGAATATAAAAAAGAAGGTTTTGATATGTTTTCCGGCATGATTGACCGTATAAAACGAGATACAATCGAACAGCTATTTCATGTTCAGTTGGTCAATGAAGACGAAAAAGTTGAGCAAGTGACTTCCGCATTTAAAAAGACACAACCCATGCAAATGAACCGCGGAGAATCTGCCGCTCCAAAAACCATTCAACGTCAGGAAAAAAAAGTAGGAAGGAATGATCCCTGTACCTGCGGGAGCGGGAAAAAATATAAAAAGTGCTGTGGAAAATAGGTGTGAAGAATAGACCACTTCAAAAGAATAAAAAAAATCTTCCAAACCAGCGAAAGCGCCCCCCGAATTTCCAGGAGAACAAAGTCTTAAAATCGACTTTGCGCCAAAAAGACTGGGAACTTGATTTTTATATCAAAACAGCCAAAACATTAACCGCATCCCTGGAATTTAACCGGGTGTTGCGGGTAATGCTGTCTGCTTCAAGACGGTTGGTTCGTTGTGAAGATTGGTCGTTACTCCTTTTAAATGAGTCTTCAAAGATCCTTCATCATATCCTCGCCAAGGGGAATACATTTAGCCAGCTAAAAAAGGTGGCGATCAAATTCGGGGAAGGGCCGGCAGGCCAGGCGGCGCAACGGGGAAAGCCGGTTATTATTCCTAATCTTGCCATGCAGAATGTCATTGATGCTGATAAATTTTATCCTCATATTCAGGCCCAATCCGTACTCTGTTTTCCAATCACGTGCAAAAAGCAAGTGTTGGGTGTCATTCAATTGGTCAATGCATTGGATAAAAGGGGGTTTACAGAATATGATCTTTCTTTGCTGGAAAGATTGGTGGACCTCTCAGGGCCGGCGATTGAGCGTTCGGATATTTACCGAAAAATGTCTGACCTGGTGACGACGGATGATTTAACCCACCTGTATAACCTCCGTTATCTTGACCGGGTTTTGGAAGTGGAGATGAAACGGAGCCGGCGTTATAAAAGCTTGCTCTCCCTTATATTTATTGATCTCGATTTTTTTAAACAAGTGAATGATACCCATGGTCACCTTATGGGAAGTCAGGTGTTGGTTGAGATGGCTGGAATTCTGATCGACAGTTTACGGGCCGTGGATGTCATCGTGCGGTATGGCGGTGATGAATTCGTAGTATTGCTTCCCAATACCAATGTAAAGCGGGCAACCCAAGTGGCCGAACGTGTTCGGACTGCAATTCGGGAACACAAGTTTTTGGAAAAAGAAGGCTTGTCTTTGCAAATTACAGCCAGTTTCGGTATTGCCAGTTATCCGGAACACGCCGGTGGGCGAACGGAACTCATTCATTTGGCGGACCGGGCCATGTATGAATCAAAAACCAAAGGCAGGGATATGGTGTCGGTGTCTTCCTGATACTATTTCGCTTCTATTTCTGGTGAGTTTTCAGGCGGTTTTCCAAGATTTTATTGAGCCGGTTTGTATTTATTTCAAGATAAATTGTTTTTTCTTGTGAACAAATCACGCTGCCCGCCTTTCCGTTTTTAGGTCTTTTGACATATTTTTTATAGGTGTACATGACCTCCCCCCGCCCTTCTTTTTTATATTGACTAAAATGCAGAGCCAGTTGCGCGGCATCGAGCAACGTGGGATATGGAGCCTCTTTCCGACCCGCAAGCTGGATGAGGACGTGGCTTCCTGAGACGCCGCGGGCGTGAAGCCAAAGATCGTTTCCACGCGCCATGCCAAAGGTAATCTCTTCATTTTCGTGACGACTTCGTCCGACAATAATATGGAGGTCATTGGAAGACAGATAAACGGGAGGCCCTTTCGGGGTTTTCCCTCTATTCGGTTTTACATAAAGCGGATTTGAAGGAAGTGAGGGGAAGTCTATGTTTGTATTATCAAGCCATTGCTTTCTTTCTGTTTCAAGTTGTTTCAGGCGTTTATGGTTGTTTTCGATCAATGGCGTGAGATTGATTAAGGTAGATTGCCCCTTTTTATAACGTTTAAAAAATCGATTCATATTCTCCACTGGAGATAAATCCGGATCGAGCTGGACAACCGTTTCTATCGCGTTGGTGTTTGTGCCCGAAAAACGATGGTCTACCATCAGTTGAGTGGTGCCCGGTTTAATTTCATGCAGTCGGGATTTCAAAAATTCTCCGTAGCGTTGATATTGTATGGATTTTTGGGCTTCCGTATAACGTGACTGTAAGCGCACCTCTTTTTTTTTGCATTGGCGGATACTTCTCTCTATTTGAGTCAGGATTTCTTTCTTTTTTCGGGTCTCATCTTCTTGTTTTTCTAAACGACCATACAAGGTTTCTATTGCCTGATTAAGAGGGTATGGCCCGTCGTTTGAAGGATGAACGGGGGCCTCTTTCAGCTTCCCGCTTATTTTAAAGGATGGGGCGTGATAAAGTTGTCCTTGGGCCTGGTTCCGGCTTGGAGGCGGGATTTTTAAAAAACCGAGGATTGTTTCTTTGTTGTCCAATAGGAAAAAATTAGAGGTCATTCCGGTTAATTCAGCCACAAAAGTGGCGCTTATCTGATCATCATTGGGCCATTTGGCCGAAATATGAAGTATTCGGTCTTCATTCCATTGTTTAATGGAATCTATCCGTTTGTGCCGCAAGCGGGCACGCAATAATTGACAAAAATTGGGTGGGGTTTTAGGACCCTCTATTTTGTTTAGGATGAGATGGCAGCGTGAAAATTGAGGGTGGGCGGAAAAAAGAAGCAGATGCCGTTTCCGGTTTTTTTCAATTTCAAACAGGATCGTTTGTCTGGAAGGCTGATAGATTTTTCGGATCATGCCTCCCGTCAAATCCGAAGATATTTCTGTGATGACAGATGATAACTGACGGGCGCTTAATCCCACAAGTCTTGTACTCTTTGTTTGAATCTGATATTTTATTCCTCAAAATCAAGGTGCTGAAAAATGATTTTATCGATTGAAAGCACATTCTGCAAGTCCCCTGACATCCTTTCTCGTGGTTCGCGAGCCATACAATCGCTTGATTTCAAGGCAAATAATAGTGGATGTTGATGGTTTTGAAGCCACAATCGACTTGCATGGTGAATTTGTTGAGGAAGGGATTGAGCGCCTGGAGCGTTTTTTGGATCAAGCCATGTTATCTATTGAAAACGAGGTGAAAATCATCCATGGCCACGGTGCGGGCAAGCTGAAATCCGCTGTCCGGGATTATCTAAAAACGTCCGTGTATGTCTTCTCTTCCCGCCCCGGAGATCCGTGGGAAGGGGGGGATGCGGTAACGATTGTGACATTGAAGCTGGATCGGTAACACCCATTGCCCCCTCGTTCGGGGGGATTGACCCGGTGGAGGCACCCTTGTTATCTTCTCCTGATATGCAAAGCATACAAAAAATAAAAAAAAGAAAGTGGGTTGTCATCATGTCGGTCTGTTTGGTCTTGCTGATGACCTTGAGCAATGGGCTGGCAGTTCCTGGCCCAGTTCCCAAAGCGGCGCTCTTAAAGGCTGAAGCCAAAAAACGACAGCTTGAACACCGCGATGGCGGCATACATCCTTATCGAAAAGAACATATGACGCAAATTCTGGCGCGTTATCATACAGGCCTACACCCGACAGAAGATGAGAAGCTTGTCGCGTTTATTTCAGAAGAAAGTAAAAAATATGGTTTTGAGCCTGAACTCATTCTGGCGCTTATTTCAACAGAAAGTTCTTTTTATAATTGGGCCGTTTCAAACAAGGGCGCGCTTGGAATGATGCAGATTATTCCAGAGACCGGGAAAGCGCTGGCAAAAGTAAATCAAATTGCATGGAATGAGCAAAACCAGCGATTGTTCGACCCTTATGTTAACATTCGGCTGGGAATACACTATCTTCATGTATTGAACAAGCGGTTTGGCGATATCCGTATTGCCTTGGCGGCCTATAATTTCGGGCCGACTAAGGTGCAGCGCTGGCTGAGACGGGGCCGAAGAATTCCGACCCGATACGCGAATAAAGTCATGCGTTTCTATTCATCCTACCTTGCTTCAAATAAAAAGCATATTCAAATGCGCGAGGCGGCATCGAAGACGATCTCTGAGATCCCTTTCCACAGCGATACTTGAGGGAACCGGATATGGTGTGGTCGGAAATTCTTTTCTGAAGCCTTTATCATTCACTTTTTTCAAAAAAATGATGAAGTACTGAACGGGTGTAAGTATAGGCAGCGGGTGCCTCACTCGCTCGTGGGCCCGCGATATTGAGAACATTGAGGGCGTATGCCTGGATGAATCGATGTATTTTCCCCGCGGCATCGATTTCGGAAACAGTGTGTCCATCAATAAGAAGCACTGGTTTTTTATGGGCCTTGCAGAAATGAAGGGTTTCTTGGGTTCCCCCGGATAAAATCGAAAAATATATGATAAGCGTGCCATCACTGCTGAATACATTTTGGGCGGTTCTTTGCGAGTATCCCGTTCCAGGAAGGGTTTTAAGCGGATAGATCTCTGGTATTTCTCCATCTTCAGCCTGCCGTCCCTCAGAGCAAAAACCGCCGGTGGGAAATCCGTATGCCATTGCCGTATCCAGTGCGGCGCGGTCAACACCCGTTTGACCGCCTGAAATAATTTTTAACATGAATAAAATAGGCCGAGCGGGGCGTATATTCAGTTTTCTCGCTTAAGGGAGGATTTTTATTCAAGTATTAATGGGCATGTCCGTGTGATAACTCTTCCTCTGTCGCTTCGCGGATGGACTCAATCGAGACATCAAAATGCAGCACTTTACCGGCCATAGGATGATTCCCATCGATGATTACCCCGTTGTCATTAACAGACTGAACCGTAATGAGTTGTGCTTCTCCCTTGGGGCCTTTGGCTTGAAATTGCATCCCGGGTTGTACCGTATCAATTCCTTCAAAGGCACTGTGAGGCACGGTTTGAATTAATTCGGGGTTGATTGGTCCATATCCATCTTCAGGTTGTACGGTGACTTGTACGCTATCACCCGTGGTTTTTCCAGAAAGTGCACGTTCAAGACCGGGAATAATATTGTTAGTGCCATGGAGGTAAACCAGAGGGTCTTTCCCTTCGGAGGAATCTATGGTGTCCCCGTCGTCTCCGGTTAATTTATAGTGGATGGTGACCACATGTTTATCTGAAATAGTCATGTTATTCTCCTAAAATAAAATTGGCGTATTTTGACGTGGAAAACCTGCCCGATGGAAATCATGTTTTTATACCGAAAATCACTGTATGGAGATTGGGAAGGGGTGAAAGAGAAAAAAATGGCTGGGGCGCCAGGGTTCGAACCTGGGAATGCGAGATCCAAAATCTCGTGACTTGCCACTTGTCGACGCCCCAGTCAATTTTTTAAAAAAGGATATGTTCAAAAGGTGATTTTTGCAATAACGGTACAGCCCAAGCCTTAAATGAAACAGTCTGGATTTTTTGCCGTACCTGCTTTACTGTTTCCTCCGCCTCTTTTTTATGTTTAAAAATAGCAAATATTGTCGGGCCGCTGCCTGACATTAACACACCTTTTCCACCGAGTTCTAAAAGAACATTCTTAACACGGTTTAATTCCGGAAACTGCTTGAGTGTTACTTTTTCGAGATCATTGAAGGGATGCTCAAGCAAATTTTCAGGCGATGGCCGTGCTTCTTCTGTGGTGATATTAAGGGCTGCTCCGGGTTTTGTCAACCTGATTTCTTGTGAATATGCCTTGAATACCGAGGCGGTTGAAACAAAAATTTCAGGGTGTACCAGTACGACCCATCCTTCACATGTTTTTGAAAGGCTATCAACGATTTCCCCTCTTCCTGAAATCCAGGCGGATGGCCCCTCGAAAAAAAAAGGGATGTCACTCCCCAGGGTCGCACCCAGGGCGGCCAGCTTTTTTCGGGGCCAGGACAATTCCCAAAGGGTATTGAGTCCCACCAATGTTGCTGCGGCATTACTACTCCCTCCGGCAAGCCCCGCAGCGACAGGAATTTCCTTTTTTAGTGTGATTGTTACGCCTTTTGGCGGGTGTCCGGTTTCTTCCATTTTTTTTTGAAGCAATGCCGCGGCTTGATAAACCAGGTTTGAGGCGTTGGAGGGCAGGGAACTGTTTGAAATTTTGAGTTGGATGCCCTTTTTTTCAATCTGAAAGGTGAGTTGATCGAAAAGACCCACCATATGCATCAGCGATTCAAGGTTGTAAAAGCCATCATTTCTTTTGTTCAGCACCTTAAGGGATCGGTTGATTTTTGCCGGGGCTTGTAATGTGAGTTCTTGTTTCATTTCGCTACGATGATAACACTGCGATGAAGAAATTGCGATGATGCAGAAATTGCGATGTCGATCATGGTTTAACAGGCCAATTGGTCCGGACTGCTATTTTCCTGTTGCCGGTGGATACCGTATTTGGCCAAGCGGTAACGAAATGAACGAAAGTTGAGGTGCAGCCGTTTTGCGGCCTCTTTTTTAACCCAACGCGTTTCTTCCAGGGCCTTCAGCAAAAGTTCTTTTTCAATGGTCTCTATTAGTTTTTCAAGGTCAAGACCCTCTTCCGGTATTGCGGCCGGGACAGGGATGTTTTGTTGGGGTTTTAGAAAATGTACTCTGAAATCATCAGGCGAAAGAACACTATTAGAAGTGAGGGCAACCGCCCGTTCAAGGACATTTTCCAATTCACGGACATTCCCTTTCCACTCATGCTGGGTCAGCAAACGGATGACTTCAGGTGAGATGGCTTCTACTTTTTTGTCAAGTTTATCATTAAATTTTTCAAGAAAATAATGGGCCAAAAGGGAGACATCTTCGGCTCTCTCCCGCAGGGGGGGTAAGTGAATCGGGATGACATCAAGCCGATAGTAGAGGTCTTCCCTGAACTTGCCTTCAGCAATCAAATCTTCAAGATTTTTGTTGGTGGCTGCAATAATACGAATATCCACTTTGATATCTTTTGTGCCTCCGACACGCCGGATTTCACGTTCCTGCAATACCCGAAGCAGCTTGACTTGTATGGCCAGTGAGGTTTCTCCAATTTCATCGAGCAGAATACTCCCTTTGTCCGCGGTTTCAAACAATCCGGGTTTATTGCCAATGGCTCCGGTAAAAGACCCTTTTACATGGCCGAAAAGTTCACTTTCCAGCAAATTTTCAGGCAAGGCGCTGCAGTTGACTGTGACAAAGGCGTGGTCTTTTCTGCTGCTGTTGTAATGAATGGCGCGGGCGATCATTTCTTTCCCTGTTCCGGATTCTCCGGTGATCAGGACATTACTTTTATTGTCTGCCACCTTTTCAACGAGATCGAGGACTTGCCGCATTTTGTGGCTTTTCCCGATAATTTGCCTGAAATCCGACTTGGTTTTAAGCTCACGGCGAAGTTGAGAATTTTCCTGACGCAGGGTTTTGCGTTCCAAAACGTTTTTGAGGATGAGTTTGACTTCATCAATTTGAAAGGGTTTGGTCAAATAATCATAGGCCCCTTCTTTCATTGCCTGAATCGCGGTTTCCGTAGAGGCAAAGGCAGTCATCATGACAGTGGCTGTCTCCGGGGCACTTTCTTTTAAGGCTCGAAGCAGGCTAAGCCCGTTCATTTTGGGCATTTTAATGTCTGTAATAACAACATCTGCGCCTTCATTCTCGACCAGGCTGAGCGCTTGTTCGCCATCTTCTGCTGTTTTGCAGTCGTATCCCTCTTTTTTAAGCACAATACTTAAGAAGTCGCGCATGCTTTTTTCATTATCGACGATTAAAATTTGACTCATAATTTATGAACCCGTTATTTTTTTACAGAAGTTAGATCGTGCTTGCTTTCATGCCCCTGCCCAGGGGTTTCTGTGGTTTCACTGGAATACTCAACCGCGGGTGATTCCATGGTCGGGGGCGCGTCAGTCGACGAAAAGGGGAGTTGTACTTTAAAGATTGTCTTGCCCGGTTGGCTTGCCACCGAAATGTTGCCCGCATGTTCTTCGATGATCCGTTGTACAATGGCCAGCCCCAGTCCCGATCCTGCACTTTTAGTGGTGAAGAAAGGATCGAATATATTGGCAAGATCTCCTTCCGAAATACCCTTGCCGGTGTCCTTAAACAGAATTTCTATTGTGTCTTCTTCAAGACGGCGGGTAATGTGATGAACAGATAATGTCAATGTCCCACGGCCCTGCATGGCTTGATAGGCATTGTTGATCAGGTTCCAGAAAACCTGTTTCATTTGGTCCGGATCAATAAAGGCTAGAATCGGGCTTTCAGTTTCCTCAAGAATAATCTGTATCCGTTGGGTATAAGCAGGGTTATTCTCTATTAAGTGAGTAGTTTCGGACAGCAAATGTTGCAGGTTAACCCATTCCCGTTGCGGTGGAAGTGGCCGTGCATATCTGAGAAATTGCGTCACAAAAGCATTGAGCCGCTCTGATTCCTTAATGGCGATGTCCATCAGCTTCAGGTTTTCTCCATTGAGCTCGAGTTCATTTTGAAGGACTTGAATGGATCCACTGAGTGAAGCGAGCGGGTTTCGTATTTCGTGGGCCATGCCTGCGGCCATTTCACCAATCGTGGCAAGCCGTTCTTTCCGTTGTACGGCTTCTTCGAGGTTTCTGATCTCGGTGAGATCCTGAAAAGTCCCAATAATCCCGGTTTGCTCACCTTGTTCATTCCGGAGTGCGGAAATGGTGACCCCCAGCAGGCAGGGATTTCCAGATTTATCCTGAATTTTTCCTTCAAACCGCTGGGGCAAGCCTGTTTTGGCCAAGGCTTCAAAACGTTTTTCAATATTGTCCCAGGAAAATATTTCCCACCAGATTTTTCCGATCACTTCTTCGGAGCTATAGCCGGTGATTTCCATTGCAGAGCGGTTAAATGAGGTAATTTCACCAACAAGATCCGTCGTAATCAAACCGCTGGGCATGCTGTGGACAATATCTTCATGGAAAACTTGGAGGTCTGAAAAACCGATCTCTTTTTCCCGAAGCCTTTTAGCCAGATGCCCGCTTAGAATTCCGACGGTAAAAAATGCGATGGTGTAAAGGAAAAAACCATAAAATATTTCCTTATCGCTTAAAAGCAGGGCTTTTTCAAAAGGAGGAATTTGGGCGCGTTGAGACAGTGCCAGTATGCCGAATAAAAATGTTGAACACACAGCCATCACGAAGCCGCCCCGGTGATGAAAGAAAATAGAGGCAGAAACAATGGTAATAATAAAAAGAAAGGGGAAGGGGCTGCCCAGCCCTCCGGTGACGGCAATCAGGAGGGTTCCCAATAAAAGGTCTGCGGCTAATTGAAAGGATGTAAAAAGAAGGGAAGGCCCTTTGATGCGGAGAAAGACTGCGTAAAAAATACTCAACACGTAGGTTGTGCCAATCAGCAGGTAAAAAATGCTGATGGATCTCGGATGTTTTATGTTTTCGATTTCAAGTAAGAGAGGAAGACCGATAAAGAGCGTGACCAATACAACGCGAAGCACCATCATATAGATGATGCGTTTTTGAAGTGTATTTTCTGCTTGATTGACAGGAGAGTTCATTTTGGAATTGGCCCGCTCTAATATGTGCCGGTACTATCTTTCTTCATTAAAGAAGTCTAATCTTTAGAACCGGCGGTTTCCCTTTACCCGACAATGGAAGCCATTTCGAAAACAGGAAGATACATGGCAATGACAATTGTTCCGATGGTGATTCCAAGAAAGACCATCATCGCGGGCTCAAGCATGGAGGTCAGAGTGGTTACAGCGGTATCCACTTCATCGTCGTAAAAATCTGCGATTTTACCCAGCATCCCGTCAATGGCTCCTGTGGTTTCACCGACTGCAATCATTTGCACCACCATGGGTGGGAAGACCTCTTCTTTCGCTAAAGGATCTGAAATGGTTTTCCCCTCGCTGATACTTTGCCTCGCGTTCATAATGGCCTTTTCAACGACCTTATTCCCTGATGTTTTGGCCACAATGCCAAGCCCTTCTAAAATGGGGACGCCGCTGGTAATCAAGGTTCCCAACGTCCTTGTAAATTTGGCGATACTGGCTTTCTGAATCAGGTCTCCGACGACAGGTGTTTTGAGTGCCCATTTGTCGATATTAAAATTCCCTTTCGGTGTACGGTAATATCGTTTAATTCCCCATGCCATTCCCCATGTTGCGATCACCATATAAATAATATTGCGCTGCATGAAATGGCTCAGATCAATGACCATTTGTGTCAGGCCGGGGAGGGTGCCGCCGAAATCAGTAAACATTTTGGCGAAAATCGGAATCACAAAAACCATTAAAATCACGATCACAGCGACTGCAACGGTAAGAATCGTAATCGGGTACACCATGGCAGATTTGATCTGTTTTTTTAATTTCATTGCTTTTTCAATATGTTGAGACAGCCGGTTTAAAATGGTATCTAAAATACCCCCTGTTTCTCCGGCGGCGACCATGTTGACATAGAGTTCGTCAAAAACTTTCGGATGCTTGCGCAGGGCATCGGCATAGGTTGACCCCGATTCGACATCCCCTCTCACTTCGTTAATGGCCTTGGCCAGGGTGGGATGTTCAGATTGATTTCCTAAGATTTCAAGGCATTGAACCAATGGCAGCCCGGCATCGATCATTGTGGCAAATTGACGGGTAAAGATCACAATGTCTTTGTCGGTTACTTTTTTTTCACCGAAGGAGAGGTTGATTTCTGTGGCTTTCTTCTTAACCGAAGTGACAAGAATTTGATCTTTTTGGAGTAGATTCATTGCCTCATCACGGTTGCCCGCAACGATTTCGCCTTTTTTGACGCCGCCTTGCCGTGTCTTCCCCGTCCATGCAAAAGTTGCCATTGACTAATCCTCCTTATAACGCCGTTAATTTATTACTGGTATTTAATATTGCTTGCCCGCCTTGGAGCAGGTTGTCCCGCACCCGGAGGGGTTTGCATGCCGCCCCTGCTTCGCTGAACCAGTGTCGATAGTTCATCGGGCTGGCCGGAACGTCCGATCGCGTCATCAAGGGACACCACGCCTTTTTTGACCAGATCACAAAGTGACTGGTTCATGGTCTGCATCCCGTTTTGTCCCTGGCCTGTTTGCATGGAAGAGTAGATTTGGTGGACCTTGTCTTCCCGAATCAGATTGCGAATGGCGGATGTTGGTACCATGACTTCCAGGGCCATTTCACGTCCCTGTCCATTCTTTTTTGGAATCAGTTGCTGGGAAAGAACGCCTTCAAGCACCAGTGCCAGCTGTGCGCGAATTTGCGGTTGTTGATGCGATGGAAAGACATCCACAATCCGGTTGACGGTTTGGGCGGCAGAATTGGTATGCAGGGTGCCGAATGTTAAATGTCCGGTTTCCGCCAGAGTCAGCGCGGCTTCGATGGTTTCAAGATCTCTCAATTCCCCGATGAGCACGACGTCGGGGTCTTGCCTTAAAACATATTTTAAAGCGGTTTTGAAGGACTTTGTATCTGAAGTCACTTCCCGCTGGTTGACAATACATTTTTTATGGGGATGCAGAAATTCAATCGGATCTTCAATGGTAATAATGTGATCGTGCCGCTCCTCATTCACCTTGTCGATCATCGAAGCGAGGGTGGTTGACTTTCCACTGCCTGTAGGGCCGGTGACGAGAATCAGACCACGGGGTTTTTTAACCAGGTTATTGACGACTGAAGGCAGTCCCAGTTCATTGAAAGACAATATTTTAAACGGGATGGTTCGTATCGCGCCGGAAACCGCCCCGCGCTGCATGAAAATATTGCCTCTAAAGCGGCTTAATCCTTTCAAACCAAAAGAAAAATCCAGCTCATTTTCTTCTTCAAAACGATGTTTTTGGGCATCGGTCAGGACACTGTACAGCAGTTGTTTTGTTTCCGCGGGTTTTAAGGAAGCCGGGTCGAGGGGAGCCAGACTCCCATTTATACGCGCCATGGGCGGTGAACCTGTCGTAATATGTAAGTCAGAGGCTCCTTTTTCAATCATGCTTTGAAGTAGTTGATGTAAATTAGGCATGCACAATTTCTCCAATCGTCATCGGCGTTTTTAATCTCTATCTGCCATGGTATTGTTGAGTACTTCTTCAATTGTGGTTATTCCTTCAATAACCTTGCCCAGGCCGCTCATCCGGAGTGTTTTCATTCCTTCAGCGATTGCTGTGGATTTAATTTCCTCAGTCGTTGCCCCTTGAAGAATTTGTTCCCGTATTTTGCTCTTGATTGGCATGACTTCATACAACGCAACCCGCCCTTTGTATCCGGTTTTGCTGCATTTGTCGCAGCCTTTTCCCTTATAAACGACCAATTCTTCAAGATTTTTTTCCCTGAACCCGGCTTCATGAAGGGCCTCGGAGTTGACTGGATCGACTTCTTTGCAGTACTGGCAAATCCGGCGGGCGAGGCGCTGGGCAAGAATCAGGATGACCGAAGAGGCCACAAGGAAAGGTTCGACACCCATGTTGAGAAGACGGTTAACGGTACCGGGAGCGTCATTGGTGTGAAGGGTGGATAAAACCAGATGCCCGGTGAGTGCGGCCTTGACCCCGATTTCAGCAGTTTCGTAATCACGAATTTCCCCGACCATGACCACATCCGGATCCTGCCGCAAAAAAGAGCGGAGCGCTGCGGCGAAATTGAGACCAATTTCGTCTTTCATTTGAACCTGGTTGATGCCGAGTAAGTTATATTCGACCGGATCTTCGGCCGTCATTATATTGATTTCTTGTGTATTGACGGTACTCAAGGCGGAGTACAGGGTGGTTGTCTTTCCACTTCCTGTGGGCCCGGTGACAAGGACCATACCGTATGGGGAATGCACCGCAGCATTAAAGTTTTTTAAGGCTGTTTCCTCAAAGCCCAGTTTGGTGAGATCAAAGGTCAGGTTCCCCTTGTCTAAAATACGCATCACCACTTTTTCGCCAAAAAGACAGGGCAGGGTGGACACCCGGAAATCGACTTCCTTTTTTTTCCCCAGTTTTAATTTGATACGGCCATCCTGAGGAAGGCGGCGTTCGGCAATATCAAGTTTGGACATAATTTTTAAACGGGACACCACAGCATTCTTAATCTTGGTGGGCAGGTTCATGATGGTTTTAAGCACCCCATCGACACGAAGCCGGATGCGGAAGACGGTTTCAAAAGGCTCGATATGAATATCACTTGCCCCGACTTTGATTGCATTGACCAAAATGCCGTTGACCAGCTTCACAATGGGGGCGGCCACATCCTGAATGGCGCCTTCTTCCTGTTCATCTTCAACGACATCCACATTTTCCAGCGCATCGCCAACAACGGTATCGAAATCTTCCACCGAGACCAGAGGCCCGTCCTGCTTATCGTCCATAAAGTCATCATCGTCCATATTTTCAGCCAGGGTGTAGTCTTTGGCCTCAAGGGAAAAGGATTCTTCTTTTTCCGGCGCGACTTCTTTGCCGTAAAATTTTTGAATGGTTTCGATGACACTGGATTCTGTCGCAATGACCGGTTCGATATTGTAGCCGGTCATAAACTTAATATCGTCAATGGCAAAGACATCGCTTGGGTCAATCATGGCGATGCACAGTGTGGCCCCGCGGCGTTTAATGGGGACGATGCGGTATTTTTTAACCAGATCGAGCGGAACGACTTTGATGACATCGGGATCGATGTTGGTTTTGCTCAGGTCGACTGCGGAGAGCCCGTACTGACGGCTTAGAAAATCAAGGAGCTTGACTTCATCGATAAAGCCAAGACGAACAAGGATACTGCCAATCCGGCCGCCCTGTTTTGTTTGGACAAGCAATGCTTTTTGCGCCTCCTCTTCGGAGACAAGGTTGGCCTTGACAAGCATAGCCCCTAACCGGTCGGTTATCAATGGCAAAACCCCATAAAATACTGGATAAACAGAAGGACATTTCCCCCCTTTTTATAGCCTATCGTCTCTTCGATAGGCAGGCTGGGGACCCTAAAACCCTGTTACTTCTGCAAAAAAGCTTATCCGATGATCCCCGGACTGTCAACCAAACCAGGGGCTTGCGGGCGGCTCTAAACGGGTAAAATTCAGGTGTTTGAAATGGCTTTAAGAAGTGCTTGTTTCATGTGCTCAATCGGGGGGTGCAGCGAGGTCCATAGTTGAAATGACAGCACGCCTTGATGAAGCAGCATGCCAAGGCCCGGGACTGTTTTAGCCCCTGCTTTTTTTGCGGTTTTAAGCAGTGGGGTTTCACTTGGACGATAAATCAAATCGGAAACGGTCCAGGAGGCCTGGATGAGATGGGGGGGGAAGGGAATCGGGTCGCCGGCTTTCATCCCCAGGGGAGTGGTGTTGATTAACAGTACCGGGTTTTGGGTACTGAATGAGTCTGTTTCTTGTTGATCAAAGGGCATCACCGAAATATTTGTAAAACCGGTGGCGCTTTTAAGATGGGTGGATAATGCGGTCCCGGCTTCTTTTCGCCGGCTTCGAATGAAAATTTCTTTCACGCCAGCTTTAATGAGGGCCACGGCAACCCCTTTTGCCGCGCCGCCGGCACCGAGGAGAATAACAGTTTTTTCCGCAGGCGTGACGAACATTTCTTCCAGTGAGGCCACATATCCTCTGCCGTCGGTGTTATAGCCGATTAATCGTCCTGAATCATTTTTAATGGTATTGACTGCCCCGATTTGCTCAGCCTCTGAATCAATGTCATCGAGAAAAGCCATGACTTTTTCTTTGTGAGGCAAAGTAACGTTGACGCCCTGAATGCCGAGTGCAGGGATCGAATCAACTGCTTGTTGCAACTGGTTCGGATGCACTTCAAAAGGGAGATAGGCGGCTTGCATTCCCAGCGACTCAAAGGCCGCTTGATGCATCTGCGGCGACAAGGTATGACGCACCGGATGTCCAAAAATGCCATAAACCCGGGTGAATCCCGAAGCGTTTAAGGCACTCATGTCACCATGCCGAGGCCCTCATCCATGTATTTGTGTATGGCTGGGGTCTCTTCCATCCGCGGGCGTGCAAGATTGCGTTCAGGAGGAAAGGCCATCAAGTCATCCAGGCAAGCGATAAACCCGCTGGCGTCGGTGGGAACAATATAAGTGGGTATGCCGAGTTCCTGTTCGATTTCTTCCCGGGTTGTGCTGTCGAGAAAGTCTTTTTGAGTTTCAGCCAGCATGACATCCGGAATGAGGAGCACTTGCGGTGTTGCGCTTTGAGAAGATTGAAGCTCTTTTTTCACGGCGGTAATAATATCACCCCCTGTGATCAGTCCGGCGACTGTGACGGAATCCCCAAAAAAATGATTCATAATGGTCAGTACTTTAAAAGAGACGTTTTTACAAATGAGCTTTTTAAGGCATTTTTTTAGATACTCAGTGAAAGATGTTCCGGTCACGAGCAGGAATTGTGCAGGTGTTTCGGCCGAAATAGGTTCTGATAAATCCGTATTTTCAAAGGTTTCTAAAAAAAGTGGCAGCATGCCAACCCCATTTTCAAGCTGACGTAAAGGGCCATAGGCTTCCAGCGGCGGAAAGGGAATGCCGGCGATAATAAACCATTCATCCGCCGCAAAGACAAAGGCATCTCCCAGGCTTTTTTTGAATCGTTCCTGCCATGTATTGACAAGGGCAATGACTTCACGGGCATAGTCGGCATCAATCGTTTTGACTTCCGGAAGACCTTCACGGTGACGGGTGAGACCCACGGGCACAATCGCGAGAGATTCGACCCCTGGATAGCGCTCTGACAACTCCTCGATACTTTTATGTAGATAATGGCCGTCGTTTAGCCCAGGGCAAAGGACAATTTGTGTATGTAAAACAATGTTGTGAGAGATCATTTCCTCGATTTCCCCCAGGATTGGCCGTGCTCTGGGGTTTTCCAGCAGAGATTTGCGAAGCTCGATATCAGTGGTGTGCACCGAGATATACAGCGGGCTCATTTTTTGCTCGAAAATGCGTTCCTTGTCTCTTCTCGAAAGGTTGGTCAGGGTAATGTAGTTTCCAAAAAGAAAGGAAAACCGATAGTCTTCATCCCGGATATAAAGGGCTTTTCGCTCCCCCTCCGGCATTTGGTCGACAAAACAAAAGAGGCATTTATTGGGGCATTGCCGGATTTTCATTTCAACGGGTTCGATACCGAGGTCTTCATCCAGCTCTTTTTCAATATCGACTTCCCAAACTTCCCCATTGGGTTTTGAGATTTCAAGGACGAAACTTTCTTCACCCGCCCGGAACTTGTAATCGAGCAAGTCTTTGATGGGGTGACCGTTCAGGCTCAGCAATCGATCTTTTGGCTGTATGCCAATCTCTGCCGCGATGCTGCCTGCGCCTACTGATTCTATTTCCAGTCCTCTTTTAGTCACGGATTCTTCCCCCTCAAAAACCTGTTAAAATTTGAAATTATAGAGGGTCTTTTTAAATGAAGTCAACGAACGGCGAATAAACGTCTTCTTTTACATTTAAAAAAGGAGTGGTCTAAAGTTTTCAACACCAAAAGTGGAAAAGCTGTGGGAAAGTGGGGATTGAGAAAAAGAGTCCTCCAATAATTCAGGCAGAACAGCAGAATGCTGAAAATAAAGACAGTGCTTAAAAGCTGAATTTTAATCCATCTCTGAAACTGGAAGATCCGGACGGCTTTGCTCTAATGGGATACACTGAAAAGGGACCTTTGTTGACATATTTTTCTGTGGAATGGTAGCATGAATAACCTCGTAGACATCTTGACCTTTCAGCTTTTTGTTCGTTCTCAATCCCTACGAAACGGTGATAAATTTCAATGAAACACTTGATGACTTTGTCCTTGGTTCTTCTTACAGCATGCGCAGGGGGACCGTCTGTCCCTAAGTCTCCACCCCCTGGAACAGGAAGCGGGCACAGTGTGAAAACGGTTCAATCCCCCTCTGTGAGCCGGGAAAAGGAGCTTGGCCGTCAATTTATGCAGGCCGCCCTCAAGGAATTCGCTTTTGTGAAGGACTATGAAGTGCTTTCTCAAGTCAATGCCGTCAGCCGGGCGATTTTAGAGGGTATAGGCGAGGACCCTTCAAAATTTCATTTTTTTGTGGTCCGCCACAATCAACTCAATGCCTTTGCTGTCCCTGGCGGATATATCTTTCTTTTTGATGGCTTGCTTCAGGAATTGAAATCAGTGGATGCCTTGGCGGGTGTGTTGGCGCATGAAATCGCCCATGTGCAACGAAATCATTTTTTCAAGGATGAAAAAAAGATGACAGCGATGAGTTTGGCCACGATTGCATCGATTCTTATTGCGGGCCTGACAGGGCAGGAAGTGGCTGCAACAGGAACGATTGCCGCTGCAGCCAATATTTCAATGCAACTTAAATTTAGCCGGGAAAATGAAGAAGACGCTGATATTCATGCCATCGAATATCTTAAAAGGACCGAGTATGATCCGATGGGACTGGCGGAATTTTTTGAAACCTTGTCCTTTTATGCCGGATTCACCCGAGGCGTGGAGCCGCCATATTTCTCAACACACCCCGGGCTAAGCGAGCGGCGTTTTATGGTCGAAACCCTCATGAAGGATTTTCCTGAAAAAGGGGGAAGTAAAAAGCATCCGTTGCCGGATTGGAATCGGGATTGGGGCCGGATCAGGGCCATATTGTCTGGAGAACAGAATCAATCCATAACGAATCAGCCCTCAAACGGGGAGCTTAAGCCGGATGGGGAAGATACACCGCGTCAAGTGTATTTAAAGGGACTTTCTTTATCGCGGCGAGGACAGTTACAAGAAGCCGTCACGCTTTATCAGGAGGCGATTCGCCGAGATCCGGGCCAGGCGGTCTATCATGCGGACCTTGCCTACCTGTGGATGCAGCTTCAAGAGGCGGCCTTGGCGAAGTCTGCGGCCTTGGAAAGTATCCGACGATCGACAACGAACCCTGTCCCTTACCTGGTTTTAGGCATGATTGCCCAGAGTGAAAACAATCATCAAGGGGCAGTACCCCAGCTTGAAGCCGCAAAAAACCTTGCTCCGGACTACGCTTTTGTCCACCTTCAGCTTGCCCGGTCCTATCATGCGATTGCCCAGCTTGGAAAAGAAAAATTCCACCTTGGGCGATATTACCGCTTGGACCTTAATCCCGCTAAGGCCATCACCCAGTTTCAGAATGCGCTAAACTTGCTGGAGCCGGGCAGTCCGCTCGCGATTCGCGCGAATCGGGAAATTGAAGAAATCGCCCGTGACGGTGTTTGAGGATGATATTAAAGATAGCGGTCTGATTCGTAGACGGCAATCCCGTCTATTTCTGCTTTTCTGGCGACGAGGAAGACATCAACGTGACACCCGCCCTTATTGGGAAATTCCGGTTTTTTGTATTGCAGGTGTTTTGTGCCCAGTGAGAGATGAATGCCGCACATGCGCTCGTAGGCACCAATATCGGTAAGGCTTTGTGTGCGGGTCATGGCCCGGTTCAGGCCAAACCCCAACTCCCGAACCCAAACCACCCCTTCTTTTTCCCGGATGTCTTGAAGTACGGTTTGAAAGCCTTGAGGGGCATGATGACATGCCGTGATCTGGCCGTTTTCAATTTGGACGGAAAAGGGTTTCTCCGGGATATTCACACTAAATCGGGCATCACCAAAAGCAAATATTTCTACAGTACCATTGACCTGTTTGTGATCCCGGGGTTCGGTAAAAACCTCTCCAATTGGAAATTGGCCGCCCATATTACGCATGCCGGTATACTCTCCGATATTCAGTTTTGCACCTAAAAACGGGGTGTCATAAAGTAAAGTAGCGGCTTCCCCTTTAATTTTAATTTGTTGTGCTACATCAATCTGTGCTTTTAGGCGCGGTCCAAGGGTCCGGTAATAGCCGGGGTCATAGGCCAGTGACGCGATATAGGTTTCAATTTCAGAATCTTTGATCCGGGCAAGATGAGGATGTTCGATGACTTTAAGGCCGCGGTGAAAAAGCTCAAGCCGGATTCTGAATTTGCTCAGCCGGAAACTGGTGGATTGAATCAATATGACCCAGTCACCAGGCTTAAGGGCTTCGAATCGCGACAGGATGGTGTCCTGTGCCGTTTGATCAAAATTGATACTTTCTGCCTGCGGCAGGAGTGTTTGATAGGCTTCGGTCAGCCGGCGAGCAAGAGGGGAGGCTTCGTCGTAAATAATCATGGCATGGTGTTGCGTGGTATGCTCAAAGACAAGTGTGGCGATGTCTTTTAAATGACGTATCAGCACGTTTTGAAGGGAGTCAGAATGCATAAGCTCTCATTCGGGGTTAAAGTGTTTTCAATCAATGGACGTGCTGCGGCCTTCACAGCTGAGGGTTTTTTCAGATTGTTCCACCGGCCAGCTGGCGCTGGATACGGTAACGCCTTTTCCGGAAAGAATCGCTGCGGGAAGCTCTGGAATGAAATCGACGGCCGCTTTTAATTTATCCAGAGCAATGAGGTAATCATCCATTTTAGTGTCTTTTGTGGACCAGTGATTGGGAAAAATCCAGGCCACATATTCCTTTTTATCTTCCCGGTAGATGAGTTTCCATAGAAAGTCGGGTGTTTTGATCCCGTGCGTGACAGTAAAAAAATCATTGTCTTCATTTTTTCCCCAAATGACCCCGCCCCATATTTTTAAACGGGTAATGTCCCGGTAACACTCCGTGATCAGAACAGTCTTGTACCAAGCCCCTCCGGGTTGATTAAAGATCGAGTTCAGGGGAAGGGTGTTACTTAAATAGTACGATTCTTTTAAGGTGCTCCGGTTTGCATCCATGTGATTACTGGGAACCAGTTGTCCGCGATCCCAGGTGCCTTCCGAGGGGTTCACTGTGGTGGTGTTGTATGACCGCCAGGTTTGCGGTTGACAGGATGTCGGGATTTTGGGATCAAAACGATACGGCCGGGATTTTAAGTCGAGATTTCCCCGGTCTTTTCCCAGAGCATAATAAAAGGCAAGCGCACCATGCTGTGTCTCACAGTCCAGCCACAGGGTAAATCCCTTGTGTTCCTTTTTAAGGGGCTCTTTTGTTTGGGAAAAGACAAGTGTGTGGGATTGCAGGGAAAAGAAAAACACGCTTGTCAACAATAGATATTTTTTCATAACACTACTCATTATATCGAATGGCGGAAAAATCTCACGGATAAATCGATATTAAATGAGAAAAGAAGGGGGAAAGGCTTTGGCGTGTTTCTTCAGGGTAAAACAAGGAATTCATCCAACAGTAAAGCAAAGATTGGTGGAGCTGAGGGGGATCGAACCCCTGACCCCAAGACTGCCAGCCTTGTGCTCTCCCAGCTGAGCTACAGCCCCATCGAATCTCATGTGCTGGGGAGGATATCATCGCGTTTATTTGATGTCAAGAAAAGGACAGAGGCGGGGGATTGAAGCCCGGGGCCTCTGTCCCCATCCTAATCCCGTTTTGAGGCGCTTCCTGGTTTAGAGGGTTCTGTTCCGTCAGGATTTTTCCCTGAATTTTCATCGAGTGTCAGGAGGAAGTTCACCAGTTTATTGAGAGCGCCAACGGTGAATTTTCGTCCATAATCAGTGGGCATACCGTCTCCGTCTCCGAATCCGGGTACAACGAAAGCCGCCGGATCGAGTATGGACTCCAGGACATACTCTCTCGGTGTCACCGCCCTGGCCCGGTTCATTTCCACCGCGCTTAGGTATTCGGGCGAATTAATTCTTTCGATGGCCTTGGTCTTCATGGTGAGTACGGGCCCAATCAGGCCGGTTGTGGCAATCGGAACCGTCGGGATTTTATGACAAACAAAGCAGCCCATTTTTTCAATAATGACTTCAGGAGGATCTTCAAGCAAAGCAGTCTTTGTTAAATTTTCTGACGCTTGAACGACAGGTCTCTTGTCTTCTCCGACTTCCAGTTTACGGTTGAAATAGCGTTCCCAATCCGCCCGGGCCGTGACTTTCGAATAATCATCCGGCGTATCCATGGCTTGCAGATAGGCCGCTACGGCCACCATTTCGTAGTCGTTCAGGAGCATGGGCATTTCAGATACGATCGGCATTGGGCTTTCCTGATCGTGACTGCCTTCTTTTCCAAAGCCTTCCACAACATAACAGTTCGGGCAATAGAGTGATTCAATTAAGTACTCTCCCCCTGTTGTCGCTTTGGGTTTCAGTTGTGAAACCGGGTCTGGCGCGTCGGCATATTGTTTTGTGAATGCCGCGTAACGCGCCTCTTTGATGCGCTCGTGAGAGCGTGTTTCGATGGTTCTCAGGTCGGGACAACGGGTTAATTTCTGTTCTTCCGCAAAAAGATGACAAAATGCGCACTGTCCCTTGCCCACCGGAAAACGGCCCATATCATTGAGTTGAGGGCCTTCGGTTGAGAAAATCAGTTTTTCCCCGGCTTTGACGAGTGCTTCTGGCGTCATGAGGGTTTCCGGGTCGATTTCGGCCTTCACTTGCTTGGGCATCGGGTCTTTGCTGTCTTTAATAATGGTGGGAGTTTGTTTTTTAGAAACGGGTTTTTCTCTTTTGAAAAGAACCATTGAAACGACAACAATGGTCAAAATAATGGCCGACCATTTCCAAAGGGTCAGCAAAATCTGGGTTCGTGATTTTTTCATACGCATCGATCCTTTCAAAATTGACCGGGTTGGTGCCCTTACTAAAGCCTTTGAATAAACCGTAAATGAGGGGGTTCTGTCAAGCCCTTGTTTAGAATAGTTGATCTTGTGAGAATCAGATCCTTGTTCTGAATTGTGGACGATGGGGGATGAATGGAGGGGAAGGGTATCGGGGCCCTTGGGTAAGGGCCCCGAATAAACTTATTCTGCGAAATATTCTTTTAATCCGCTTTCGTCCGGTTTCATGGCTTTGGCGCCTTCTTGCCAGTCTGCGGGGCAGACTTCACCATGTTTTTCAAAAAACTGAAGGGCTTCGACCATTCGAAGGGCTTCAGTGGTACTGCGCCCCAGCGGCAGGTTGTTGACCACCTGGTGCTGCACGATGCCGTCTTTGTCGATTAAAAAGAGGCCGCGATAGGCGGCGCCGAGATCTTCAAACAGAACGTCATAATCTCTGGCAATGGTTTTGTTAAAGTCAGAGACGATAGGGTAGGTTACGCCTTGAATTCCGCCCTGACTCCTGGGGGTGTTGAGCCAGGCGTGATGGGAAAACCAGGAATCTGTTGAAACGCCGATGACTTCAACATTCCTCTTTTTAAACTCTTCAAGCTTGTCCTGAAAGGCATGCAGCTCTGTTGGACAGACAAAAGTAAAATCGAGCGGGTAGAAAAACATAACAACATATTTCCCGCGAAGATCGGAGAGTTTAAAATCATCGACTGTTTTGTCTCCGATCACAGCTTTTGCTGTAAAATCAGGTGCTTCTTTGTTAACTAATACCATCTCTTTCTATCCTCCTTATTGTTTGGGTCCAGGGTGGTCCAGTGCATCGTTGATATTATGGTGACAGATTTTTACTATCTCGAAATTTATATGATCGTTCTTCTCCTTGTCAAATAAAATGATTGGAATGAATAGAAGGCCCCGCCCTTTGAATCTGCGCTTGAAGCCGAGCCGTATGCCATGTTAGGTTATTCCCATTTGAGGCAGTGATGAGAGCAAAAGCGATTCTTTACGTCTTCCTTCCCTGTAAGAAGGTCTACCCCCTGGGTGTCACCTATCTTGCTCATTTTATGCACGAACGTCACCCTGAAGCGCCGCAGCATATTCTTGATCTTTCCCTGATTCCAACTGAAAACCGGCATCAGAAACTGATTGAGACCGTGGAGACGTTCAAGCCGGATTTAATCGCTTTTTCCTGGCGGGATATTCAAATGTTTGCGCCGCATGAAGGGGATGGCTCGTTACAATATGCCTTCGATTTTTATTATTCCCTGAATCCAATCAAAAAAAGCATTGCCGCGGTTCAGGGGCTCCGTGCATTGTGGCTGTATTACAACAATTTACGTGAGCATTTTACCTATTTTAATTTGATCGCGAAAAAATACTCCGGTCTTCAGATGGTTGTCGGCGGCGGGGCTTTTTCGGTTTTTTCAAAAGAGGTAATTCGTCGGCTTCCCGAAGGAGTGATCGGGATTATTGGTGAGGGCGAGGATGCCCTGCTTCATATCTATGAAGGCCAGTCCATTCTGCAGGACCGCTGTATTTACCGCAAAGGGGATGAAATCATCACCGGGACTCAAGCAGAGCCGGTGAAACTGGAATCTTCCGTTCAGGACCCTGCTTATATTGAATCCATTTTTCCGCAGTTTGCCGCCTACAAATTGGAATCGATTGGCATCCAGACCAAACGGGGATGCCCCTATGATTGTCAGTTTTGTTTGTATACCTATATTGAAGGAAAGCGGGTTTATACCCGGCCTGCTGAAAATGTGGTGGCGGAAATGCAGGCTTTTTATGATCGATGGGGAGTCAGGCGGTTCTGGTTTGCCGATGCCCAGTGGATTCCCGGGTCGAAGTATTACCCGCATTGTACCGAGACTTTGGAGCGGATCATCAAAAGCGGGATGAATATTGAATGGGGCGGCTATATCCGCACGAGTCTTATTACCCCGGAGCTGGCCCGGCTCATGGTGCAGTCCGGACTGGGGGATACAGAAGTGGCGATCACTTCGGGTTCCCAAGAGGTGCTCGATGGCATGAAGATGGGGTTTCGTCTGGACAAATTATACGAAGGCTGCCGTTATTTAAAGGAGGCCGGATATAAAGGGCGCATTATATTAAACTATTCCCTAAACTCACCGGGAGATACCGAGGAAACCTTACTGGAAAGTGTGGCTTCCTACAAAAAGATTGTAGATATTATGGGGGAGTCCCAAGTCTATCCAGCGCTCTTTTTTCTGGGGATTCAGCCCAATACCGGTCTGTCTGAGCGTTTAATTGATGAGGGGTATCTTCCAAAAAATTATGACCCTTTATCCATGAATCCTTTAATGATCAAGAAGCTGCTGTACAATCCTGCGCCCCTCGGTAAAATGATTACCAAGGCCTGTCTGAAGGCGTGGAAAGAAAAATCCACTCCCGCGCGTGACCCCATGAAAAAGGCTGAAAACGTAACTTATGCGGATGATTCCATCGCCAATATCTTTGAGGGCAATACCGGTCGGGATGCCCTGATGAATCTGGAGGTGGCATTGGCGGAACGCGGGTTTAAATCCAAGGTGTAAACCCGGTCACGCTTGAAGGGCAGTTAAAAACCGCTTCCTTGAATTGGGGGGTGTGCTTCGTTATAATTCCCTCATTTTCAGGGAGGAAAATAAAGGAATGCCAAAGATTTCGATTTATCCAGCGGACAAGGTCGGGGATGTCCCCGAAGGAATGTCCATCCTCGATGCCTCAGAGAAATTGGGCATCGAAATCCGTCATGACTGCGGCGGTTTTGCAACCTGCAGTACATGCCGTATCCTGGTTGTGGGCGGCGTGGAAAATTTGAGTGAAGTGGATTTGGACGAAGAAAACATGCTTGAGGAAGCTGAATTGCCGGCGCCTTTTCGCTTGTCGTGCCAGGCCATCATTAACGGGGATGTGGAGTTGCAGATCCCCGAACCTGAGATGCAATGGAGTAAGGGGGCCCTCCGTGAACTGGATGCCCTTCCGGTCTTATCCCGCGCTATTATCCGGGTGATTGTTGAAGCGCGGGCAAGAGTGACCGGTGAGTCGGTTATTCTTCCGGATACAGCAATCCCCGCCGTCGCCAAAGCCAAAGAAGAGGTGGAGGCACTCAGTGGTGACAAGGCCGCCTTATCCGCTTTTATCAAACAAATTTGTGAACTACCTGGAAGGGAATAGAAAACGCTTTCTGACCAATGATGAGGACTGATGATGCGATACGAAATAAAACTTAGTTTTAAAGCAACTCGTTATCCAGTGCGTTTCGTTTTTTTTATTATGTCGTTGATGGTGTTGCTGGCGGTTTCTCCGGCCGATGCGCAGAACAAGCGGCCGGTCCCGCCTGATGTTCCTGAAGGGGTTGAGTTTTACGAGAACGAGGGGCATGGGCATATCCCGGAAGGCACACGCGGTTTTTACAAGACAGACCCGCCAACCTCAGGACCTCATGATCCACGCTGGCTGCCCCCCAGTATCTATGAAGCCAGCGAAACCCGGCCGGAACTTTTGGTTCATAACCTGGAGCATGGCAACATCGTGATTTATTTTGATCGTTCAGTCCTTGCCCCGGATGACGTCAAGTGGTTAAAGCAGTTAACTCAAAAACATTTGGGACAATGGGATGGCATGCTGATGGTCACACGGGAGGATAAAAAGCATCCTGTTGTTGTAACGGCCTGGCGCGCGATCCTGCGTTTGGAGGGATTGGATAAAAAGAAAGTCCTTCAGTTTGTGGATACGTTTAGGGGGCGCGGTCCTGAAAATCCGGTACGATGACCTTCCATCGGGTTTTCAACCCGGAATCAACTTGTCCCTCTTTTCTGGCTGATCATAAAGCGCTTTTCGACAAAAAACCCCCCTTCAGTCTGCTGTTCTGAAGGGGGGCGTGTCTGCTCTTTGTTCATTCTTTGTTAAGGAGAAATAACCATGAACATAGAAAGCCTACCACTTCATTTTATTCTGTCAACTGATTTACAAAGCCTTGCAAAGCCATTTTCTCCGGACTCAAATCTTGAAAAATCTGACATCAATAATCCTGTTCATTTTTAAAGGGTTGATTTGAAAAACGCTGTGGATGATCAGCTTAAAAAGGTCACTCAGAAGATTGCGTCCTCGGAAGCAGTGGTGGTGTTAACCGGTGCGGGCATCTCTGCCGAAAGCGGGATCCCAACCTTTCGCGGAGAAGACGGACTCTGGAAAAAGCATCGCGCGGAAGATTTGGCCACCCCTGAAGCGTTTCAGCGAAATCCTCAACTGGTTTGGGAGTGGTATCAGTGGCGCCGGGGGATTATTGCAGCAAAAAAAGCCAATCCTGCCCATGAGGCCTTAACGCTGCTCGAATCAAGCATTCGGCAGTTTTTATTAATCACTCAAAATGTAGACGGACTGCATGGCAGAGCGGGAAGCCGTAAGATGATAGAGATGCATGGCAACATTTGGAAAATGTGGTGTACGGTTTGCGGAGAGAAAATGGAAAATCATGCGCTCGATTTACCGCCTCTTCCCCAGTGTGTAAAATGTGAGGGCCTCTTGCGCCCTGACATTGTCTGGTTTGGGGAAGCCATTCAAAGCGGCCATTTGGAGCAAAGCATTCAAGCGTGTCAAAACAGTGATACGATGTTGGTCATTGGAACCTCTGGTGTGGTTCAGCCTGCCGCTTCATTTGCATCCATTGCGAAGGAATCTGGTGCCTACGTCGTAGAAATCAACCCGAAGCCGTATCTTTTGGATATTGCCGATGTCACTTTAAGTGGAAAAGCGGCTGAACTGCTTCCTAAAATAATATAAGCGTTTAAGGTAAAGGCGATTTTTCGGGTGAAGTACTTGAGGTGCCCGATGAGACTGGACTGGTTTTCATCGAGAATGTCCGCGTTGTTTTTCGATTCCCCATCCAGAAGATTAATGTCGCAATGCACCAAAATACCACGACATTAAAAACGACCATCCCGATGGCATAGGTCAACGAAGGCGTACCGGCCCAGGGGGTGGTATCCTTTAAGATTTCGGTCACATGCCAGTCAAGCCGGACTGAGGAGCGAATATAACCCATCAGCACCATGGTGGTTGAAATAAAGACGGCCAGGGAAAAGAGTGCAAATGCTCCGGAGGTGGGGAGTTTCCCCCATTGAATAGGTCCGATGATTTTGGATTTTCGGAGCATGGCGATGTTGAGGAGCATGCCGCCACACAGAGCGCCGATGGCGGCCATAAACTGGGGAAAGGCCAGTTGAACACGGACATTGGCCGGAATAAAAAATCCATACACGCCAATAAAAATGACAAAGGCTTCAGCGCCGATAAACATCAGCGCCATGGCCCAATTCCCCCACTTGGCCCATGAAACAGTAATTTCCTTGTTGCACCGATGGAAAATAATATAGCACAGCCCAAAGCTCAGGATCATGGTATTGATTGCCGTATTCTTTGCCGCCATCGTGCCGTAATATCCAACGATCGGGTGTTGCGTGCCGCCCATCGCACTAAATTCACTCCGGCTGGCCGGAATGGTATGAGGCGTGGCCCAGATTAAAAAAGCGGCCGCCAGGATGAGCATCGTATATTTCACCAGATGCCGGTATCGTTCCGAGCCCAGCATGCGTGTGGTTCCCTGCCAAAGGTAATAAGTGACGGTCATGAAGATCAGGCCGATAAGCATGGCCTGCATGATAAAGGGCCAACTCAGTTTACCGCCCATGAGGGTGACACCCATCCGTTGTCGATAGATGAATATTTCTTTTGCAAACCAATACCCTGCAAAAGGAAGTATGAACAGGTTGACGATGGCGATCATGATGGAAACATGTCCCATCCAATCATAGTGGGCACGCTTTTCCGGATCGCGGGTGGTCAGCATTTGATAAGCGGCAAAGGCCGCGATTACGGCACCGCTAAACATGATACTGGCTAAAATACGATGGATATTTAAGGGGTTCCAAAGCGGGGTGTTGACCGCTTTCCAGATGTTGCCGAGGTAGTGGCCTTCGGCATCAACGCCTGCGGGAGACATCATAAAGGCCATCAAGGCATTTGCGAGATAGATAATGACCAGTCCGTTAAAGCAGGTTGCGGCGCCTAAACCCAGGTGTTTCCACTTGGCTTTCCCGGTCTGCCAGCGGTCCCATGTTTTGGTGTAGGAATAAAGCAATACATTTTCGAGAAAAAAGACGACAACATAGAGGTACAGGACCGGTTTGAAAATGGTCGACATATACCTTGAAAATTCACTATAAAGAAAAATAAATGCGGCGAGCAATGCAAAACCGAAAATAATGGTCAGCGGGTAAAACGGGAGTCCGATTTGCATGAACTCATGCGCAAGACCGTCCTGCTTCCTGGAATTCACCGGGTCCGCTTTTCTGCGGAAAAAGCTGAAAAGCTCCAGCATCCAGGCCATCATGGGGACTCCAAGAATGAAGCTGCCCAAGAAAAAGTGTTGTTGAATAATCACCCAGAGGATCGAACGATTATCGAGATTGCCGCTTCGATCATAATCTTGAGGGTAGTTTAGTTTAGGGGCCGCAGGGCCTGAAATTGTCCCGGGCGTTTTATAATAAATATCTTCAGGAGTATTTGAAGAAACGGTATTTAACCCTGGATTTAAATCTGGATCTGCCGCCAATGCGGTGGTTGTTGTCGAAAAGGAAAAAACAGTCAGCAGTAGAAAAGCAATCAAAAAGCCGGCCCGGCGGGTGATTCGATTCATGATGAAATGTCCAATTACAAAGTCAAAGACGAAGTGAAAAATATTTAGTGCGGATAATAACGGTGTGGGCCTTGGCTGTCAACCCATTGCGCCGGAGGCGTTGAGTTGTGATTGTGACTTTGATTCCATTTCTTCCTTTATGCTAACCTGATTTTTAAAATATCTGAGAGGTTAAAAAGAAGCGTATGAATAAAATATTCGTAAGGGTTTATACCCTGTTTATTCTGTTTTTGGCTGGCATAGGACTTTATATGATTTTAGCATCCAAGCCAGCGGATAAATCGGCTGTTTTAGCGCAAAATCCGATTAATGCTTCTGAACCCCCGCGGGAAAACCCGTTGATTGTGGTTCCGGCCGGTGAGTTTATTATGGGCTCAAATGATGGCGGGGCTGATGAGCAGCCCGTGCGCAGTGTTTTCCTGGATGCGTTTGCGATTCATCAATATGAAGTGACGCAACACCAATATAACCAGTTTGTTACCGAAACCGGACACCGGAAACCATTAAACCGATATGTAAAGGATATTCATTATTTTAATCACCACAACCAACCGGCGATATACGTCAGCTGGCTCGATGCTTATGAATATTGTCAATGGGCAGGTTTACGATTGCCGACTGAAGCAGAGTGGGAAAAGGCGGCCCGAGGCACAAAAGGGTTGGCTTGGCCATGGGAAGAGGAGTTCAAGCCCGCATTCGCTAATTTAAAAGGCGAAGAAGACCGGGGAGTGTTTACAATGACAGTGGGGTCATACGAGCAGGACAGGAGTCCCTACGGTGTGTATGACATGGCTGGAAATGTGCGGGAATGGGTGCAGGATTGGTATGACGACCAAGCCTATAAAAAAGGACCGGATAAAAACCCGACCGGGCCGGAAGTGGGTGAAATGAAGGTTCTGCGAGGGTCGTCATGGAGAGATTCTCTCTATGCAGGGAGAACCTCGGGAAGGTTAAAAATGGTTCCAGGATATCGCTATGAAGCCGTGGGGTTTAGGTGTGCAAAATCACTAGAGTAGGAATAAATAAAAAAGTGTGGTAATTTACAGAAAATTTTAACGCCAATTTAAATAAGATCCAACCAGTACAGAAGGAAAAAAATAACCATTAAAGCATTAAAAATGAGACCGATAATGATAAAAAGATCAAAAAGAGGTGAATTTTTATGTGAGTAGTACGGTGCATCTTCTTGTTTCTCAGGCATTTTCATTTCAATCAATCCCTCCCCTAATTGTTTAATGATAGCAAATAACCATAAATAGACAAAAGAAGTCAAGTCTCGGGCAGAAAATATTGAAAGTTTTTGGGCTTGACAAGCCTATTTAATTGGGCTATAGTCCCGTCATTTCAAGGCCAGAAAAGGTTAATTAGCACACTTAATATTAGAGGGGGTTTTCGATATGGCGCAAACCAGGCCAAGAGGAAGTATAGGGAAAAAGCTGTTTTGGATATCTGTGGTTTTTTTATGCTGGGTGAGCTGGTACTCAATGCATGCGCCGCCAGGGTTTATCCATTAAATCAGTTTAATTGCTTTGGCAAGGCGCAATCACTGGGTGCTTTGAGGTATTAAATTGAAGTCTGTTGGGTATCTAGAGAAGGGGTAAGTAAAATGTCAGAAAACAAAGAAGAGCAAAAAGTTGGTATTGGCCAAAAAATTGTTTTTGGTGCGATTATGGCCGCCGCATCATTTTTATATTATGTTGTTTTTTTGAACAAGTCGCTCATGGTGCTTCAGAATCTCGCATACCCTTATTAATTTCCGAGGAATTAAAGATTTGAGATGAATGAGCTGTGGAGTAGTGAAGCTCAATAAAGAAGGTTTTAATGGTCAGGCAGGGAAAGGTGGTTGTGTTCACTTTCCTTAAATTTCCTTGAGGAGGAAAAATTAATGTTAAATCTTAACGGAGAGAAAAAAAAGAAAATAGGAGCATGGCTTCTTCTGAGCATGATTGGAATGCTCGTTCTTCTCCCATTCACCCCTGCAGTTGTGATGGCAGCGGAAGAAAAAGCCGCCGAAGCAGCAGCAGAAGGGGATGCAGAGCCGGAAAAAGCAAAAGATGTCTTCTATAAAGGGCCGGGAGAGTTTGGGATTGTTTCCGGCCCTCCTGCAAAAGAAATGGTTTATCCGGATGATTATGGTTCTTATGGCGACTTTCAAAGTCGGACAATAATCTGGATTGCCAATCAGCAGCATCTTTATTTCGGGAGTTTTGTTTTGGCGGTTCCCATGTTTGTGTGGGTCATGGAGCTGATCGGCATTCTCCAGTATGGGAAAGATCGAAAAGCAGGAAAGAAATTTGACGATCTTGCTCACGAAATGATGAAAATCAGTTTGACGGCCTATTCGGTCACCGCGATTTTGGGCGGGATTTTGATTTTTTCTTTCTTGGCCCTTTATCCAGGGTTTTTCCGCTATTTATCAGGCATCTTTAGGCCGGTTATGCATATTTACGCACTGCTTTTTATCTTGGAAAGCGGTGTGTTGTACGTTTACTACTATGGCTGGGATGCCATGAACGATGGAGACGGAGACTGGAAATGGAGCCACTTGGCATTAGGCACCATGCTGAATGCTGTAGGTATCGTTTTGATGGTGATGGCGAATACCTGGGTGAGCTTTATGATGTCTCCTGCAGGTGTTGATGCTCAAGGGAGGTTCCTGGGGGATATCTGGAAGGTCATGCATAATCCCCTGATGGTTCCTATTGTGATTCACCGTATTTTAGGGAATGCGGCCTTTGGTGGCGGTGTCGTGGCGGCCTATGCTGCATTTAAATTCCTCGCAGCCAAAAACATCGAAGAAAAAGGGCATTACGACTGGATGAGCTATATCGCCATGTTTATGGGGATTTTGGCTTTGATTCCGCTTCCTTTTGCGGGCTATTGGTTGATGCGTGAAATTTACGCCTACCGTCAGCAAATGGGAATTACGCTAATGGGTGGATTGTTGGCCTGGGTGTTTATTATGCAGGCGACAATGATCGCAACGCTCTTTATTACCGTGAATTACTATCTGTTCCAGGCGATGGGAAGAATGCCGGGTTCGGAACGGTATCACCGCTACTTCAAGTACATGCTTGCGATATTGGTTGTGTCAACGATTGCATGGTTGACGCCACATACCTTGGTGATGACTCCTGCGGAGTTGAAAGCCATGGGAGGTGCGCAGCATCCGGTGGTTGGAAACTATGGGGTGATGTCGGCCAAAAATACGGCGATTAACACCATGATTACGACAACCTGCGTCTGCTTTATTATCTACCAGCGGTGCAACTTCAATGTGAAAGTCCCGTGGGCCTGGAAAGGGAATTTGTTTCTCTTCTTCTTGGTGTTCGGTGCA
The DNA here is from genome assembly GCA_945787655.1 of Nitrospiria bacterium. GTDB lineage: Bacteria > Nitrospirota > Nitrospiria > SBBL01 > JAADHI01 > JAADHI01. The sequence goes on along the minus strand of CALZIJ010000008.1, from coordinate 55,932 downwards.
GAAGCAAATATCGTTTTCCTGGGTATTTACGGGTATTTTATTCCGGCCAACGTTCGAATTGGGTTATCTGTTCCGCAGGTGGCTTCAACATTGACCGTCTTGTTTATAGGCGTATGGATGAATGTGAAGATGCTGAAAGGGGCGGAATCTGTTGGTGAAATCCGATGGGGACGCATGTCAGTGAGGGGAGCTTACGCGCTGTTTATGCTTGCAGTGGCGTTTACATGGACCATGGCAGTGATGGGTTACCTTCGCTCTTCAGTCCGGCTTCACTGGCACGTCAATGAAATTCTCCGGGATAACTCACCGTGGGCGTTTACCAATCCTCTCGGATATGCGGGGAATATTAATTCTTTCAACGTTCTTCTATTCTGGACCATGCTCCTCTTTGTCTTCTGGTTAAGTGCTCTTGCCGGTAAAGGTAAGGAGAAGGTGGCAGCGGAAGCGGCAGCCGAAGCAGCAGGATCTGCTGTCCCGGCAGGAAGCCACTAATTAATAGAGGATTGATTGTGCTGGCAGAGGAGAGAGTCTCTCCTCTGCCAGAAAGAGTGAATGCAGAAATAGAGGAATAGAGGAGATAGTATGGCTAAGAAAAAAGGAGCAGGAATCATTGTTTTTAAGGTGGCCCTGTGGTATTGCACAATTCTCGGTATTTTTGCAGCCTATACCAACTGGCTGCCACAAATTCGAGGGGATGCGCCTGAAGCCGCTGTAGCAATTGATGTTAGCGCGGTGACTCCTGAGATGCTTCAGGAGATGGGAGAGAAAATTATCTATGGTTCGCATGATCCTCTTGGGGTGTTGGCCAGAGGAGAAGGCCCGATCGGTAAAGGGCAATGTCCGCTCTGTCACCGATTCTTCATGGAGCAAAAAGCAGATCGCTGCCCAAATATGATTGCCTTAAAAACAGAGCCGCAGAAATTGCTCCAGGTCAGCGAAGAAGCGCGGTCGCATGAGCGTGTTAAAGAGCCGCGCTACGAAGAAGCAAAAAAACGTCTCGCTGACGGTGAAAAAGATAGCGGGATCGTGCCCCATGCGGAAACAGGCGGTCAGTATTTAATTGAATCTGAATACTGCCCGAATTGTTTCGTGGTGGAAGGTTTTGGTTTGAAGGGGACAAATGATACGGTCAGCCCGATGCCGATTATTAATAAACCGCCAATTCAGTTGGTCGATACTGAAATCGTGGCGGTTGTGTCATATCTTCAAATGAGGGACGATCCTTCGAAATGGACTGCAAAAGATGATTGGGAAGCCTATTTCGGAGAAGAGTTAGGCGCAAATGAAGAAGATGCTGCGCCGGCAGAAGAAAAACCGGCAGGTCCTCCTGTGGCGCTGGGCTCCGAGAGTCCGGAAGAAATTGTGACCAAGATGACCTGCTACGCTTGTCACAAAATTCCGGGGATTTCGGTGGCAAAAACCGGTGCAATTGGTCCGCTCCTAATCGAAGGAACAAACTCTGCAAATCGTCTGAAGTCACCTGAATATCAGGCCGCTGTCAAGGCAGGAAAGGCCCATGCAACCACTCCGCGTGAGTATGTCATTGAGTCGATTATGGATCCGGGAGCGTTTATTGTCCCCGGTTTCGCGGATGATATGATGAAAGATTTTAAGCATAAATTCACGGTGTCCGGTTTGGATGTGCTTGTTGATTATTTGCTGGCACAAGACGAAGCCGCAGCCTTGGCAGATGGCATGGATCGCCTGCCGAATGAAAAGGAAGGTCCAATTAAAAAGCCTGAAGCGAAAGTGGATACCGGAGAAGCGGTCGCCAAGAATAAGTCGATGAGTGATGACAAGCAAACTGTGAAGGTTTCCAGTTCGGGTGTCATCGAAAGTTCAACCTTTATCGGCTTAAATTAGGTTTCAGAAATGAAAAAAGGAGGCAGACTGATTATGAGTATGTTTAAAAAGAAGACTTTGTTGACTCAAGTCTTGGTGCTGATCTTGGTTGCTCCCGTGCTCGCTTGGGCGGGCGGCGGAGGCGGCCCGTTTAGTGCCGGAACATTTTCTTTTATTAAAGTGGGCTTGGTGATATTCGCCATTTTTTCAGCATGGCTGATAAAGGACAAAATGGGTATCCCTTTACCCAAGCTGATACAGGCCCCGTTACTGTGGGTGCTCTGTTATATTAATTTCAGGGTGATATTGCAGCCACCGATCCCGTTTTCATTGCTTGCAATGTACATGGGAGTTTGTACGGTTGCGATTTTCCTGTATTGTTCTATTACTGCTTCATCATGGGAAGAGTTTTCACATCCTATTGCGGTGATGTTAAGAGAGGATCACGGAACAGCGAAGATGAGTCGTTATGCGACCTTTTTGATTGTTCCCGGTTTGATCGCATTTCAAACCTACAATCAAATGCTTCCTAAATTTGGGGAGCCGATTGAGTTAAGAACTGTGCATCCAGCACCACCAGCGAGTATTAACGTTCATAAAAAATTAGTCACCCTTCAAACTGCCGAAAATCCGTTTCGTATCGGAGATGATGGCAACTACTTGAAGGTGGGGGATGAAAGCCAATATTTTGGTGGAAATTCCTGGACGGGAGATGTCCCTAAATTCCTGCAGCAAGTTCGGGAAGGCGGTGTGGTCTTCTTCGGAACGGCAGGATGTTTCTATTGTCATGGGGATAACCTTGATGGTAAAGGGCCCTTTTCATTTGCTTTTAACCCGATTCCAGCAAACTTTGCCGATCCGGGAACAATTTCTCAGTTACAGGAGACATTCGTTTTCTGGCGTGTGGCAAAGGGTGGACCGGATCTTTCTCGTGAAGCCTTCCCTTGGGCCTCAGCTATGCCCCCTTGGGAAAAACACTTGACGACGAACGAGATTTGGAAAGTGATTATCTTTGAATACTGGCACACAGGATTCTTTCCAAGGACATGGGGATAATCTCTTTTGGGAAATATACATCCCATTTTGATGGAATTTGATTTAAGAGGGGGAATAGGAAAAATGATAGAAATATTGGGACAAAAAAAAGGTTCTAGCGGCCTGAAAAAGGCAGTCCTGGGATTTGGTTTGGGTACGGCTTTTGCCGCCGCCTTGATCATTGGATCCAGCGTCCCTGGAAATGCACAGGTCTTTAAAGTTTCACCAGCACCTTTAGAACCAAGTCCGGGCACCTATAAACCGGGTACACTCGCCGGTAACATTGAGGCCGGTAAAGGGGTATATTTTCGGAAGTGTGTTTGGTGTCACGGTCCGGATGGTGCGGGAGATGGTCCTTCTGCAATTCGGCTGATCACAAAACCAAGAAATTTTAACCAGGGAACGTTTAAAATCCGGCATACAGGCAGTGGGGAATTGCCCACAGATGAAGATCTTTTCAACTCTGTAACGCATGGTCTTTCAGGGTCCGTAATGCCTCCTTGGGGTTCAATCCTTTCTGAGCAAGAGCGTAAGGATGTTGTCTCCTTTATTAAAAAGGAATTGGTCAAAGACAGGGAATTTGATGATCCTGATGAAGAAATAACGGTAATCAGTTATGGAACTCAAATTCCTTCTTCACCTGAAAGCATCGAACAAGGTCGTGACATTTTTATGAATAAAGCAAAATGTGTAGAATGTCACGGTGTTGAAGGTCGTGGAGATGGAAACTTGACCCAGAGAGATGACTGGGCTTTTCCGATTTTTCCAGCGAATCTTCAAAAACCCTGGAATTTAAGAGGAAACCGAAGAGATCCTTACAATCCTAGAAATATCTTTCGTGAAATTTCAACAGGCTTGAATGGGACTCCGATGCCGTCTTTTGCGGAAGAATTGTCTGAAGAGGAAAGATGGCATGTCGCGAATTTCGTTATTTCCTTAACGGATATTAAACGTCCGCTTGACCCAGAAACGGGAAAACCTGCAATCGGGTTTGTGATTAAATCTCGTTTTGTTGAAGAAGGTGCAGTTCCGGATACGCCTACGGATGAGAAATGGCTTGCTGTTCCTCCTCAGTTTGTAGGAATGGCGAGTCAGATTATTCAACCGCCAAGACATTTTATCCGTACTGTTGATGATATTCGGGTTCGCTCTCTTTACAATGACAAGGAAGTCGCCCTCCTTTTCCAATGGGATGATCGGACGGAAAGTCATCGTAATGAAAGTGCGGAAGCGAAGTATGACTACAAACGGCTGTCATCAGTAGCATTTCCAGCCATTAATACAACGCAGTATACCCATGAAAATGACAAGGCAAGAGGGCCATTGAAAAATGTAAACCCGGAACCTGTCGGGGTTTACAATTCGGCAAGGCAACGGGATTGATGCCTTGCAGGTTCGCGATGATAAAAATGTCAAAGTCACCTATGCAAAATGGGAAAATGGTCGTTGGCAAGTGATTATGAAACGGGCTTTGTTAACAGAGGATAAAGAAAAGTCCGCTCAACTTGTTAATGGTAAAAACATACCAATGACATTTTTTGCATGGGATGGGGATGCTGGTGAAGTGGATGGTCGTATGGCCCTTTCCACATTCTACTATTTAATGATGGAGCCCCCGATTCCAGCGACTGTATATATCGTTCCGCCGATCGTTTTCTTTGTTCTGATTGGTTTATTGTCTTGGGCACGTGCTGCCGCAATTAAGTACAAAAAAGACAATGAAGGAGAAGGAGAAGAAGGCTAAATTTAATACAGAGTCACTAAAAAACATGAGGGGTGGTTGCCTTTTTTGAGGTGACCGCCCCTTTTTATTTTAAAAAATATAGCCTTTAAATGTATTTATGAAAATAAAAAGGTATAATGATTGAGACTATTTTCACCAGAGAATAGCAATGTCGTATTCGGTTGTATTGGGAGGTTGTAATGAATCGTGAAAATTTTTTATTCACATCTGAGTCAGTTACAGAAGGTCATCCAGACAAAATTGCAGACCAAATATCAGACGCCGTATTGGATGAAATTATAAAAGATGATCCTGAATGTCGTGTTGCCTGTGAAGCGATGGTCACAACAGGCATCGCTTTTGTTTCAGGAGAAATTACAACTTCTGTTTATGTAGAAATACCGGAAATTGTCAGGGAAACCATTAAAAATATAGGATACACACGAGCAAAATACGGGTTTGACTATGAGACCTGTGGTGTGATCACTTCGATTCATAATCAGTCCCCAGATATTGCCATGGGGGTAGACCCAGGTGGCGCGGGTGACCAGGGATTGATGTTCGGTTATGCAACCAATGAGACCCCTGAATTGATGCCTATGCCCGTGATGTACGCGCATAAAATTACAAAACAACTTTCAAAGGTAAGAAAAGATGGGACTCTGCCTTATCTAAGACCGGATGGTAAATCTCAGGTGACAATTGAATACAGAAATGGAAAGCCGGTTAGGGTATCCACGATTGTGGTTTCAACTCAACACAGCCCGGATATATTATTGGAAAACTTAAGAAGTGATATTATTAATCAAGTCATTAAGCCCGTTATTCCACCGGAAATGATTGATGATGAGAATATCATTTATCATATCAACCCAACCGGCCGGTTTGTCATCGGAGGCCCTCAAGGCGATGCTGGATTGACCGGTAGAAAAATTATTGTCGATACTTATGGCGGTGTTGGAAGTCATGGAGGCGGGGCTTTTTCTGGAAAAGACCCATCCAAAGTCGATCGTTCGGCATCATATATGGCGAGGTATATTGCTAAAAATATTGTTGCTGCTGAAATAGCGGACCGTTGCGAAGTGCAATTGGCTTATGCAATCGGTGTTGTAGAGCCGGTATCAATATTAATTGACACTCAGGGTACTGGTAAAATTTCACAGGAAAAATTAGTCAAAATAGTAAGGGAATTTTTCCCGATGTCTCCAAGAGGCATTATTGATCATTTAAAATTGAAAAGACCGATTTATAAGAAAACAGCGGCATATGGACATTTTGGAAGAAATGATCCGGACTTTACATGGGAAAATATCGACATTTCAAAGCAATTAAAGGATGCGGCCAATCTATAAATTGCACTTTTGAATTCATGTAATCTGTATGGATATGTGTTCTGACAAATCATGATATTTTAAGGAGAAAAAATCCAATTATGGCAATAGCTGAAAAAGATTTCAAAGTAAAAGACATTTCACTCGCGGAATGGGGGCATAAGGAAATTGCATTGGCGGAAGCCGAAATGCCCGGATTAATGTCTTTACAGAAAAAATATGCCGAAGAAAAACCGCTCGCAGGCGCTCGTATTACCGGATCGTTACATATGACGATTCAGACAGCGGTATTAATAAAAACTTTGGTGGCCCTGGGTGCCACAGTTCGTTGGGCGAGTTGTAACATATTTTCGACGCAAGATCATGCCGCAGCCGCAATCGCAGATTTGGGTATTCCCGTTTTTGCATGGAAAGGGGAAACATTAGAGGAATACTGGTGGTGCACAAAGCAGGCATTGCTCTTTCCCGAAGGAAAGGGACCACAATTAATTGTCGATGACGGCGGTGATGCAACGATGATGATCCATGTGGGGCGTGAGGCCGAAAAAGACCCTTCCATTTTGGATAAAGAAAATGGAACAGAGGATGAAATAGAGTTATATCGTTGTTTAAAGCAATCTTATAAGGAAGATCAGAATCGGTGGCATCACATTGCTGAAGCGATAAAAGGTGTTTCTGAGGAAACAACTACCGGGGTACATCGGCTTTATCACATGATGGAAGAAGGAAAATTACTCTTCCCGGCTTTTAACGTCAATGATTCTGTAACCAAATCAAAATTCGATAATTTATACGGTTGCCGGGAATCACTTGCAGACGGGATTAAACGGGCAACAGATATCATGATCGCGGGAAAAGTCGTTGTGGTGGCAGGCTATGGAGATGTGGGAAAAGGATGTGCCCACTCTATGAGAACTTATGGTGCCCGTGTGATTATTACAGAAATCGACCCGATTTGTGCCCTTCAGGCTTCAATGGAAGGGTTTAAAGTAATGACTATGGAAGATGCCTTGCCAGAGGGAAATATTTATATTACGACAACGGGAAATTTTGATGTAATTACCGCAGAGCATATGCTGCAGATGAATGACAAGGCAATTGTTTGCAATATTGGCCATTTTGATAATGAAATACAGGTTTCTCAATTGAATAAAATACCGGGGATTAAGAAAGAAAAAATAAAGGACCAAGTCGAAGAATATATTTTCCCCGATGGTCACTCGATTATTTTGCTTGCGGAAGGAAGACTTGTAAACTTGGGATGTGCGACCGGCCACCCTTCTTTTGTCATGAGCAATTCCTTTACAAACCAAACACTGGCGCAAATCGAATTATGGAAAAATGACTATAAAACAGATGTATACCGATTGCCAAAAGAGCTGGACGAAGAAGTGGCCAGGCTGCATTTGGAACACGTCGGCGCAAAATTGACACGGTTAACGCCTGAGCAAGCAAAATATATCGGTGTATCTAAAGATGGACCGTATAAACCTGAGCATTATCGTTATTAAAATAGACAAAATCAGAAGCAAGTAAGACCTCACATTTAAATGGAGAAATTCATTGCCTTGGTTTAAAAAAGAAAGACATCTTTTAACAGACCCTCGGAAAGTTAAATTTCCGGAAGGACTTTGGGTCAAATGCAATAATTGCCGCGGCATTATTTACAGAAAAGAGCTGGTCCGTTCAGACAAGGTCTGCCCAAAATGCGATTATCATTTTCCTATTTCTGTCAATGAACGCATAGGGATGATTACAGATGAGGGCACGTTTCATGAGTGGGATGCAGGTTTGGCCCCGCAAGATCCATTAAAATTTAAAGACACGATGCGGTATCAAGACCGGTTAAATAAAAACAGAGAAAAAACAGGCTATCCTGATGCACTGGTCATCGGCGGGGCTAAAATTAACTGCCAACCCGTTGCTCTGGCCATATTAAACTTCAGTTTTATGGCGGGCAGCATGGGCTCTGTTGTCGGAGAGAAGTTAACACGGGGGCTTGAGCGGGCAAAAGAAGAGAAGGTTCCGTTTATACTTTTTTCTGCGTCCGGCGGCGCGAGAATGCAAGAAGGGGTACTTTCCTTAATGCAGATGGCCAAAACATCGGCTGCTGTCGCCCGACTCCAAGAGGAAAAATTACTGTTTATTTCTATTTTAACGGACCCGACATTTGGCGGCGTGACGGCAAGTTTTGCCATGCTCGGCGATATCATTATTGCTGAACCCAAGTCATTAATCGGATTTGCGGGTCCACGTGTCATCCAACAAACAATCAAGGCGCAACTGCCGAAAGGCTTTCAACGGGCTGAATTTTTATTAGAACACGGGATGATTGATATGGTCGTGGAAAGAAAGGCCATGCGTGAAACCCTTGTTCAGCTTCTTTCCTTCTTTTAAAAACAAGTGGACGAATACCAGTCTTTACTATTCTCATTGAGCATAAGCACTATTCCCGATAGCTTGCGCAGGAGCGTTCGTTTTCCCAAAGCCTCACAGATGAAACAGGCAAATTTTGGGAGCGGGCGTATTCAAAAATCATTTTGGCGATAATCTCAGCAGTCGGATTTTCTTCAATCACAAAAATACTTTCGTTTAATGCTTTTAAGGAAGGAATAATCGGATCATCCTTGCATAAAATCATTTTGTGATCGATGTGGTCATTAATCCAGCTTTCCACGATACATTTTATTTCTTCGAAATCCATGACCATGCTCAATGCATCCAGTTTTTCAGCATGAATCTCGACCTCCGCTCGGCCGTTATGCCCGTGCAGGTGACGACACTTCCCGGGGTAGTTTAAGAGCCGGTGGCCATAACAGAACATAATTTCCCGTGTCACAGTATACATTGTTTTGTTTTCCAATCTATTGCTCAGAATCCTTGGAGGGTTTCTGGGTTTTAGGGGAGGATGGATGCCGGCAATAGGGGCAGGCGCGCCATTCCGTTTGAAGTCGTTTTCCGCATCGTCCGCAGATATTTGGGGCGGTGTCAGCACAATATGGACAGATTAAAAAATCAACCCGGAGAGGTCGTTCACAGGTTGCGCAGAGACTTTTTACCGCGTCATCTTTTTCAACCACCCGGGTGACCTCTTCCTGGGTTGTGATTCCGGATTTTGCTTTGAGCAAGCCATCTTCTTTCATGGAAGTCATGCCTTCGGAATGACTAACCCGGCGGATTTCTTGCTCGGTGGCGCCAGAGGTGATCAGTTCCCGGATTTTCTGGGAAACAGGCATGACCTCAAAAACGCCAATACGTCCATTGAAACCGGTATGATGACACAAGGCGCATCCCATTAAAGGCTCACTCTGGATATTGTGCGGGGAGTCGCGCAGTTCAAGGCATCGGGGACAAGGTTTTCGAACCAGACGTTGCGCAACAATGCCAATAAGAGAGGAAGAGATTAAATAAGGAGGAACGCCGATATCCACCAGTCGTGTAATTGTGGATGAGGCGTCATTCGTGTGTAAAGTGGAAAGAACAAGATGCCCGGTCATCGCGGCACGAAAAGCAATTTCAGCGGTTTCTTTGTCTCGAATCTCCCCCACAAAAATAATATTGGGGTCCTGTCGAAGGATAGAACGAAGGCATTGTGAAAACGTTAAGCCGACTTCATTATTAATCTGAATCTGATTAATGCCTTCAATGGTGTACTCTATTGGATCTTCAACAGTTGTAACGTTATTGGTCACCGACTTAAGTTCCTGGATGAGGGCATACAAGGTGGTGGTTTTTCCACTTCCGGTGGGCCCTGTGACGAGGATCATGCCTTTTTGTTTTTGAATCATTTTACGCACGGTTTTGGCGTCTTTGTTTTGAAAACCGATTTGGTTGATATCGATTAACACTTTGGATTGATCTAAAATTCTGAGGACAACTTTTTCACCATGTGCGGTGGGGAGTGTCGAAATTCGAAGGTCCACGGCCCGGCCCTCGGCAATAACACGGACCGCACCGTCTTGCGGAAGCCGCCGTTCTGAAATATCCAGCTTTGAAAGAATCTTAATCCTGGAGACAAGCGGGTTTTGAACCCATTTGGGAAGCCGCATTTCTTCCCTGAGCAAGCCGTCAATACGGTATCTGACCCGAAAGTCTTTTTGGGCCGGTTCAATGTGGATATCACTGGCGTGCATTTTAATGGCTTTTCCGATGATGACATTGGTGAGTTGCACGACCGGACCCAACTGACTTTTTTTCTCCAGGGTTCGGGTGTCTGTATGAAGACGATTGTTTTCCGCAAGATCCGGAATCACTTGCAAAGCGCCCTTCGCGAAATCTTTTTCGGAAGCCTGAACAATTTTTTCAACAGAGGAGGTATCAAAATGATAATTTTGTTCAATGGCTGCAAGAATATTTTTATGGGTCGAGATGGCGGGCGTGATCGCCATGCCCGCATAAAAACTCAGATCATTCAGGGTTTCGTAGTTAAACGGGTCGGCCATTGCGACAATAAATTCCTTTTCATGGATTTTCACCGGTACAGCGAGGTGGCGGCGTGCGAGCCATTCGGGAATCATGAGAAAAAGATCTTTCTCTATGGTGAGCGTGTGCGGGGTGACATAACTGACATGATTAATGGCACCGATGGATTGGGCAATGAGTTCATCTGAAATGAATTTTAAAGCGCTTAATATTTCCCCCAGCCGTTTTCCGGTCTTTTTTTGTTCCTCAAGTGCCCAAAGAATTTGTTTTTCATTCAGGTGGCCTTTCTGTGATAAATATTCTCCCAACTTTAATGGGCGATTCGGTTTTTGGGCTTGGGCAAAAGAAGACATTCTTCCCTCTCAAATGAATGGTGCATTCTAGCTTTCCCGGAAAATGAAGTCAATGAAGGACAGTCGATGACGGTTTCCCCTTTGATCCTGTCGGATGAGGGCGCGGGTTCCCTCGATTGATCAGGGTCTATCTTTACAGGTCTGCGAAACTCTTTTGATAAAAATAGATCGTTCCGCAAAAAACCAAGTGGTGCCTTTGAATCTCCGGGAGAATGAGGTCCGCAAGGGGCTGGAAAAGATCAATATCTGAGGTATAAGGTGGATGATGCCCATTGATTGTCTATCTTAACAAGATATGATACGATGCCTAGGGTATTTTCAGGACTAAATATGGTGCGGCCTTACCCTGTTTTTAAATTAATTATTTCGCTAGTTTTAACCCTTCTGGCAGGCTGTGAACAACGGGTCAATGTTTTCTCGATCGGTTTTAGTTATCATAAACCAGAGATTGTATATATCGGAACCTCTGGTGGAGGCTTTTATAAAAGTATGGATGGTGGAAATACCTTTAATAAAACCAACGAGGGCTTAACCTCCTACAACATCGTCTCGATTGCGGTGACCCCATCTCTTTCCTCTGTTATATATACAGGGACGTATGGGGACAGTGTTTATCGAAGTATTGACAGTGGCGGGCATTGGAACATTGCGAATCGTGGGCTTGATGATAATGTCGGAACACAGGCCGTGAATGCGGTGATCGTCGATCCGGTAGAATCCAAACGGGTGTATGTGGGTACGAACCACGGGATTTATTTGACAACGGACGGCGGGAGTCAGTGGCGGGATGCCAATATGGGCATGGCAAATCGTTTCGTGATTTCACTTGCTTTTAATCCGCAAAGCCGATCCGTGATTTTGGCAGGGACAAACGAAGGGGTGTATATCACAACGAACTCTGCAAGACAATGGCGGATCACATCGCGGGAAACAAAAGAATGGGCGGTGAACAACGTTCAGTTTGACCCGGTTAACCCCAAGGTGATTTATGCCGGGACGAATAAAGGCGTCTTTAAATCAACAGACCTGGGTGCGCACTGGGAGGAACGCAACAACGGGCTTTCCACCAAGTTTGTTTCGTCCATTTCTGTGGATAAAAAAGACCCCAATATTGTTTACGTTGGCAATAATGATGGGGTTTATGAATCGAAAGACGGGGGTGAATCCTGGCAGTTGCTTTCCCAATCCCCCAAGTCTGTATTGACCGTTGCTTCCCACCCATTGAAAAACAATACCCTGTTTGCCGGGACCATGCGGGGGATTTATAAAAAAGAAAACCAGGAAGAACCCTGGACATTATCAAACGTTCAGTAAGGGCGGATACTTAGAGTGGAATTCTGAAAAAATGAATCTGACGAAAACGCAAGCAAAAGCATTATTATGGGTGTTTCTGGGGTTTTTAATCGCAGGGTGTCCCAGACCGCCTGAAATGCCGGATCGATCGGAAATTTCAACCGGCTGGGAGTTACAAGCGGTTCCCGTGGATACGTCTTTGGGCGGGATATTTTTTCTGAATGATAAAAAAGGCTGGGTCACGGGTAATAAAGGGGTTATTCTGCACACAGAAAATGGCGGGAAAGATTGGGTTGTCCAGGAAACGGGGACAAAGGTGTTGATTGTTTCCACCTTTTTTCTGAATGAACAACTGGGATGGGCGGTCGGAGATCGCGGCCTGATTGCACATACATCCGATGGAGGAAAAACCTGGGGGCCGCAATCCAGCGGTGTTAAAAAAGATCTCACCTCAGTTTATTTTATTAACGAAAAACAGGGCTGGGTGACCGGGGTTAAAGGCAATCTGCTATCTACCGATGATGGCGGTTTGCATTGGCAGAAGGCCGAGGGAGATTCCCGCTTAACAATGAATTCGGTTTTGTTTACTGATCCCGATCACGGATGGATCACAGGCCACAAAGGGAATCTGCTTGTCACGAATAATGGGGGTAAAAATTGGTCATTGCGGGAAACGGGAACCAATAGGGACTTGCTCCGCATTTTTTTCGTGAATGATCAAACGGGCTGGATTGTTGGAAATGGCGGCATCATTCTCAAGACGATGGATGCCGGAGTCAGTTGGACCCCTCAAAAAAGCAGTTTGACTTCTTTGCTGACCGATGTCTCTTTTGTTGATGAGCTTCATGGCTGGGTTGTGGGCGCGGGCGGAACGGTATTGCAAACAAAAGATGGCGGGGAAACCTGGGAGCAGCAAACCACCGGCACCCTTCAATTTTTAACCGGCGTTCATTTTACCAATCAAAACATGGGTTGGGTGACCGGAACAAAACAAACGATTCTTTATACTGAAACAGGAGGAGAAGTCCCGCTTGAAACAGCTAATAATCCTTCTTGATAACGTGATCTCTTCGCAATAATTCTTTGAATCGACCTTTCCTTAAAAAGATAACCGTCCAATCAGAAGCCGATAAACTCGCCCTTTTTGGCAGTTACGATCAACATATTAAAATGATCGAAGATGCTTTTTCAGTTGAAGTCACAGCGCGGGGTGAAGAAATCCGTGTTGTTGGGGTCCGGGATCGTGTGGAGAATGCCGAAGCAGTGATCTCTGAGCTGATGCAGCGTGCAGTGAAGGCGCATCATCTGACTACCGAGGAGGTGAATCAGGTCATTCAGTCTATTCTTTCCGAAGACAATCATGGTACAGTCCAGCCTGAAATTGATACGGAAAATGACCGGATTATTGTCTCGGGTAAAAAGCATTCGATTTTGCCCAAATCCGTTGCCCAGAAGCGATATGTGGATCACATAAAAAGTTATGATGTCGTGGTGGGTATTGGTCCCGCCGGAACGGGAAAAACCTACTTGGCCATGGCCATGGCTGTTTCAGCTTATTTAAAGAAGCAGGTGGAGCGTATTATTCTGGTGCGGCCCGCGGTTGAAGCCGGTGAGAATTTAGGCTTTTTGCCGGGCACATTGGTGGAAAAAGTCAATCCGTATTTACGACCGCTTTATGATGCCTTATACGAAATGATGGAAGTCGATCATGTCAACCGGCTGTTGGAGCGTGGAGACATCGAAATCGCCCCCCTGGCTTTTATGCGGGGAAGAACATTAAATGACGCATTTGTCATATTGGATGAAGCCCAAAATGCAACCTCTATGCAGATGAAGATGTTTTTAACGCGTTTGGGATTTCGGTCCAAAGCAGTGATTACTGGTGACGTGACTCAAATAGACTTGCCTCAAGGCGAAGTGTCCGGCCTGATCGAAATTCAAAAGATTTTGGAAGAGGTGCGGGGGATCCAGTTTACGTACTTTGCTGGAAAAGACGTTGTGCGTCACCATTTGGTTCAGGAAATCATCGAGGCCTATGTCAAATATCAGAGCACAAAATCTGGAAATAAAGACGGGAATGCTCCATTGGAAGGGCGTTAATGGAAATTTCAATATTAAACAGACAGCGCAAATACCCCGTTAATACACAACAAATCAATGATTGGGTCCGCCAGATATTACTGTTACAAAAAATAAACGATGGCGAAGTCTCCATTGTTTTTGTCAATAATCGTCGTATTCGCACTTATAACCGGGACTATCGTCAAATTGACCGGCCGACGGATGTGTTGTCTTTCCCGATGCGTGAAGGGGTGGGAGGGGATTTACACCCTGAATTTTTGGGGGATGTGATGATCTCTCTTGAAATGACAGAATTTGAATCCATAAGGGATCAAAGGGACATGCATGAACAGCTTCTGATCCTGCTGATTCATGGCATTTTGCATTTGTTGGGCTATGATCATGAACGGTCTGTAAACGATGAAAAAAAAATGAAACGCCGGGAACGCTATATCTTGGAAAGGGTCAAAAGGTAGCTTGAATGTCGAATGGATTTTGGAATAAGACCAGTTCTGCCTTATCAAAAACACGGTCCTATTTTTCCTCCGGGCTGGAGCGGATTTTTGCTCGAAAGGGGAGTATCGACGGTGACACCCTCGATGCTTTGGAAGAACTGTTGATTGGCGCGGATTTGGGTGTCCATATTAGTCAGCGCATTATTACAGATTTAAAGGCCTCGGCAGACCGAAAAGAAAACCTCAGTCTAGAGGCCTTAAAAGAGAAGATCGCGAACTCACTTTCTGAAGTTTTTCAAAAACTTCCCCCTTCAAAAAAAACTTTACCCGCCCCTGCAGTCACGCTCTTTGTTGGCGTAAACGGTGTTGGAAAAACCACTTCCATTGGTAAGATAGCGTATCAGTTAAAATTGGAAGGCAAAAAGGTTTTATTGGCGGCAGCAGATACATTTCGGGCAGGTGCGGCGAATCAACTTTCCATTTGGGGAGAGCGCGTAGGTGCTGATGTGATTCGCCATAACGGCGAAGCTGATCCTTCCGCAGTGGCCTATGACGCCGTTAGTGCGGCCAAAGCACGTGGTGTAGATCATGTATTTATCGATACTGCGGGCCGTTTGCAAACAAAACACAATCTGATGGAAGAGTTGAAAAAAATGACCCGGGTGATCTCAAAGCTGATTCCGGAGGCTCCTCATGAGAAGATTCTCGTATTAGACGCGACAACTGGCCAGAATGCATTTTCCCAAGCGGAGCATTTTCAAAAAGCGATTGGTTTGACGGGGGTTGTACTGACCAAACTGGATGGAACGGGAAAAGGGGGAATTGTCATCCCAGTAGTTGAACTCCTTTCGGTTCCGGTTCTTTATGTCGGTGTTGGGGAAGGGATGGAGGATGTGATTCCCTTTGACTCAAATGCATTTATTTCTGGACTTTTTAAGTGAAATATGGAAAAATGAGCAAATTTAGAGTTAAACTGTGGATAGATAGAATTTTGAATTATTTATAAAAGATAAAAAATATTACTTTTTTGTTATGTTGGTGATTGACATTATCTCGTTTCTAGGGTAAGCTTCCTTGTATATATTGGCAATAAAGTAGTAATTGTTGTAAATATGTAGAGAGAATCAAGGAGAAAATGACTGTTTTAGCCGTACTTATTCCATCTTCTTTTTAACCAAAGGGAGACAAAATGCGAGTGTGCGTATGTTGCCGTTTCAAAATACAACAAAATGGTTTAAAAACAAAAATACGCTACTATTTCCGGTGTTTGCTGTGGTTGCAATAGTTTCCGTTTCCCCGGCCTATGCGCAGTTTGGAGGCGGAGGTGGAGGTGGAGGTGGAAACATTACAAGAACCCTTCCCGCAGCGACTGTAACCCCCCTCGCATCTGATGCGCCTGCCCCTTGGGGTACTGATCCAGCAACTGTGTCCGGGCTTGTTGTCGAAGATGTGATGCAAAGCCCCGGATTTACCCAGGGAAAGGTGACGAATTCCAGTGGAGAAAGTTTCTTTTTTCAAAGCATGTCTTCCTCTGATTTTACGATGGAGAGTTATACGAAATTTGGTTCCGGCAGTACCAACGACCCGGAGGGAAACTTGATTTTCAGTCAGGAAATCACAGACCCGGCCTTTGGCTTGACAGAAAAAACAGTCATAGACAGCTTCCGGCAGCCTGTGAGTATTCATTCCGATATTACAGAAAGGAAAGTGGCGCAGCTGACAAACGGCCTAAACCAGATGGACATGCATTTTCGTCAAGTGCCTTTTTTTGACAGTGCGTCCGGGAAAGTGCTGGTGCGCCAGGATATCGGGGTTTGGATGACCAGCTTCGCAGGTGTGATGCCATTAGATATTACACAAAGTCAAAATTTTACCTTAAGCCCGGGAGATCTTTCTCATGATGTCGCCGTAAGTATACCTGCCGGTGGCGGGGGCGGGGGTGGTTTTGGGGGTGGAAGCCCAAGTAATGGGACGATTGATTGGTGGAATGACCTGGAAGCGGTCAAAATAGTCGATCCCGTCAACAACCAGTTACTTAATTTTAGCCGATGTAATGATTTTAACGATCCAGCCGACAGAGGCAATTTTAATTTTAATAGTGATCGGGGCACTCGAGACGGGTGTTCCGGCGGTGGAGCGGCGAGTTCAGTCCGATCTTTGATTCCTGTTCACGATGACGATAACTTCCAGCTCACCCCGATTAACTGGGAGCGATGGGGCGGTAGTGGGAGTGATTCTTTTAGCAGCGGTTTGTCTACTAATTTCCCGAATGGCAGTGGCGGCGGGGGTGGTGGTTTTGGTGGATTTTGATTGAAAAATTTTTTTTTTTGTAGTAACGTGGTTTTTGTCTTGTTTTTTTACTAAAAGGAGGTAAGGTATGAATCTGAAAAAAGGAATAATCTTCCTATTAATATCAGGTGTTCTGATTGCTTCAGGATACGGAAAGTCTGAAGCCCAGGTTGGGGCACCTTCGTTTAGCGATAATCCCTCTCCTTTTCCATTTGTTCACTCTGGAATAGATGGAAGCGGAGTCCCACTTTCAGGGCAATTGGTTGTCTCAGAGGGTACAATGGGTAGTGGAAGTTTCTTTACTCAGGAATTTGTGAACATTGATGTCGGTTCTGGTCCCGAACTGGCTGTGCACTCTGTGATGGAAGCTTCTGCAGTCGGAAGCTCCTTTATTCAGGAATCCTTTGTTTTGATGGGGTCTCAACGGAGTCCGACCAACCAAAATAACACGACGGCTCCGGTGACCCCCGCCCCAGCTCAAACCAGTATTTCATTTAGGCAAACCTTGAGTGGTCCTGGTTTTTCAACGACATCCAGTCTGGATCCAGGGCAGGATATTCACATTCATCAGCAGGTCGATGGTTCGGCTGCGATTTCGGGCCAGGCTGGAGGGTTAAGTTTTACAAATGTTGATATCCTTCCGAATTTCACTGTGAAAGGTCAAGAAGTAACAGACCCTTCATGCGGAGCGACTGCTTCTTTCTGTACCACCATTTCCCAAGAGGTCAATGTAGTTGACGGCCTTGGAGTGTCTGTGTTTAGTCAAAATATGGACTTTACAACCGGTGGTTCCCCTGTGATTGTTCAAGGGCCATAATGACAGCAGGATTAAATTGGGAAAACGCATTGATTAGGAGGTATAAATAATGAAATCAAAATTTAAAATCCTGGGTGTATTAAGCTTGGGTATCCTTTTGTCTGCCGGTATGGTGGAAGCACAAACAACGTCGTTTAACGATGGCACTTGTAACAGCCAGGCCACTTGCGGAATTACAGGTGGGACCAACCGGCTTTTTGAAAGTGTTGGTGACAGTACATTTTTTCAAGAACAAGTCGTGATTGGAACGGAACTTTTAAACCACATGATTATCCGGAGTAAACCGGATGGCTCAACAGGTTCAGAGTTTATTCAGGAAACGTTTACCCCGGGTGGTGCTATTACGGGTGCGACGACAACGACTTCAACCAATAACATTACGTTTAAGCAAAGCCTTAAGGCAGCAACAGATTCTCTCGGAGTCCCTTCCGTTGATGTATTGGTTAGAATGGATAACCTGAATATCATTGCAAGAACAGGAACAGAAGCTGATTTAGTTGGAACCGATATCAATGTTACGCAAAGCATTTTAGATCCCAGCCAAGGCTTGGATCGTAATGACTTAACCCTGACCCCAGATGGTACGGGTGGTTTTACAACGAGTATTGATCAGCTGGTAAGCGATCCTGGAACACCTGGATTTAGCTCAAGTATTTTGTTTGATACAGGTAGCCCGGCTGTTGTGAACCAAAACTTCTAATATCTACCATATCAGTATTCCAAGGGTCTATGGACGAAATCAAAACATGATTTTATCCATAGACCCTTTTTTTGTTGAGATATCCTTAAGGTCTATTCTGATTTCTGTAAAAATTATACCGGTTCTCATTGTCCAAAATGTCCTTTTCCCAGTCTCCGTTCTTGGTTTTTTCTGTTAAAATGAATGGTATGAGAATAGGGACGGAATTATTGTATTCATGCTTAATTTTTATCATTTTTTTTTTATTTCCCCCAATAAAATTGTGGGCAGCGGATATAGATGGATTTCCTTCCTATAGCTGGGGGGGATATTTAAAAAATGAGACCGCATTTCGAATTAGAGAACCTGTATCTTTTACTAAAATCAGGAATATTCTCTATTTGGAAGGCAGTGCGGATCTGTCACAAGATTTAAAATTATATGCTTCCGGTTGGACTTGGTATGATGCTGTTTATCTCTTTGCAGACTATGACACAGTAAATCCTCCCAATGACCCTAATCTGCCTTTGGCCTTTGTCTCTCAGCGCGCTGAGGAAGATGAAAGGATACTCGTTGAATACCGGGAGCTTTATCTGGATTGGTCTATAGATAATCTGGATCTCAGGATAGGCCGGCAGATTATTATATGGGAACAATTACTTGGATTCCGTATCCTTGATGAAATCAACCCACTCAATTTCAGAGAATTTATCCTGCCGGATTTAATCGATTTTCGTATACCGCTCTGGACACTCAAAGCGAATTATTATACAGGATCATATCAAATCGAGGCATTGTGGATTCCTGAAATTACACCGCATAAGCCGGCCCCACCGGGTTCGGAGTGGGAATTGTTTCAGGAACTACCAGGTCAAAAAGAGCCTCCCCAAACATTTAGAAATTCTGAAGCTGGATTTCGTATTAAAAGGATATTCCAAGGGCTCGATTTGGCATTTAGCTATTTTTATACCTGGGATGACTTTCCTACACCGTTTCGAAAATATACAGGGTTTAGGTTTGTAACTCCTCCACAAAAATGCATTCCGACAGCCTTGCAGTTTGATCAGCCAATAACCGATCCTGATTGCGGGCCTGTCTTCCAACCGCAATTTAAAAGAATGCACATTTTTGGAACGGCAATTATGGCGAATCTAAAAAGTTTCATATTAAAGGGAGAAGCATCCTACATTGTCGGAAAATATTTTGGAACCCGGTTGGCGGATCTGGATGGAGATAACCTATTGGACCACGACGGCGCTTTAAAGAGAGACCATATACGATGGGGGCTCGAAGTGGATAGCAGCCTGTTTGGATATGAATATTCATTGGCGATATCCCAGTGGATCATCTTTGACCATAAAGCCGTTTTCTTTCAGGACCAATACGATACTTTTATCAGTTTTTTTACCAGAAAAACCTTTATTTCGGGAGCACTAACCGGTCAGGTGTTTTTCCTCTACTTAATTAATAATGAAGAAATCTTACTTAAACCCAAAGCGAGTTATCGCTTGACGGATAATATCCAACTGGCTTTGGGCGGGGATTTTTTCTTTGGACATGAAGAGACATTGCTGCCGGATTTGGCTGCCCCGGCAAATGACCGGCTTTTCCAGTTTGTCGGGACTTTTGTCAACCGGGATCGGATATTTTTCGAAATCAAGTATAGCTTTTAAAAAGGCAGGAGAATTCGGGTGCTTGATGTAAATAAAAATGTAAACAAGGCTTTTATGTTCATAAGTAATTGAAAGTAAATATTTTATTATGTTTTTGTTGGGGGATCAATTCAGCAGGATTTGGGGAATATGGTATACTTTGTTGATAAAATATTAAGTAATATTGTAAATAATCGTTTGTTGCTGGGCAGGAACTAAGTGCCTTTTTTCATTTTGTATCTAATATGGATCTTGGTGCCGCCCCCGGAAGCATTCGCCGAATGGAATGTTCAGGTATTCACCGGTTACAGCCAGGCCAGATTAAAGTTATTGAACGAGGGGCAACTGCAGCAAACCACTTTTACGCCGCCCAGGGTGGGAGGCAGTCCTGGAATTCTCGGTGGGCCTTTACATGGGGTGAGCGTGGAATGGCGTATCCGTCCCAGGTTTTCTTTATTGATAAAAAGCTCGTTTTGGGAAGGGCGATCTACCGCGTTTGAAGAAAGCGAGATGTTGTTTCAGGATTTTGGAATGATTCCCTTTACGGCAAAAAGAACCACCCGTGTTTCTTTTAATGAATATGCGCTGCACGGAAGATATCATTTTTTGGATGAACCCAAAAAATACCGGGTCTACATTGATATTGGATTATTTAGTTTGATCAAGGTGACTTATCGTGAGGATTACAATTATGTATTTGATAACGGGAACCAACAATTTTTGAGGAACATTCTATCGCGCGCAGAAAGCAAGGGTGGATACATGTTGGAATGGGGGTTGGGAGGGGAATACTTCCTGAGAAAGTGGGTTGCCCTTGGGGCAGATGTTATTTATCGAAAGGGTAAGACCCGGCAATTATTTTATAAATCCTTTCGTCATACATTCTTAGAGCGGGATGCCGTGGATGATGCGATTGGAGCGAATCGCTCTATTCCCGAGGAAGGGAGTCCTGTTTTTTATCGGGATGAAAATAATGTGGCTCGGCCATTGGTGATTGATTTAAGCGGATGGGAAATCACAGGGTCCATACGGTTTTTCTTTTGAATTCGATGTTAAAACGATGCAGTGCACAGGCAGTTATCGTAATACTCATTTTGTCGGGGATTGCATCAGCTCAAACACTTTCTGATTCTGTATTTTCAAGTCAGATGGAAGAAGGAAACAGGTTGATAAAAGAAGGGAAATGGGATGATTCTATCACCCATTTTGAATCAATGCGATTAAAATTCCCGGATAAGGCCGAGATCCATCTTCAACTGGGTATTGGATATATGCAGAAAAGAGATATTGAAAAAGCGGAGGCGGCGTTTAAAGAAACGATCCGGCTGGCGCCTTCGGCGATTGAGGCTTATCTTCGTTTGGCGGATCTTTATGAAGCCACGCAAAAGCTGCCTGAGGCCTTAGCCCTATATGATCAAGTGATAAAACAAAATCCGGCAGATGAAATTAAAACGATCAGCCAATTTAAAGTCAATATGATTAACGGGATTATGCAGGCGCGTTCGCAAAATTTTGAAGAAGCGCTAAAATTTTTTAAGACAGCAGAACAGATTTCTCCAAATGATCCTGGGGTGCAATATAATATTGGCCTGGTTTATCTTCAACTTGAAGATGATAAACAGGCGGAAGCGGCCTTTAAGAAAGTAATTCGTATACACCCGAATCACCAAGAAGCCTACGTCCGCTTAGGTATTCTTTACGAACGGAAAAACAGGATCGATGAGGCACTTAACGTCTTTTTTAAAGTCCTTGAAATTGATACAAGGAGCCGGGGAGCCCAAATTGCTCGAAGCAAAATACCTGTTTTTCAGGGGCGCCTGCTCGCACGCCAGGGGCGATTGGATGAAGCCCTGACTCTGTTTTTGCGGGCCCTTTCTTTTTCGGGGGAACAGGCTGCCCTTTATTACAATATCGGTTTAATTTATTCGATTAAAAAACAGCTCCAGGATGCGGAACAGGCTTTTTTGAAAGTGGTTTCATTGGACCCCAGACACCAGGATGCTTATCTAAATTTGGGGAATCTGTACGAAAATCAAGGCCGTCTGGATGAGGCCTTGCAGGTTTTTATTCGGGCGGTTGAAATTAACCCCAGAACGCCGGGTGGGATCAGCGCGAACCAAAAATTGCCTCTTCTTCAAGGAAGTGCTCTCGCGCTTCAGGGCCGGATCAAAGAAGCGTTGGCTATTTTTGAAAAAGCATTGACCTTCTCAAGGGAGAAAGCCGCGATCTATTTTAATATCGGAAAGATCCATCTTGAGTTAAGCGACCTTCAGAAAGCCGAAAAGGCGTTTCGGCAAACCATTTCGGAGAACCCGCGTCATCAGAAAGCCTATATTCATCTTGGGAGCATGTCTGAGCAAAGTGGGGATTTGGAAAAAGCGGTTATTTTTTATGAAAAAGCGGTGGAGGTTAATGCAGATAGTCCGGATGGGAAAAATGCCCTGGTCAGTCTCTATTCAGTCAATGCCAAGGTTGCCATGGGTTTGACAAAATTTGAGGAGGCTGAAAAATGGTTTAAGGCCGCTCTTGAAATCCAACCGAATAACCCCGTGAACTTTTATAACCTGGGCGTGTTTTATCGCGAAATAAATGAGATGGAATCTGCTGCATCTGCTTTTGAAAAAGTAGTCGCTTTGGATCCCAAAGATAAAAATACCTATCTGATTCTTATCAGAATTCAGATTGCTAGAATCTTAAACATGGTGCGTGATACGATCTTGGCGGACCATTATCTGTCCAGTTTTACCGGGTTGTCCGAAACAGGTTTTATCCTAGATACTCAGGATGAAAAAATAGACGAGGCCAAAACCCTATTTTCGGGTTTAATGCAACGGGCCGGAGAAAACAATAAAATCATAGAGCAAGTGCTGTTGGAGCAGGTGGAAATGGGACGAGAGGAAAAGGATTCTGTTAACGACTATGCCGCGCTGATGTGGCTTGTCCATGGAAAAACAGCACGATTTTCACAGATTCGTTACCATTTGCTCAGAGGGGTGGTTTTAGGGCAGGAAGACCAGATTGAAAAGGCCCAGGCTCATTTTGAGACGATCCTTTTTCTCGATCCCGAAGAACCCATGGCATACTTTAATTTAGGTTTTATTGCCTTGCGCTTAAAAGATGCCAATCAAGCGCTGAGTCACTTTAAAAAAGCCGTTGAACTGTCGCCGGATGACCGTCCTAAACGTATCCGCCTGGCCAGTTTGTATGAAGAAGTGGGGCAGGTTAAAAATGCCCTCGAACATTACAAGGTTGTTTTAAAGGACCCGGACCTACCGGACGCGGTTAGAGAAGAAATTGAAGAACGGATACGGCACCTTTTTGTCAATGTTTCGGTCACTTATCAAAGCACCGTGGATAATAATGTCACTTTAAGCAAAGATCCATCCAGTGATATTCTTTCGAGTCTCTTGGGGCAATATCAGCGGATATATGATATGGGGGAAGGGAAACGTCTGGGGCTTCGTATTTCACCCAGTTTATCAAGTTATATTAAAGATCAAGTTTCTTTTTTTAGCACTTCAAACCGGATTTTTCATGAGTGGAGAGGCTATCAAAAAAGAAAGACGGTCGAATATGAATACTTGTTCAGCCTGTTTGAAGGGGCTTTTTCAAGCCAGGGGCATTCCTTGGCGGTGACCGGATTTCAAAGCCTTGGGGATCGATTCAGTGTGGCGGGAGATGTCCGGTTCAGCCTTTTTGATTCGATTAACAATAGCGATCTGGATGCGTACCAACCGTCAGCTTCGGGATCCTTTTTTATTAACGGGTGGGCCGGCGGCCGTTTAACGCTGGGCACACGAACTTCGGCCAATTTAAACCTCAATCCCGAAGGGAAGAAATTTTCGTTTGTCTCCGCGGCGCCATCAATTATCTATGACAGGGCCTTGTTCCGCGGCATTCAATTCAACAGTTCATACGAGTTTTCATATAAAGCATATATTTATCAGGAAGAAGGTTTTAATAAAAAACGGATTGGAGAAAGTCACTCCGTCCGTCTTGGCTTGACCATTGGACTGGAAAGAGGAATTCAGATTTTTGTGAACGGGGCCTGGGTATTGAATCAATCTAATCTGGGCAGTGTGCCACCCGATACGGAGAATGCCGTGGTGTCGGGAAATACCAGTTCCCTGGGAAAATACGAGAAGATCATCGGTACTGTCGGGCTCCGCCTGGTCTTTTAACGATTATGAATAAAGCAGAAATAAAAAGATATATTGTGAATACCGAAGCGTCTTCCAAGAGTAAAGGTATGGTCTCGCCTTATTGGTTTTTGTGTATCCTCGCAGGAGCCTTGTTTTCAGTGGTTTCCTGCAGCAACACGGAACAGCACAATATTACTCCGGCCCTGGTTTCAAAAGATGGAGGAACAGCCGGCGGACCGATTTCAGGAAGACTGGTTGTTCAGGTTTTTGACGATACTGTCCGGAGACCTATTCCCAATGCCCAGGTTTTTTTGGGAGGGACGGAAGGCCGTTCTGAAACGACCACCTTTGAAGGGATAGCGACCTTTGATGATGTCAGCGGGCCGCAGGACATTCATGTGTATGCCTGTGTGGGGTGCGAGGATGCACAGCTGCCCTTGTTGTATCAGAATACTTCTTTTTATCAAGTGAATGCTTCTCGCGTAGCAATCCCCATGGTCCCCAGAGATACGACCCTTTCAAGCGGCAGGCTGGAAGGGAAGATATTTAATACCGAAAAAGATGAAACCGGGTTTCATGCGGTCATCGATGCCTTGGGTGGTTTTAGTGTAATTGGGCCGACACGTTCCCTGACTCACCAACGGATTGATTTTAACTCGTCCTCGCCGAAAGACCTGACCTTTATTTATGCCAAGGATTTGGACAACTGGGCGGAGGCTGCTGGTGTTCAGCAAAATTTCAGACAAATTGCAGTATTCGGGAAAGTGGTGAATTCAGAGAATACGCCGCAGCCCGGAGTGGAAGTATTCGCTGAATATTTTAATGGGACGAGTGCAGGGCGACCCTATTATTTTAAGACGGTGACTCCTGCCGGACCTGAGGATCCGCCTCTAGAATTGGATCCTGACTTGAATGCGACCACTTCAAACGGGTACTTCCTGCTCCTGAAATTGCAGCCCAATAATGATTTGGTGATTTATTCTGCCAGCAGAGGAATCGGGGCGGGGCAAAACTTTCTCCGGCTCCCCTCAGAAGGCACCGCGATTCTTAATCTGTTGGTCTTACCGCTGTCCAGCACTGTGAGTATTAACGGGCGGGTTGTGGCGTTTCGTCCGGATTATCGGGAGGAAGAGTTATTAGGGCCTTTGAGCAGTGGGAACACCGGCGTCGCACGTGCTTTGATCAACTTTTCCGGGGATACCTTTGAGGAGTCTTTTGTCGCGAATCAGGGTGTCGTTACCGCAGGGAACTATTTCGCCTCGGGACGCCTTCCCAATAGCCGTTATGTTGCATTTCTTTCCGCTGGTAGCGGGTTTCGTGCGACATTTCAGGAAGTTTCTTTCTCAGATCGTTCAAAATCAAACTACCCCTTGACTGTGGTTCGTCTGAATACCTTAACCAATATGGTGATTCAGGCTGCGATTCCTGACCCTGAGCGAACGGATGAAGACGGTAATGTGCCCATCCGTTTGGGTTTTTTGCCTAACAACGGCGAGTTTCTGGGTCGTATTTCCGAAAAGACGGGGACACTGGATGAAAATGGAGACCCACACCTCAAAGCCACTGCCAATGTCGAACTCAGAGTCACTGATGAATCCGGGAATGATGCAGGAAAGGCCTATGCAATAGACATTGGGGGAAACCTGCTTTGCCGTTTTGGAGAAGGGGTGTGTGTGACGGATGCATCCGGTGGGTTCGTTGTACTGGATCTTCCCGCATTTCCGGGATCGGACATGTACACAATCTCAGCTCGGGACAGCGGCGGGGGCCTTATAGACCGGCAGACAATCCCCGTATATGCCAATAGCGTTCGCTTGGTCGAGCTGATCAAAAGAGGGACAGCGTCTATTGCGTCGCCGCTTTCTGTGAAGGGTTTTGATGGATCAGGAATTGCTGAAGTGACATTAGAACTTTCCGGAGCGGATACTCTGGAGTGTACGGCCGATTGTGTATCCGACACAGCAGGTGATGTTGGGATTACCCCTTTTACTGAAGGGGAATATATCATTCGAATGGGAAAATCGACAGGGGGCGGGGATTACAGACTCAGCTTTGGCGCATCAAAACGTCGCTTGGGGTTCACGGCTTTTCGCGTTGGGGAATCCGATGCGTCTTATAATCTCACTTTTTCATCGGGACTGGGGCCGCTGGGTCCTTCCGGGCGGCTGCCCTTTGATTTCTTTTTTGATCAAAGCCCTGAATTTAAGGAAACGATCGGGGCGATTACACTGCCTTCGGGTTTTCAGGTCAGCGATCTTAGGGTCACAGCAATTGGCGCAATCGTTCCACAGGGCCGGGTCTTCACTGGAATGGACACCGGTGTTTTGAAAGGGGAGGCTGCATCTCAATATCGCATCCGTTCTTCGGAATCTGAAGGAATTGAAAGTTATTTTCTAGGGGTTTCCGCATCCACATCAGACGGTAAAAGCAGTTATTCATTAATACAGGGTCTTCCAGAGATTCCATCGGTAATGGATGTGTCCCTTTTAGAGCCGCCAGTATTACTGAGTCCGGGGTCCGGTGCCACGGCAGTCGGTCTGGAGCCGATTTTTTCCTGGGTGCCAGGGGCGGGGGCGGGTTCCGCGGACCTCTACCAGGTCCGAGTAAAGAGTCCCGGCGGGATGCTTCTCTGGCAGGCCTGGGTGCCGGGTACGCTTCAGGAAATTAAGCTGCCTCCTTTTCCAAGCGAGGTGAATGTTTTAATGAACCCTTTTTCTGCAGGAACCGAGGTTGTTTGGGAAGTGGCGTCTTTTCAGGCGCAGGGGATTTCTTTTCATGGTTTTAACCGAAAGGAATTGGCGGAAAAAATATCAAGTATTAGTACAACCGCTTCACAATTTACACCATAGGAGGTCAGTGGAAAAGCAGCAGAAAAAAGAGAGTGGATTCCCGATTAAAACCTTTAGGGGATTACTATATTGTCATGGGGCAAGCATAGGGCGGATTTTATTGTTATGTGGCCTGTTTTTTCTTCCAGGGTGTGTCGATGATGAGCCCGGCCCGCAGGATCTTTTTAAGGCCAATAATCCCCCAATCGCCGATGCAGGCGCGGATCAAAATGTAGGGAACGGCGGATTGATCTCTCTGGATGGGTCCAACAGCAGTGACCCGGATGGGGATGTCATTGAATTTCAGTGGCGTATTCTGGATTCTCCTCCAGGGAGCACTACCCAGTTGAGTGACCCGGAAAGCCCGACCCCAACATTTATTGGGGATGTGGACGGGGTCTATCGTATTGAACTGGTTGTGGTTGAAGAGGCGGAAGTAGACATTCAAAATACCGATAACACAGATACCGGAAGTATTCCGACGGTGGCCCAGGGCTTATCAAGTGAACCCGATGAAGTAACCGTTCTCGTTGGTCCACCTGGCGCTTTTGAAGGAAGCGGAAATAAGTTTATTATGGATGGCAAGCATTTTGGGCGTTCTGCAATTTCGATGGGAATCGGCGGAAGTATGGAATTATCCGCAGAAGGGTGGTTTTTTATCACATCTCTTCCAAATCCCGCAGCCGATGCTTATTTAATGGGGAAACAGGGTGTTTTTGATGTGGTCGTCGGGACCGATTTTTTAGTTAAAGGCCGCCTGTATCCTTCTTCCGGCACCCCTGTGACAGCTACTTCAAACAATCCGCTCACACTGGGCGCATGGCACCATATTGCCCTGCTGATTGATCGGACCAATAACCAGGCGTATATTGCACTGGATGGAACGGTTTCGAGCATTGTGACGCCCCCCGCGGCGCTTGCCCAAAACATAAGCCGTTTTACCGTTGGAAGTCCCGATGGCAAAAACCTGTGGGTCGGCATGGCGGACGAGGTTCGGGTGACCCAGGATTTGCGGTATGCGGCATCCGATTTTAATCCGCCGAAAGAGCTTTTGCTTCCCGATTCTCCCTTTATTGAAGGGGCAAGAAATACCGTTCACGGACTGTATCACTTTGACGAGCCGGCCGGGGCCTTTCTTTTTAACGATTTTTCATTGCGCGGCAATGACCTTTTTCGTATTGCCTTGACAGGTTTTCAGCCCTTTGGCCGTTTAATCAACCCAAGGAAGTTCCATACGGCGACGGATGGCGGGCTTTCAGGGTCGGAAGCCATTATTGTGTGGGATACGGATGAGGCGGCCACTTCGCAAGTAAATTACGGAGAAACAACGGCATATGCCGAAACACCGGTGATTGATGCCACCTTGGTAACGCGGCACATTGTGCGTTTGTCCGGCTTAAATCCCTCGACGACATACCATTATCAGGTTAGAAGTGTGGATGCATCAGGCAACGCCGATCTTTCCGGTGATTTTACCTTCAATACATCTGACCTGAGTTCTCCTGTGTTATCCGGTGTCGGTGTTAGCGGTTCTCCGGGGAGTACCAATGCGACGATTATCTGGACCAGTGATGAACCGGCCACCTCTTTTGTGGAATATGGATTGACCTCAAGTTACGGGAGTGTTTCCAAGGTGAACAGTACTCCGGTAACCAGCCACAGTGTGATTCTGGGGGGACTGACGCTGGACACCACCTACAATTACCGGGTATTCAGTACTGACCCTTCGGGAAATGTCTCCTTTTCCGAGAATTTTAATTTTACGACGGATGCCTCTGTTGATGCGGCTGCACCGGCCGTTTCACTTATTTCAAGCCGGTTGGTCAATACCACAACAGCAGTCATCACCTGGACCACAGATGAACCGGCCACCTCTTTAGTTGAATACGGAACAAGTCCTAGTTACGGACTGTCTTCCCCCTTAAACAGTGACTTTAAAACCAGCCACAGCGTGACCCTTACGGGCCTGACTGGCAGCACGGCCTATAATTTCCGGGTGATTAGCGAGGATGCTTCAGGGAACAGTACAAGCTCTGCTGATAATACCTTTACGATGCCGACATCAGATGCGGTTCCTCCCGTTTTTTCCGGAATTAATGCGTTTAATGACAATAGAATCTGGATAGCAGGTGGCGTGAACAGCGCAGGCAATGGCATCATTGAAACTGAAATGATCGGTATTGATGGTGAACTTTCTTTAGATCGTTTGCTTTCGGTGTCCATGATTTCAAGCGTGATCAAAGAAAATGCCGGCACGGGGGATGGAGTGAAAAGCGTATTTTCCTTTACACTCAATTCCAATGATATTCAGAGA
Source organism: Nitrospiria bacterium (assembly GCA_945787655.1). Classification (GTDB taxonomy): domain Bacteria; phylum Nitrospirota; class Nitrospiria; order SBBL01; family JAADHI01; genus JAADHI01. Next base: position 26,696 of record CALZIJ010000008.1, on the reverse strand, counting down.
AATTCGATGCAAATCACTGCCGGAAGTGTGGTGGCCGTTGACGACGGCAATGGTGTTTTAAGCGGCAGCGGGGTGGTCTCGGGTAGTATCGACTATGATACCGGCGTGGGCAGTATCAGTTATGCGGCAGCGCCGGCTGATGGGATAGCGCTTCAGGTTGATTACGATTTTCTGGCCGGAAACAGCGGTCTTTTAAACCACACCGCAACGCGTTTGAGGGATGGGCGGATTTTAGTGACGGGCGGCGAAGACGATCGGCGCAAGCCTCGTAATGAAATATTTCTGATGACTCCGGGAATCAGCACGCTTTCCCCGCTTTCAATTAAACTGGCCACGCCCCGCCGTTTCCACACGGCGACGGTCATGGCAGACGGCCGTGTTCAAATTGCCTTGGGGGAAAGCCTGACAACAGAGAATAAAACAAAAGCCCTGAATGTTATTGAGGTGCTTGAGCCGGACGCTTCGCTTCCTGATACCTTTCGATTCGGCACGCCGGTGATCCATTCCGTTGAGGCCAAACTGCATAAGACCATTATTCCCAAATCCTGTGATCCGGCATTGGTGTCCGAGTCACTCCTGGTTGTGGGCGGATTCAACGATTTAAATTCACCTTCGATGGGTGACCCGCCTCTGAGGACCGGGCGGGTTCGTCATACGGTGGCCTGTTTGCCTGATGGGAGAATACTGGTCACTGGCGGGATTGATGATACAGGGACTGTTTTGGATACGGTAGAAGTGTATGACCCGGACAGTAACACCTACACCTTGCTCAGCGCACGAATGAATGTGCCTCGGGCGGATCATTCCGCAACCTTGATGGCGAATCAAAAAATTCTGATATCTGGGGGATATAACCAGGTGGGGCAGGCCCTTTCATCCGCGGAAATATATGACCCTGCGCAGAACCGTTTTACAATCACAGAAACTCGAATGAGCCAGGGGAGATTCGGACATCTTGCCCTGTCCTGGACGGATTTATCTACAGGGAACAAAGGGGTTCTGATTATCGGCGGCGCGGATAATGACGGGACGCCCATTCCCTTGCTTGAGATTTATTTTCCATAGCCCATGCACTGATTATTTGGAAAAAATCTATATAAATCTTGACAATACCCTATAAACGCGATAGCTTATTTTTCGGAATTTGATATGGCGATTGTACAAAAAACAGGCAAAATGTTATTGTTTTTTATCTTGCTGGGAGGCATTTCCGGCGGCGTTCTTTCCGAAATTCTCAGGCGGATGTCTTCGGCCCCCTTTGTTCATGATATTTTTATTAAGGGTTTTAAAATTGGTATAAACCCGCCGCTTTCGGTGGATTTATATCTGTTTTCCTTTACCCTTGGTTTTTCCATACAGATGAACCTCCTCACCTTGCTGGGTGTGATTCTGGGGATTTATACTTATAAGCAAGCCTAGACTTCCAGGATTTCCATTTCCTTTAATCGTTTAATCCGATCCCTCAGGGCAGCAGCCCGTTCATATTCCAAAAGCCGTGCGGCTTCCTGCATCTCCCTTTCCAGGGATTTAATGCGTTTGGAGCGTTCTTTCTGTGGGAGATAGCGGGCCTCCGGCTCAGCAACCGTTTCAGATGTTTTATCGTTACCGTAGGCCTCTTGCCGAAGACTGACCGGGATTTGTTTGCTGATACTTTCCGGTGTAATTTGGTGGACCTTGTTATAGTCCACTTGAATCTTTCTTCGGCGCTTGGTCTCGTCAATGGCCATTTTCATGGAAGCGGTCACTGTATCTCCGTAAAAAATAACTTGCCCGCGAACATTCCTGGCGGCCCGCCCGGCGGTTTGAATGAGAGACCGGCTGGAGCGGAGAAACCCTTCCTTGTCTGCATCCAGAATAGCGACCAGGGAGACTTCCGGGAGATCCAGACCTTCACGTAAAAGGTTGATCCCCACCAAAACATCAAATTCTCCCAAACGCAGCTCCCGAATCACTTCCATACGTTCGATGGTTTTAATATCTGAATGCAGATAGCGAACCTTGATCCCGATATCTTCGTAGTATTCCGTCAGGTCTTCGGCCATGCGTTTGGTTAATGTGGTGATTAATACGCGTTCTTTGCGAGAGACGCGTATACGAATTTCTTCCAGTAAGTCATCGATTTGTCCTGAAGCAGGACGGACAACAATTTCAGGGTCAATCAAGCCAGTCGGGCGGATCACCTGTTCTACAATTTTCCCTTGTGCATGCTCTAGTTCATAGGAACCGGGTGTGGCAGAGACGTAAATAGTCTGGTGGACCAACTGTTCAAATTCTTCAAACATTAAGGGGCGGTTATCGAAAGCGGAAGGCAGGCGAAATCCATAGTCAATGAGGTTCTTTTTCCGCGCGTAATCTCCCCGGTACATGCCGCCGATTTGAGGTAGTGTTGCATGGCTTTCATCTATCAATAAAAGAAAATCTTTGGGGAAATAATCAAAAAGCGTTGGGGGAGGTTGCCCTGGCGCGCGCCCTGAAAAGTGGCGCGAATAATTCTCGATTCCGTTACAGTAGCCAATTTCCCGAATCATTTCCAGATCAAACCCGGTGCGTTGTTCGATCCGCTGTGCTTCAAGGTGCATATTGCGTTCTTTAAAATACCGGATGCGATCTTGCAGGTTGTTTTCAATTTCTATCAGCGCGTTTTCGAGGCGTTCCGGGAGGATGACGTAATGGCTGCCGGGATAGATGGCAATTTTAGGGAGCCGATTGATGATATCTCCCCGGAGGGAATCGATTTCATAAATTGCATCAACGGTGTCTCCAAAAAATTCAATCCGAATGGCATTGGCGTCTGAGGCGGCTGGAAAGACTTCCACGAGGTCGCCTCGGACCCGAAAGGTGCCTCGATGAAAATCAAACTCATTGCGTTCGTATTGAATTTCGACCAGTTTCTTTAAAATGGCGTTTCTTTCGATTTCTTGTCCTTCTTCAAGGTAAACCAGCATCCCATGGTAGGCTTCCGGGGAACCCAGGCCGAAAATACAGGAAACTGAAGCCACGATAATAATATCGTTTCTTTCCAGAAGAGCGGATGTGGCTGCGTGCCGCATCCGGTCTATTGCGTCATTGATTGATGCATCTTTTTCAATCAATGTATCACTTTGAGGGATATAGGCTTCGGGTTGGTAATAGTCGTAATAACTGACAAAATATTCAACGGCATTTTTAGGGAAAAAGTCTTTAAACTCACGATATAATTGTGCCGCCAGTGTTTTGTTGTGTGCAATGACGAGTGTGGGTTTTTGAACCTGTTCGATGACATTGGCCAAGGTAAATGTTTTTCCGGAACCGGTGACACCGAGCAGAACCTGGTGTGGATCACCCCGAAAAATACCTTCGGATAATTTCTGTATGGCTTTGGGCTGGTCTCCCTGCGGCGCAAAATTAGATGAGATTTTAAGTTGTGACATCAATTCATTCCTAAATAAGGGAAATATAACATAAAATGCGCTTTCTCCACGATATTTTAGTCATTACCGCCTTGACTTGTCCTGGGAGATAAGAGATAATCTCAAATCCTACTAAATTACTAAAATATAGATGAACGGGAGAATCTATCGGGTTTTAATGCCTGATCGGGAGTTATGTGCCGGATAATCAAAACCACCGCTTCAAGCCTTCTTGGATGCCTTTTCACATCTTTTGCGCCCCTTGAAAATCGATAACTCTTCAATGCCATATATTACGCATCATTCCTCTCTTTCGTTACACGTTTTTTTGAGCCGATAATGTTCCAAGAACAGGGTTTATCCATAGAAAACTGGATGAAAATTCAGCAGTCTCTTTCTTCCTTGTGCGGCTTTCCCATTTTTATATACGATCCTGTGCGAAAAAGACCTTGCAGCCCTGCAACAAATGAAAACGATATCTGTATTTTGGTTCATGAACTCGGTGAAGACTTGGCCTGTTTTGAAGCGTATGAAAAAAATGTAACACGGGCGCTTGATGAGAAAAAAATCCTGTTTTATCGGTGTCAGGCCAACCTGACTTACTTCATTATTCCTATTTTTCTTGATCAAGGAGTGCAATATGCGATGATTGGCGGGCAGGCCTACCTTTCTGAGGCGGATGTGGAAGCCTTCCGGGAAAAAGCAATACGATGGGGAATCTCTTCCAGCCGGCTTTCCGGTTTGATGGAAAATTGTTCAGTGGCAAGTGAAGCACTTCAGTTACAGAAGGCACGCGACCTTCAGACGGTGGGGACGCTTCTAATAGAAAACGTATATGATCAAAATCGTTATCAGGCCAAGTCATCCTGCATTAGCACGTTAACGCATATTGCGAACCAATTTAAAAATGACCCGGATTTGCCGGCCCATTACGGCACGCTGTTAAATTCTATCGGCATTCTTTTTAATCTGGAAAGTACGGCGGTCTTTAAACAGTCCTTTCCCGAAAAGGTATACCGTAAAATGGCTTTATTCGGAAAAAGTATGTCCGAATCCGAACCCGCTTCTTTTTTTCTGGACGGCTTGTTGGCCAAAGGTAAGGGAGACTCTATCCCTGTTTTTGTCGATGATCCTGGAGAGTTGGGCGAGGCGGGGTTTCCGACATCTGTCCGGTCCTGTTTTCTTTTTATGCTTTCCGAGAATGACCAGCTGAAAACAACTCTGGCCATTTTTAATACCGATTTGTCGGATGAGGACACAGAAATGATCAGCACCTTTTGTTTACAGGCGGGTGTTGTTTTTGATCTGGTCGAATTAAAAAACCACATCTCTGAACAGAAAAAAAACATCCAGTCTCTTTCAACCCTCACCGCCTTTAATTTTCATCTGGAAGAAAAGGTGCTTTACAAAAAATTGTTGGACCAGACCACGCAGCTGCTGAATGCCGAACAAGGCTCGCTGATGATGTTTGACGATGAAAAAGAAGAACTTTCCGTGATGGCGATGACCGGGGTAAGTCCGGCTTTGTATTCATTGTTCAGTAAAAAGATGGGAGAAGGGATTGCAGGGCGAGTGTGCCAGTCCCGGTCCGCTTTGCTGGTTAAGGATATCGCTGAAGATGAACGGATTCCATATTCACCGCGGTCACGATATAAAACGCCCTCTTTTTTAAGTGTCCCCCTGATAAAAAACGAGGATCCTATCGGTGTCGTGAGTATCGCTGACAAGGTGGACGGCCGCCGCTTTACTGAAGAAGATTTAAGCCTTCTAATGGCCATGGGCAGTTTTCTGACCATGGCCATTGAACGATCTCATTTGCATACCACAACGGAGATATTAAAGGAAATCTCGATTACGGATTCCTTGACAGGACTTTTAAACCGGAGATATTTTTTTGAACGCTTGACAGAAGAAATTGAACGAACCAAGCGTCACGGTCTGCCGACCTGCTTGATTATGATTGATATTGATGACTTTAAGGTAGTGAATGACTCGCACGGCCATTTGGTGGGAGATGAAGTATTGAAATGGCTTTCACAGCTGCTTCGGAATACCATACGGAATATTGATGTGGCTTCCCGGTATGGTGGTGAGGAGTTTACAGTCATTTTACCCAATACCAAAACAGTGGATGCGCGTATTATCGCAGACCGGATTTGTACGGCGATAGAAGAAAAAAGCCGTTTTCAAAAAAAAGTACCTCAGCTAAATTTATTGACCGTCAGCGTGGGGCTGGCCAGTTTTCCGGACGATGCGGACTCCATTCATGAATTAATCAAACACACCGATGAGGCCTTGTACCGGGCTAAGAACCATGGGAAAAACAGGGTTGTGGTTTATAAGGATTATCATGCGTGTTGACCTTCAATCCCTTTTTCTTTTTCCTGAGTGAAACCGCTTCGAAGATGAAGGTCTCGCTGCGGAAAGGGAATTTCAATGCCTTGTTCCTTGAGTTTTTTAAAGATCATATAATTGATCTCACTGCGAAAAACGAGCGGTCGATCGGTGTAGGTATCCGTCCAAACCCGTAGAAGGAAATTCAAGGCGCTGTCTCCGAATTCATCCAGCAGAACCTGGGGTTCGGGGCTTTTGAGGATGCCGGGGTGTTCTGCCGCAACCGCCATGAGGACATCCCGGACGATTTCCGGGTCCGCGCCGTAAGAAACCCCAACCGGAATACTGCGTCGGACAAGCCGGTCCGTGTGGCTCCAGTTAATGACGGTCGATGAGATGAATTCTGAATTCGGCACGATGATGGAGATATTTTCATTCGTGACCACCGTCGTTGCGCGAGGAGAGATATTGACGACATTCCCAAGAACCTCATTGACTTGAATCCGGTCGCCGACTTTGATTGGGCGTTCAAAAAGGATAATAATCCCGCTGACAAAATTACTGGTAATGTTTTGAAGGCCAAAACCCACCCCAATCCCCAAAGCCCCGGCGAGCACCGTAATGGCGCTTAAGTCTACCCCTGCAGATTGTAAAATCATTAAAAAGCCAACAAAAATAATCACATAGCGAATAATTGATCCCGTCGCTTCGCTAATGCCGATTCCAATATTTTTTTTCTTTTGAAGCCCTTGAACAATCCAGGATTTAAACTTGTCTGTCAGAAAAAAGAGAAGGCTGACCATGATAAGAATGTACACTACGGACCAAAGGGTGAATTGTGTCTTGCCTAGAACAAACAGTGTCATATTCAGGTAATCACCCAGCTTGCTAAAAAAAGATTGAATCATTTCCATCGGATAACAGGCCTCTTAGTCCCTGAAGACGGGTTTTTTATGGGGGGTATCTTTTTATTTATTCTAAGACTGATTGCTGATTCGTTTGTATTAAAATACGGACTTTCTGTTTTCCCTGCAAACTTTTTTAAGTGGGAGGGCATGGCGCCGCTGTTGTATCCCAAAATGTTTACCTGGTGTTTTAAGCGTGATCAAAAGTCCAATTTTGTCATTTCGGCACTGAAATTATATTTCGAAAATGATACTGTAACGTCTTATTAAAGTATAGGCTCATTGTTTATTGTATCGGAAAATACATCCTTTATCCCGTGGTTCAAGTAAAGTAGTGTATAAATCATGCCGTGTGGAACCCTTACCGGACGTTTATCTGTGCTTGAAAATAATAGGAGAAGGACATGGCGGAGCAAAACCGGTTAATCAAAACAAAATCTCGCGGGAAATGGGTGATCCTTGGACTGATTGCCGTTGGAATTGCCGCTTTTTTTATTTTTGATCTTCAAAAATATGTCACGCTGGATGCGCTAAAAGAGAATAAAGCCGCCTTGCGGCAATACGCGCAGGACCACTATCTCGTGACCGTGGTGCTGTTTATATTGATCTATATCCTTCAAACGGCATTATCTTTACCGGGCGCTGCCATCCTGACTTTAGCCGGCGGGTTTTTATACGGAACCGTTTTGGGCGCTATTTTTGTGAATATCGGTGCGACAACAGGCGCCGTACTCGCTTTTATGGCGGCGCGGTACCTGTTTCGGGATGCCGTAGAGAAGCGGTTTGGCAAACGCCTGGCCCGGATTCAAAGCGGTTTTGCCAGTAACGGCTTGAATTACCTTTTAACCCTTCGTTTGATTCCGCTTTTTCCTTTTTTTCTTGTGAACCTCGCTTCAGGTTTGACCCGAATCAGGCTTTCGACCTATGTTTTTGCTACGGCCATAGGAATTCTTCCGGGAAGCCTGGTGTTCACCAATGCAGGCAAACAAATCGGGGGCATCAATTCCATCAGGGACATTGCTTCACCAGGGGTATTGGGCGCTTTTTCTCTATTGGGGCTTTTGGCGTTGGTGCCTGTGGTTTACCATAAATTAAAAAAAAACAGACCAGCAAAAGAAGATGTCCATATTGCTAAATCATGAAAAGAAAGGGCTGCGTATGGAAGTTTTTGACCTGATTGTGGTCGGCGGCGGGGCCGCGGGATTAGTCACGGCCAGCGGGGCCGCACAACTGGGCTCGAAGGTAGCCTTAATAGAAAAAGAAAAGCTGGGGGGAGAATGCCTCTGGACGGGCTGTGTGCCCAGCAAGGCCCTGATTGAAGCGGGGCGTACGAAAAAAAAGATTGATCTTGCGCGAAAATCCGGGTTTGAGATGGGGGAAGTCCGGGTGGATTTTGAAAAAGTGATGGGGCATGTTCACGAAACCATTATGGCGATTGAGCCGCATGATCACCCCGACCGATTTAGAAAAATGGGCATTCGCGTGATTCATGGACATGCGACCTTTACCGGGTATGATCGGGTGATGGTCAATGGGGAAACCTTGATCGGAAAGCGGTTTTGTATTGCGACAGGAGGACAGGTTACAGTTCCGCCTATTCCGGGAATCAAGGATGTGCCATATTTGACGCATGAAAACTTTTTTAAGCTCAAAAAGCGGCCCGAGCAGCTATTAATTGTCGGGGCGGGACCAATCGGGTGTGAACTGGGACAAGCCATGTCGCGGCTTGGAAGCCGGGTAACCCTTATTGAAACGCTGGATTGTGTCCTTCACAACGATGATAAAGAACTGGCTTGTATGCTGCACGGTTTTCTGGATGAGGAAATGGCGATCCATGTGGGCACACGTGTGATCAGCGCTGAAGAAAAACAGGGCCGGATCATTCTCACATGCCAGAGAAAAGACAAAAATTTGATCATCGAAGGGGACGTATTGTTGCTGGCAACCGGGAAAACCCCCCGGATTGAAGGCATGGGATTGGATCAGGCCGGTGTGATGCTTTCAAAAAACAGAATCCAGGTGGATGACGCGCTTTGTACGAGCAATCCCAGAATCTTTGCGTGCGGAGATGCAGTCTGGCCTTATTTATTTACACACATGGCGGAATATCAGGCGGGCCTGTTTATCGGAAATGCCTTGATTCCCCTGCTAAACCGCAAGGTTTCTTACAAGGTGGTTCCTTGGGTAACGTATACAGATCCGGAACTGGCTCATGTCGGCTTGTCTGAACGGGAGGCCATCGCACAGTTTGGTGCGGAAAATATCTCTGTGTTTCGTTATCCACTCAAGGAAAATGATCGTCATATCATTGAAGGCGCGACCCAAGGCATGGTAAAACTCGTGACGACACTAAAGGGAAAAATTTTGGGATGTGATCTTCTGGGGGAAAACGCGGGAGATTTGATCCATGAGTACGCTTTGGCAATTAAAAAAGGCTTGTCAGTCAGTGCGGTTTCTGGAATGATTCATGCCTATCCCACGTTGTCGCAAGCCAATAAACGTGTGAGTGACCGGTATTACGCAGAAAAAATTTTCAAGGGGAACATTCCCAAACTCGTAAAATGGTGGCTTGACAAGACACGTCCAAAAAATGAATGACCATAAAATAAAACGGAGTTGTAATGCATTTTGAAAATCGATTGTCGCAATCCGGTGACCCTGAAGACATTATCGCGGCCTTGAGTGAAGGATCGGCGGGTGAATACGATGTCGGCATTTTGTTTTTGTCGTTGATGTCATCGGATGAAGTAGAGCAGATTGTTGAAGGTCTCCGTCAAAATATAGCCATGTGTCATTTTTTGGTCGGAACCTGCTCCGGTGTTGTCGGCAGTGACCTCGAAATAGAAGACCAGTCGGCGGCCACATTGTTATTGGCAAAACTGCCGGGAGTGCGCATTTCTCCGTTTTATATGGATCAGGCTCAGCTTAAATGCATGGATGAACCCGCAGACTGGTATCAATTTTTTGATATTTTTCCGAATGAACACCCCATATTCCTCATCTTGCCTGACCCGTTTTTACTCGACATTCATCAGTTTCTAAAGGGCATCAATCAGGCATATCCGGGTGAGACAATTGCGGGTGGTCTGCTCAGTGCTGCAAACCATCCACAGGGCAATACACTGGTTTTGGATAAACACTATTACGATCAGGGTGCGGTCGGCCTGGCGTTAACAGGAAATATCTCGGCGAATACGATTGTATCGCAGGGATGCCGGCCTGTTGGATCACCCTATGTGGTGACCCGTGCGGAGCAGAATGTGATCCACGAATTAGGTGGGTGCCCCTTTATAGACGTCTTGCAGGAGGTCGTCAGTCAGGCGGAGCCGCATGACCAAATGTTATTGCAGCATGCCATCTTGATTGGCATCGCGATGGATGAGGCCAAAAATAAGCAGCAACGGGGAGATTTCCTGGTTCGCGGACTTATGCGCCTGGATGAATCCACCGGGGCAGGGACGATTGGAGACACTATTGCCACGGGTCAGAGTGTCCAGTTTCAAGTCAGAGACGCCGAAGCCGCGATCGAGGATTTAAATGCACTTCTGGCAATGCATCAGGAAGACAGATCCGGCCAAAAACCTGAAGCAGCCCTGGTTTTTAGCTGTACGGGCCGGGGTGAGCATCTCTTTTCCTGTAAAAGCCACGATATTGGAAGGATACAGGCCTATCTGGGACCGATGCCTGCCGCGGGATTTTTCTGCGCGGGGGAAATCGGCAGGGTCGGCACACAAACATTTCTGCACGGATTTACAAACAGCATGCTTCTTTTTTACAACAACAATGACCATAAAACCGAAACCCATCAGCCCAAACAATAATTCAAAAAATACCTTTTTGTGGATCATGTTCAGCTTCGGGAATAATTCCCACGGTTTTGTTTGAAGCATCGAAACAAGATATTTTTGAGCTGGATTATTATTTTTGATATAATATAACGCTGGTTTTCGGTGATAATTCCTAAAATCGTTTATAATAAATCACAGGCAAGACAGTATGTTGAGTGGACCGCTGTTCTATTTTTTTAAGGAGTACCTATTTTGATTTCTACGGCTGATATTACAATGCAGTTTGGGGCAAAGCCTCTTTTTGAACATGTTTCCGTCAAGTTTGGAGACGGCAACCGATATGGTTTGATTGGCGCCAATGGGGCCGGAAAATCCACCTTTATGAAAATTCTTTCCGGAGAATTGGAACCCACCGCGGGAACCGTGAACATTGGTCCCAATCAGCGTGTCGGGAAACTCCGTCAGGACCAGTTTTCCTTTGAGCCCGATAAAGTCATTGATGTGGTGATCATGGGCCATGAGGCATTGTGGCGCATTAAAAAGGAGCGGGAACGGATTTATGCCCTTCCGGAAATGAGTGAGGAAGACGGGATGAAAGTGGGTGATCTGGAGGCCGAGTTCGCAGAAATGGATGGGTATACGGCCGAGTCCAGAGCTGGCGAGCTCTTGCTTGGTCTGGGTATTCCTTTGGAACAACATGAAGGGCCGATGAGTGCCGTGGCCCCCGGATGGAAACTGAGAGTCTTGCTCGCGCAGGCGCTCTTTGCCGATCCGGATATCATGCTGCTCGACGAGCCGACGAACCATCTTGACCTCAATGCCATCCGATGGCTGGAAGATTTATTGAAGGAGCGTGCTTCAACAATGGTCATCATCTCTCATGACCGGCACTTTTTAAACAGTGTTTGTACCCACATGGCCGACCTCGACTATGGTGAAATTCGTATGTTTACAGGGAACTATGACGAATACATGATGGCTGCCACAGCCGTTCGGGAACGCT
>CALZIJ010000008.1:0-15253 GCA_945787655.1 Nitrospiria bacterium | reverse complement strand
GGCCAATCAAATTGAAAAAATTAAATTAGAGGAAGTCAAACCTTCAAGCCGGGTGTATCCTTATCTTCGTTTTGATCAGGATAAAAAATTGTATCGGGCGGTATTTGAGGCGAGTGGTTTGGGTAAGGGATATGATGAAGGCCCCTTGTTTAAAAACCTAAGCCTTACGGTGAATGTCGGTGAAAGAGTTGCCATTATCGGTCCGAATGGCGTCGGGAAAACAACCCTGCTTCGAACGCTATTACCTGATTACTGCCAGGAAGGCTTGACGCCCGATGCCGGAGAAGTGAAGTGGTCTGAAAATGCAAATGTGGGTTATTTTGCCCAGGACCACACGCGGGATTTTGAAAAAGACATGTCTGTGTTTGACTGGATGAATCAATGGAGAAATCCGGAAGATGATGAACAGGACGTCCGGGCAACCCTGGGAAGGTTGTTGTTTTCAAAAGGGGATATGAACAAATCAATCAAGGTGCTTTCCGGAGGAGAGCAGGGACGGATGTTGTTCGGAAAACTCATCCTGCAACGGCCGAACGTGTTGATGATGGATGAGCCGACCAATCATTTGGACATGGAGTCCATTGAGGCATTGAACAGCGGCTTGGAAAAATATCCCGGAACGCTGATTGTGGTGAGCCACGACCGTGAGTTTGTGTCCTCTTTGGCCACACGGATTATTGAGCTGACAGCGGACACCGTGGTTGATTATAATAATTCCTACGAAAACTACTTGCAAAGTCAAGGAGTAGCGGTGTAGACAGTATGATTCGACTCACATGACGGCCGCAATCGGATTTTTTCGAAGGGTTTCCATCGAGTCGGCGGGCTGTCACATTAGGGAAATGAGTCGATGGAACAAGCGGAGTCTGTAAAACTATTTATCTCGCGGCATCGGAAATTAAAACGCCATTTAGCGAAAATGAAGGCCTCCCTGCCTGAATCTTTAGACCAAGCCTTTGACCGTTACTACGAAAAGCAGCCTTTAACCTACGTTAAATTCGAAGAAAAATTGTTTCGTATGGAATCTCTTATTGCCCAAATGGATGAGCAGCTCCGCACAGTGGATAGTATGTCGATGTTGAAACAAGCTGCGGGGCGTGTGAGTTATATTGCGGACCGCTTGGATGAAATAGAGGCGGCCGTCTTTAACCGGGGGCGCCGAAGACGCCGTTTTCCTTTTGATCTTTCGGACTTTTTCAAGCAGGCGGCCGGAGAAAAACAGCAAAACGGCTTTTCAGAATCCAAGGGAGAAATCTCCTCACTTGCAGAAGCCTATGATGTACTGGAACTGGAAGAAGGGGTCAGTTTGGTTGAGGTGATGCGAACGTTTCGCCGAATGGCCAAAAAATATCACCCCGATGCGCGCGGCGGAGACCGGACGGATGAAACCCAGCTTCGTCGTGTCGTCGAAGCCTACCAGTTGATTAAGGACACCTTTTCTCAAGACGATTAGTTTCTTATGCCGGCTGCATCGCTGATCAGTTGCCAAAAACTGAATAAATCCTTTGGAACACACCTGTTGTTTTCTGATCTCTCTCTGGGGTTTTTCCCGGGTGAACGCTTGGGGCTGATTGGTCCCAATGGTTCGGGAAAAAGCACGCTTTTAAAAATTTTGGCCGGGACCGAAAACCCTTCATCCGGCCGCCTCTCGCAAAAGCGAAATATTCGACTGATGTACCTGGCCCAGAGTGATGTTTTCGATTCAGAAAAAACAGTCGCGGACATTCTTTTCGAGGGCTGTGTGGATGATGAGCTACACTGGTCTGCAAACCGAGAAATCCGAACCCTTGTTGAAGAGATGGCATTTGAAGATTTAAACCAAAGCGTCAGCTCACTTTCCGGGGGATGGAAAAAACGCTTGTCCATCGCACGCGCATTGCTTCAAAAGCCCGATTTACTGTTGATGGATGAACCCACAAACCATCTTGATCTGGACGGGATATTATGGCTGGAGGCCCATCTTCAGTCGGCCGATTTTGCCTTTGTCCTGGTCAGTCACGACCGGTTTTTTTTAGAACACACGACAAATCGCATTGTTGAATTGAACCGCCAATACCCGGAGGGCTATCTGCGCGTCGAAGGCAACTACAGCCGCTTTCTTGAAAGCCGTGATGATTTTTTAAACGCACAGCGGCAAAGAGAGCAGGCCCTTTCAAGCCAGGTCCGGCGGGAAGTCGCCTGGCTGCAACGGGGGCCCAAGGCGCGGACGACGAAGGCCCAATATCGTGTGGATCAGGCGGAAAAGCTTCAAAAGGAGCTGAGTGCAGTGAAAATTCGAAACAACCAAAACCAGCATGCGGCCCTTGGGTTTGACGCCACTCATCGAAAGACAAAGGTTCTGCTGGAAACAGAGGGTGTGTGTTTATCACTTGGAGGGAAGTCCCTTTTTAAAGATTTGAATCTCACGCTTTCCCCGGGTTTTTGTATGGGACTACTGGGTCAAAACGGCAGCGGCAAAAGTTCCTTGATTCATCTTTTAAACGGAGGGATTTCCCCCGATAGCGGAACGCTCATAAAAGCGGATGGACTAAAAGTGGTGACTTTTGGTCAGCAACGTGAACAACTGGATCAAAACCAGACCTTAAAAGAAGCCCTTTCTCCGGAAGGGGGTGATCAGGTGGTGTATCAGGGAAGTGCTGTCCATATTGTTTCCTGGGCAAAACGGTTTCTTTTTACCCATCAACAACTGGAACTCCCCGTGTCCAGGCTTTCCGGGGGAGAACAGGCCCGGCTGCTCATCGCCAACTTGATGCTGAAGCCGGCCGATCTTTTATTATTGGATGAACCCACCAACGATCTTGACATCCCGACGCTCGAAGTGTTGGAGGCGCGTTTGGAAGAGTTTCCGGGTGCGATTGTTCTGATCACCCACGATCGTTTTTTATTGGACCGTTTAAGCGATGTGCTTCTCTCCCTCGAGGGTGACGGGAAGACCGCTTTTTATGCAGATATTCATCAATGGCAGCAAGCGCAACAATCCAAAACGTCGGAGGAGGCGGCCTCGAAGCAGGCCTCTAAATTGAAAATGAAAAAGATCGATAAACAGACACATAAACTTACACACAAAGAACGTAAAGAACTCAATCGCATGGAAGACACGATTGAGAAGGCCAATATGCAGGTGGATGACATTAAGGCACAGATTCAGGAGCCAGCGATTCAAAGCAATGCAGAGCGTTTGCTCGCCTTGAGCAGTCAGCTTCAAGCCGCAGAAGCCAAGGTGGAGAAATTATACCAACGCTGGGAAGAACTCGACGGGCGCGACAGTTGATTCAATCCTGTTTGAAACAGTGGTTTTTTTATCTGGGGTTCGCATGGGATGGAATGATCCTATGCTAGACAGAATGAACGGTTTTTTGCAATCCGAAAGCCGGGATCCCTTTGATGGAATGTACTTAAAGTACAACGATTGATCTTCCTCATTTAAATAATTCAAAGGGGGGAGCCCATATTAAAACTGGACAGGAAGTTCAATTAGGTGTATATTCACGTATTATGGATCAACACGCAATCCAAGATGATTTGACCCGCCAAGTCAACTGCACTTGTTTTAACCTGCGCAAGGCCACCCGTGCGGTGACGCAATACTACGATCGGATGATCAAACCGTCTGGTTTGCGTGGTACACAATTTACTCTACTCGCCGCCCTTTCCGAGATGAAGGCCATTACGATCACACATCTGGCGGATTTTTTGATGATGGACCGTACAACGCTGACCCGGAATCTTCGGCCGCTGCAAAAGCAAGGCTATATTGAACGGTCGATGGGTGACGATCAAAGGAGGCGCGAAATCCGTCTTACCCCCAAAGGCGTGGCCATCTACCAAAACGCCAAACCACTGTGGGAAAAAGCGCAATCCGTGCTCATTACTCGCATGGGTGAGGCCACACTCAAAGATCTACTCAAAGCACTATCAGAAACGGTTTCGGCGGTAGAATGAGGGGTTTTTATTGGCCTAAATAAGTGTATATGCACTTTTATGGCGGGTATTGATTTTTTATATAACTTGTTCATCTTCCGGAATGGTGGCCTGGAGATCTTTCGAAAGGACTAGGAATAGGAGGTCTTTTAAAATGACAACGATACACTCGAATCGAACTTTGAATTCAAAAAAAGACGATCAAGGCACACAAAATATTTTGTCTGGTGCAGATTTGAAACAGCAATGTTTGGATGCCGGCGCGGACGATGTCGGATTTGTCGCCATTGACCGGCCGGAAATATCAGATCAACGAGACGATATTCTGGCTGTTTTTCCAAACGCAAAAACACTGATCAGCTTTGTTTGTCGTATGAATCGTGAACCCATACGAAGCCCGGCGCGCTCTATCGCCAATTTAGAATTTCATCACACCGGAGACCAAGTGGACAGCGTAGGACGGAAGATTGTCACTTCACTCGAAAAAATGGGTATTGGAGCCATTAATCCGGCCATGGGTTTTCCGATGGAAATGGCGCATTTCCCTGGTAAGCTCTGGGTGATCTCACATAAACCTGTTGCAGTTGCTGCGGGACTGGGTGCAATGGGGATCCATCGTAATGTGATCCATCCCAAGTTTGGAAATTTTATTTTGCTCGGCACCATTGTCATTGATGCTGAAGTCAGTACATCTTCGAAGCCGATAGAATATAATCCTTGTTTGGAATGTAAACTCTGCGTCGCGGCCTGTCCTGTCGGGGCGATCGGTGCTGATGGATATTTCGATTTTTCTGCTTGTTATACGCATAACTACCGCGAATTCATGGGCGGATTTTCTGACTGGGTTGGCCATATATCAGATAGCAAAAACCGCAAAGAATATAGAACAAAAGTATCAGATCCCGAAACGGTTTCAATATGGCAAAGCTTGTCTTTCGGAGCCAACTACAAAGCCGCTTATTGCCTGGCTGTTTGTCCTGCGGGAGAAGAGGTTATCGGAAATTATCAGGCAGACAAAAAACAACATATAAATAATGTGGTCAAACCGCTTCAAAAAAAAGGTGAAGCGCTCTATGTCATCCCCAATTCCGATGCGGCATCTCACGCGGCACGACATTTTCCCTATAAATTACAGAGAAAGGTCAGAGGAAGTTTAATTCCACAAAGTATCGCCGGTTTTTTAAAAGGATTACCTTTGGTATTTCAACGCCACCAATCCGAGGGCTTAAATGCCGTCTATCATTTCACTTTTACGGGCAAAGAAAATGCTCAGGCCACTATTGAAATTCGGAATAAAAAACTTGAGGTGAAAACGGGACATATCGGGAAGGCCATACTTACAGTGAAAGCGGACAGTGAGACCTGGCTTAAGTTTTTGGCGAAAGAAGTCAGTATGGTCTCCGCCTTACTCCGGCTTAAAATTCGGCTGAAAGGACCGCTGAAATTACTCTTGGCCTTCGGGAAGTGTTTTCCGTCGTAATAGAGCCGTACTCCGGTATTTATGGCTAAAAACCGTTTTCCGAATCAGAACAAGCGACCTAAAAATACGAGTCTGTCCGGTTTCATATCGCATTGAAAACCAAACAGGCTTGAAGCCGGTTATCTCTATTGCTATGATTCTTTAAAGTGGAACCACCGCTTAGGCCCCTCACACGATCGGAGAAACTGATGAGTGATTTCCCTGCGTGGCAATTTGATGAATTAAAACAGGTCGGGAAGGATTATGCCGATGTTTCTGAAGTGGAAGCGTTTGATGTATTTCACGGTCAATTCAGGGATGTCAAAAAAGAAAATGAGAGGATCATTGAAACGCTTTCAATTCAAAAACAACACTCGGTGATCGAGTTTGGCTCAGCGACGGGGGCCTTTGCAATTCAGGCTTCATCCAGAGCAAAACAGGTGTATGCCGTGGATGTTTCCTCGGCCATGTTGGCCTTTGCCGAGAAAAAAGCCGCATTGCGGGGAATTTCCAACATTACTTTTTGTCATGGCGGGTTCCTGACCTACGAACACACCAATGCACCCGTGGATTTTGTTGTTTCCAGCCTCGCCTTGTATCATCTTCCGGATTTTTGGAAAGATACGGCTTTGCGTCGTCTTCATGCCCTGTTGAACCCCGGAGGACGGTTTTGGCTTTATGATGTGGTTTATATTGAAAAAGGCCATAAAAAAAATATTCAGGAATGGATTGAAAGTATGGAAAAAATTGGAGGCACAGAGGCTGTCGAAGATGTGACCATGCATGTACGAGAGGAGTATTCAACCTTTACCTGGGTTATGGAGGGTTTGCTTGAAAATGCGGGATTTACGATTGATCATGCCCAATATGATAAAGGGGTTTTGGCGGAATATATTTGCTCCAGGAAATAGGGTTGGGATAATATAAACAGGTTAACTGCATTATAAACTTTAGGAAATCATAAGATGTTTTTTTCGAGGAGAAAAGTCTTAAAGCTTGGAATGATAGGCGGCCTGCTTCCATTTTTGGGTTTAAAGGCCTGTATGAAAAGTGGAGAGGGCTATACTCCGCCGGAAGTGGAAGGCCCGTTTTATCCTGTGGTCGCACAGAAAGATTGGGATTTTGATCTGACTAAAATTGAAGGACTTGACGGGATTGCAGAGGGGGCTCATGTGATCATTTCAGGTCGTATCATTGACATTAAGGGAAACCCGGTAGAGGGGGTCACCGTTGATTTATGGCAGGCCAATGCGAAAGGCCGTTACCGTCATCCGCATGATGAAAACCCGGCGCCGCTTGACCCCAATTTCCAGGGCTGGGCCATTGTTCAAAGCGGAGAAAATGGCGGTTTTCGTTTTAAGACGGTCATGCCTGGAAAGTATCCTGCGGCGGATGATTGGGTCCGGCCGCCCCATATTCATTTTAAAATTTCCAAAAAAGGGTATATTGAATTAACAACGCAGATGTATTTCCCGGATCAAGCATTAAATGATTCGGACGCCCTCCTCAAAAGAAAAAATACATCTGAACGCGCCTTGATGGTTGCCAAAAAAAGCGGACAGGAAGACGGGTTGGATGTTTTTGAGCACAATATTATTTTGGCAAAGGTGTGAGCACAACTCGAATCAAACCTGTCGGAATGAGTTTAGTCACTATACTCAAGAAACGCTGATGCTTACTTGAGCTTCCAAACTGCTAGACGAACCCCTATTCTATAATTTTAAAAAGCCTGCCCTGTTTAGATCCTGATTTTTATCATTATGTTATAATGGTATGAGGTTGTTGTGTATAAAAGTGTGTTTTTTTAAGTCTGGTGAATGTCTGAAATTTTATTAATACGGTTTGATATGCAGAATTTTATGATCAAATTCTCTGTGCGGTGAGGACGACTGCTGTTGGTGTTTTTTAGTCAACCGGGTCGTGTTTTGGGTTTTTTCCTGTTTCCGATCTTCCTGTTTTCGATTTTACTAGAACCCTTGTATGCGGAAGACGGCCGGAACCATCCTGTTTTCATTCTAAAAATTATTGTTGAACGGGGAGAAATCTATTCAAAGGAAGAAGCAGAGTCTACCCGCTTATTCAGGATGCTTAATACAGTCAACTGGCTCACCCGAGAAAATACGATCCGGCAAGAGCTGTTATTCCAGGAGGGTGATTTACTGGATGCCGAATTGGTGGCTGAAACGGAACGAAACCTCAGGGCGATTAAAGGGCTTTCCGTGGCGGAGGTCTTGATCGAACCGTCCCATCCGGGCGGGGTGGATATTCGTGTACGAACAAGAGATGCTTTCACGCTGCGTATTGAAGCCAGTACGAGTTTTGTGGGCGGGGAGGCCGCGGGTCGACTCAGTCTTGGGGAAAGCAATCTTTTTGGATATGGGTCTTCATTCAGTTTTGTTCAAACCCGCCGGACAAAAAAAAGCGTGAACCGCATACAGTATTTTGAACCCCGATTATTTGGGTCACGTCAGTCTTTCTTTACACGTTACGCTAAAGGGGATCTCAAAACCAACGGCCATAAAATCAGTACCGTCTATTACCAGTTTGAGGTTGCGCGGCCCTTCTTTCGGTTGGACACACGCCACGCCTATTCCATTGGCTATGTATTTGATGACGGGGCGGATACGTTTTATGATGGTGATATTGATGAAACCACTGATGTTTTGCGAAAAAAAACGGGGACGAGCCTGGTTTTCTCGAAGCGGTGGGGAACGCGTTTTTATAAACACATCCTGACTTCCACAGTAAGGTACCAGAAAATACGTTACGGAGAACAATTTGGCAACGGAAAACGGACGATACTCGTGCCGGACGATGCCGAATTTTATTCCTGGGTCGAAAGCTACGGACAGAGAAAAACACATTACTTTTTGGAGCAGGAACAATTGGACACACTGGAAGGGGTTGAGGATATCGAGGTGGGATGGGAGGCGGGTTTTTCTCTTGGGCCGGGTTATCGGGATAAAAACAAAGAGGGCGGGATATACACGCTTATTCATGGGTTTAACGCACAATCAGTATCCATCCCGACAACAGACAGTGTCTTGGTACTGCATGCTTCCGCACTGGGCAGAGTGAATGCCGGTCGATATTTCGGTTGGGAAGGCAAAGCCTTTGTCCATTATTATTATCAGGGTTTTCCGTGGCAAACGCTGGTTTCAAGCTTTATTTTTGATGCCGTTTATGAAAGGGAAGATCTTGAAAGAGAACTTATCCTTGACGAGGCTTCCGGACTAAGGGGGTATCGTGCAAAAGCTTTTTCGGGCAACAAGCGGTTGCGGCTGAATATTGAAGACCGTATCTTTACGCCCATAGAAGTGTATCATGTGGTTTTTGGTTTTGCAGCGTTCCTTGATTCGGGTTACGTTTGGGAACGGGGACACACTCCGGATATCTCTGATTTAAGAAGCAGTCTTGGCATTGGGCTTAGAATCGGGTCTTTGCCTTTACTCAAAAATACAGTACTACGTGTTGACATGGCTTTTCCTTTAAATTCCGATGACGCAGCCGGTTTTTCTATTTCTTTCAGAAGCGGCCAAATCATCCAGCTTTTAAGCAACACGGAAGAAGGTGAAGAATTTTAATAAAATCTGCTTTTCATGACGGATTGACTGTTTACTCGAAGGGCCGATTGATTTATTGTTAACCCGCTATTTATTTTTCAGGAGGTTGAATATGACCGCATTGAGCCAGAAATCATGTGAAGCCTGCCGCGTTGGCGCACCACTGGCGACACAGGAAGAGATCGATTCTTTTTTGCCGCAAATTCCAGCGTGGCAAATTGTTAAAGTGGAAGGGGTGAACTGCCTGACACGGACTTTTAAATTTAAGAATTTTAAGGAAGCCTTGGATTTTACCAACCAAGTCGGTGCATTGGCAGAGGCAGAGGCCCACCATCCCGCGATACTGACCGAATGGGGAAGTGTGGTGGTCAGCTGGTGGACCCATAAAATTAAAGGACTCCATGTGAACGATTTTATCATGGCCGCGAAGACAGACACATTGCTTGGGTAAAGGAGGAGCGCACAAAGATGAAAGAACTGCCGCAGGAAAATATTTATTGCTGGTCCGAATTTAATAAAGAACATCAACTTGATTTCCACAGTTTTCTGCTCTACTTGATCGAGGGCAATATTCTGGTGGACCCCTTACCTTTTGCACCTGAAGATGAACGCTCGCTGCGGGATCTTGGCCCGGTGGCATGGATTATTGTTACAAATTCAGACCATCTGCGTGATGCGGAAAACATTTCAAAAAGCCTGGGAGTGCCCATTTATGCGCCGGCAGGGGAAGAAAGTGATTTCCCCTGCCGTGTGGTCCGATGGTTAAAGGACGGAGATTATGTGGCGCCGGAACTTCAAATTTTTGCTCTGGAAGGATCAAAAACCGATGGGGAGCTGGCCATTCTATTTGAAGAAAAAACCCTGATTACGGGCGATCTCATTCGTTCCCACGAGGAAGGTAAGTTGACATTGCTTCCTGATGAAAAGTTAAAAGACAAAGCGAAGGCCATCGCGTCCGTAAAAAGGCTGGCGGATTTACCGAAGCTTGAAACCATTGTTGTCGGGGATGGCTGGCCCATTTTGGAAGACGCCAAGGCACGGCTGCAAGACCTGGTGAAATCCCTCGAAGCTTAATTTACTTTAAATCGGTCATCTTCTTTTTCCGAAAGCTTAGATGAAAACAACAGTGACATGGATATTGGCGGGCCTTGCCGTGATGTGGGGGGTGGAAGCCGTCAATTTTTTTACCGGCCATAACATCAGCCGCACCGCCGGGATCACACCGAGGACTGTATCCGGCCTTTGGGGCATTTTTCTGAGCCCCTTTATGCATTTCAGTGTTTTTCATTTATTGATGAACAGCCTGCCATTTGCAGTTTTAGGGGGCTTGATCTGCTTGCAGGGCCGGCGATTATTTATTGAGGTTACCCTGATCGTGATCCTGGTTTCAGGGTTGGGGGTATGGCTGTTTGCCCGCCCAGCGGTCCATGCAGGAGCGAGTGGTTTGATTTTTGGTTATTTTGGTTTTCTTTTGGCTTCCGGCTGGTATGCCAAGGATGTCCAGTCAGTGGTCATTGCACTTGCAGTCCTGGTTTATTATGGAGGAATGGTCTTTGGGATACTCCCCTTGCGCGCATATGTATCATGGGAGAGCCATCTTTTTGGTTTTCTGGCGGGGGCCTTCACAGCGCGATTGGATGCCCGTTTAACATAATTCAGGATGGGAAAAAACAGGGAGAACATATGAACATCAGACTGTTTCACAACCCGAAATGCAGTAAAAGCCGGGAAACATTGAAATTGTTAAATGATAAAGGGGTCACTCCTGAAGTGGTTCTTTACCTTAAAACACCGCCGACTGAAGCAGAAATCGCCGGCATTCTAAGGAAATTGGAGATGCCTCCGAAACACCTGATTCGATTTAAGGAAACTGTTGCTTCTGATTTGGGCATTTCTTTCGATGATGAACGACCCGATGCCGAGTGGATTAAAATGATGGCTGCGCATCCGAAATTGATTGAACGGCCGATTGCGGTCGGCTCCAAAAAAGCTGTTATCGGCCGGCCCCCGGAAAAGGTGTTGTCTCTGATAAACACCTAATGGGTGGCTTGATCAGGATAGAACGGGCTTTTGGGATTTATCGGGCCGCTGTTTTCAGAAGTAATTTTTTAAGTGTATTCTCCGGGACGGGTTTATGATAAAGAAAACCTTGAGCCATGTCGCAATGGAGATTAGACAGCACCTCAGACTGCGCATCAGTTTCCACCCCTTCTGCAAGAACACTTAAATGCAGTGCCTGACTTAGGGCAATCACGGCGACGATAATTGCGGAGGCGTGTTGGTCTTCTGCAATGTCTTTTACAAAAGTTTGGTCGATTTTGAGCTTGTCAAAAGGAAGGTTCCTCAAATAACTCAGCGAGGAGTAACCCGTTCCAAAATCGTCAATAGAGAGGCCAACACCGGCTTCCCGTAATTGGGACAATGCCACGGAAACACGGTTTTGGTGTTGAATCAGGTTACTTTCCGTAATTTCCAACTCAAGCCATCTTGGGGGGAGCCGACTTTCTTTCAGGGCGCTTTTAATCATCTCCATAAACCCGCCATGTTCCAGATTAAATCTCGACAGGTTTACCGCCATTGTAAGGGGCGGCAACCCTTCATCACGCCAGGCTTGTGCTTGGCGACACGCTTCGTGAATGACCCAGTTGTCAATTTCCTGAATCAGTCCGATTTCTTCTGCGATGGGTAAAAACTTGCCTGGAAGGATCAGCCCTTTTTCCGGCTCCTGCCAACGGATCAGGGCCTCTACCCCGATAATCTCTCCTGTCCTGAAAGAGATCTGAGGCTGATAATACAGAACAAACTCATCTTGCTGTATGGCCTGTCGCAGCCGGTTTTCAATTTCCAGTCGTTCAAAGGCCGATTCCGTCATTTTTTTATCATAGAACTGGTAATTGTTTCTGCCTTCGTTTTTTGCATGATACATCGCGGCATCGGCATCTTTTATCAGGCGGTCCGGGGTTTCGCCGTCAATGGGATAAATACTGATACCGATACTGGTCGAGGTGAATATCTCCTGGTCAGACAGTTTAAATGGGGACTTCATGGCGTCTATAATTTTTTGAGCCACATGAACCACAGAACGAATTCCCTCGAATCGTTCAAGGATAATGGCAAACTCGTCTCCCCCCAAACGCGCGATCATATCCTGTTTCCTGATGAGACGGGTGATTCTTTTGGCAACTTCGCAAAGCAGTTCATCCCCCGCGGCGTGCCCCAGGGAGTCGTTGATGTGTTTAAATCGATCAAGATCAAGAAAAAGTAAAGCAAGGGAATGTTGTTGGCGTTTATCCCGTGCCATCGCTCTGGATAGACGTTTTTCAAATAAAAGCCGGTTGGGTAAGCCCGTTAGCGGATCATGGTGAGCCAGGTGTTCCATTTGCTCTTGCGAACGCTTGATCACGCTGATATCTGAAAATACAGAGATATAGTTCGTGAGTTGTCCATTTCGGTCTTTTACCACATTAATATTTTGCCATTCGGGATAGATTTCACCATTTTTGCGCCTGTTCCAAATTTCGCCCTGCCAGTGGCCCGTGGTATGAATAGATCGCCACATCTCTTTAAAAAACGTTTTGTCCTGACGGCCGGATGAAAGAATACGGGGTGTTTTGCCAATCAATTCATCCGAGGTGTATCCTGTAATGCGCGTCACGGAGCGATTGATAGAAATAATTTTTTCATCGGGATCTGTAATGATTACGCCGTCGATGGTATTGTCAAAAACCCGTGACGCAAGCTGCAACTTGTTTTCAATCGCGCGTCTGCCTTCGATCAGGCTGTTGACGGATTCTGCCATTTTGGCGACTTCATCTCCCCCGCGTACCTCGGCATGGCCGCTGTAATCCCCCGTTTCCTGCACCCGGCGTAATGTTCGAATAATAATGGCAATACCGGATACGAGGTGAGACGACATTTTAATGCCCAAAATGAGCGAAGCAATTAATACGGTAATCGTGACGGCCAGATAGCCGATCAGTGCGGTGAGCGCGCCTTGTGTTTCTTTTTCTGCAAGACGCTTGAGCTGTTCACTGATTGTCGTGCTGATGACCTTAAAGCGGTTAATTCGCTGGGTGGCGGATTTGAACCAGGTTTCGATGCCAATTTCACCAAAGCTTTTCCGGAGGAAATCAAAGGCGGCCAAAGCCGGGGCATCATTTACTCTCACTGAGCGGTCAATTTCTGTCACCGGTAAACCACGCCGATAGAGTTCTTCGACGGTAATAATCGCACCCCGATATTCTTCAAATGCTGCAGTAACCACTGCCAGCGCCAGCCTTTCTTCCATGCTGAGTCCCGGTGAACTTTGATACCAGTGAATAATTTTTCCTGATTCAAACAAGGCGGCATGAAAACGGTCGAGATAATCCTTTTCTCCGCGTAACACATAGTCTTTAAAATGGTGAATCATGCCGCCGAAGCCGATCAGGGATTGCAAGGCGTTTAATCGTTCCTGCTTTTCAAGTTTAATATGGGCCAGTTGGCGGACTTCCTCGATACGCCGTTCTCCCGGACCGGAAAGGGCTGTCGCGAGTTGATCGTGATCAACTTCTGAGACGGTAACCTGTCTCAAATCCGTTAACAAGGCTTGTTGTTCCGAGATATATTTCTGGGTTTCCTCCAGTTCCTCGCGGTCAATGATTCCGGAAGCAAGCACCTTGTTAAAGACCTCCCGCTCCAGGTCCGCATACTCTTCAAGCCACAACAACTTACTATACGCGCGCCCTTTTTTAACGAGATTTGCATCTTCCATGGCCATACCCATGCGTTCTATAAGGTAAAGCGCATCCGCATTGACCTGTGTATAGTAATCCGAAAGATGTTGCTGCCCCTCTAAAGTGTTAACGTTCTCCCGATGAATAAAACGCTTACTGAAGTCATCAATAAGGTCTTCCAGGTCCTGTACCAGGTCCAATTCCTTGGGGTTATCAGCGATAAGTAGGTAATGGGTAGAAAGGTGGGTAATGATACCATCACTCACCTGCCATTGATCTTCCAGTTTTTGCCGTGAAGTTTCGCTTTGATCTCTATAGAAGTGGGTGCTGAGGCTGCGTTCTTTTTGAAATTCGTAAACCGTCTCGGACAATTCCTGGGAAATGTGGATCAAGTCTCTTGTGTAGCGCACATCATTAAAACGGTCCCATTTTTCGATCACGCCGACAGCGCTGAAAAGAAGCAGTGCGGAGATCGGTACAAAGAGGAGTAATGTGAGCTTGTTCCCGATTTTTAATGTATTGAGCCAATTAAAGAGCAAACCTGACTCCATGAATATATGCAAAGAATCTTACTATATCATAAATATGTGGAAATTGCACTTTTGACCATTTCCAAGTGAACGTTCAAGGCCACTTTAAAAAATGTAATGACCTCTCTATACTCCATAAAATATGAAGTCAGGGAAAACTTTCGATGCAATCATCATCGGTGCGGGAGCGGCAGGTCTAATGGCCGGACTGGTCGCTGGTGGTCGAGGTCGCCGCGTGTTAATTTTGGAACATGCAGCTTCTGTTGGAAAAAAAATCCTCATCTCCGGTGGCGGTCACTGCAATTTTACCAATCTTGAGGTCGAGCCTGCAAACTATATTTCATCTAATCCGCATTTTTGTAAATCCGCATTAAGCCGGTTTGGTCCGTATGATTTTATAGCAATGGTTGAAAAGGCGGGTATTCGTTACCATGAAAAAAAACCGGGGCAGCTATTTTGCCGGGGAAGTGCGCGGGACATTTTGAATATGCTTGTCGAAAAATGCCGTCTTGCTTCGGTATCAATCCTGACAAACTGCAGGGTTGGCACCATCTCTAAACGTCAAAATAAAGAAGAACAACCCTTTCTAATACACACAAACATGGGGGAATATGCCGCATCCTCATTGATTATTGCGACAGGCGGGCTGTCTTTCCCCAAAATAGGGGCCAGCGATTTCGGATATCGTGTCGCCAGACAATTTGGATTGCCCCTTCAATCAACCGATGCCGCCCTGGTTTCGTTCACACTTCAGCCGGATGATCTGTCCGCGATTCGCGGTCTATCCGGGACTTCGGCTGACGCAATCGTTTCATGTCGTAATCACACCTTCCATGAACCCGTTTTATTGACCCACAAAGGCTTAAGCGGCCCCGGGATATTACAAATATCAAACTACTGGTATCCCGGTGATGAGGTCACGCTCAATTTCTTGCCAGAGATCAACTTATCCGAAACTATTCGGCAATGGCAAAAGACACAGCCCAAAGCCACGCTGAAAACCTTGATCGGGTCGTTATTGACCAAAAAACTGGCAGAACGCTGGCTTGAAATGGTCTTTGAAAA
>CALZIJ010000007.1 GCA_945787655.1 Nitrospiria bacterium | reverse complement strand
CGAAGCCAAGTGCTCTATCCAGCTGAGCTATGGGCGCAAGAATGGATCGTCTGTGAATTTCCAGGAAGGTGTCCCCGTAATATTTGGGCTAAGAAGACCTTAATCGCTTGAGTTTCGGGGTTTCCCCAGCCATCTGCGGTCCGAATTTCGCCGATTTTCTTTTGATGCTTGATTATCGTCTGAACGACGGTCACGGTTTTTTCTGCGTTCACCACCGGTGTGTTCATGAATCAGTGTTTGAAAGGTTTTTAACTCGACTTCATCCAAAAGACGCTCCGGTTGTTCAGTCGCAAGCACCTCTTCTATTTCAGAAAACATGTCAGGGATATAGGTTTCAAGACTGTAGATTTCTTGCTCTTTTTCAATCATTTTTGCTTCCAGGGCAAGTAACGCGCTTGTTTTTTTGTTTATTTTTTTTTCTGACATAAATAACCTCGATAACATGATTTTGAGGGTCTTTTTGACGGAAGAACTCCGTACACCCGAATATTACTGGGGTGAATGAAGGGAATCGAACCCTCAACCACTGGAGCCACAGACCAGTGCTCTACCATTGAGCTACACTCACCACCAATTTCAATTTGGGTGCAGTATACCACAGCTATTATTCGGATTTAAAGCATTGAAATGGAGTCTGTGTCAATATATGGCCCCGAATCAGGATTCGTCTGGAATTGTTTTATCCCATCGGACGGGGTATAATCCGGCGCATTCTTTGATGTTTGAATCATTTTGAATTTAATAAAGGAGTTTTGATGGATCAGCAGTCAAGCATGGCTTCATTTTATCTGGATAAAGAGCCGTTTTATCAACCTGTTGGAGAGGAAGTTGCCCTTTTTAAAGCGGCCTATGATTCAAAGCGGCCTTTGTTGTTGAAAGGGCCAACGGGATGCGGTAAAAGCCGTTTTGTGGCCCACATGGCGTACCAACTGAAAAGACCATTGATTACTGTGGCCTGCCATGAAGATCTCACCGCTTCCGATTTGGTCGGGCGTTACTTACTCAAAGGGGATGAAACCATTTGGTCCGACGGCCCGCTTACGCTTGCTGTAAGGTACGGGGCGATCTGCTATCTCGATGAGGTGGTTGAGGCCAGAAAAGACACCACTGTCGTGATTCATCCGCTCACTGATGACCGGCGGATATTGCCCATAGAAAAAAAAGGAGAAGTGATTCCGGCTTCAGACGATTTCATGATCGTCATATCCTACAATCCCGGTTATCAATCCTTGCTGAAAGACCTGAAGCAAAGCACCCGTCAGCGGTTTATTGCAGTGGATTTTAATTATCCTTCCCGTGACCTCGAGATTGAAATTGTGTCTCGAGAAGCCGGAATCGACCGGGAAACCGCTGGCCGGCTGGTGTCGATCGGTCAAAAGGTCCGAAACCTGAAAAACCATGGCCTTGAAGAAGGGATCAGCACCCGGCTTTTGATTTATGCAGGCCAACTGATCGGTAAAGGCATTCCCATTCATTTGGCTTGCCAGGCGACCATCGCCGATGCATTAACAGACGATTCTGAAATGCGCCGCAGCTTGATTGAAATTACGCAGAGTTTTTTTGAATGAGCGCCCCATCTCCCTCTGATACCCTCCGGTCCTTATTTGAGCCCACGCTGGATACCGATGAAATCGAAGACATTGTGTCGGCATTTGAACGGGTCGAAACGGGCGTCCGGCCTGTTGCCCTCAATGTTGGCCTGATCCTTTCCGACTATTCTAAAAAGGCGGCAGCCGCGTATTTTCAGGTGGTGGCGGACGTATTACAGGCAATTTCTGTTGATGAATTGATGGCTTGGGTTGGCCTGGGCATTAAAATTAGCCAGGAATCCGCAGCCTCCGGCATCCGCTTTTTCAAGGAAGGCCCGCGTATTTTCTCTCAAATATCTTCAAGCGCACAGCGACAGCGGTTTATCGAGCTGGGTTTGTCTATTGCGGAGGAGAATTTCAACCTGGCTGTGGAATATTACCGCCAGGCGCCGTCACTTCTGGCCAACACCACCTTGAATGGTGCCGGTTTTTCGCAGTGGGTAGAAACCGGCCGCATGCTGTGTCGGGAAGATTATACGCTTGCGATTGAATATTTCCGCATTACGCCCGACCTTTTGCCACATTTCCCGATGTCCCTTGTGCCAAAATGGATCGATGTCGGGCAAAACCTCGCGACGGAGAAACTGTTGCCCACACTGCTTTTTATGCGGCACAGCCCCGAAATTTTTTCAAAGCTGGTGTCCGATGCGGAAAAGGAGCAGTTACTTGACCTGGTCGAAGAAGTCTCGTGGCAAAACCCGTTACTGGCCGGGCAATTGTTTATTGATTCCATTAATGTATTACCCCCTTTTCAAGTGCTCGGCTTGCAAAACGTTTTGATGGTCAAAGCGATAGAAATTGCAAAATACGATGCCGCCTTGGCGAGCAGCCTGTTTTTGAACGGGCCTAATATTATAAAAGCATTGAAAGAAATTGCGGATCAGTTTCCTGCCTGGGTGGATGAAGGCATTGGCCTGCTCAAAAAAGGGTCCTCTGCAAAGGGGTATTTTGAGTTAAAGGGCCGTGCGGGCTACGATGTGATGGAGCGGATGCGGGGCGGTGTTTCTCTTGTGTCAATTTCAAAAACCCTGAAGATTTTTGCAGAGGCGCTTTCCGGTAAACCCGTGGCCATTAAACCGACATCTCAAAGAATAACCGGGGATGAGCCGTCCTCGGAGCCAGAAGAGAGTGCCTCAAAATATCCCGATGCGCCGACCACGGATGGAGAAACGATTTTTTTGCCGGCACACATCCGCTACTTTGCCCAGGATTCGCTCAATTTTGAATGGTACAAAGTCGCGACGGCTTTTCAGGCGGGTTACCTGGAGTACAATTCCTTTTTCCCAAAGATCAACGAAACGGTGGATTTGATCGAATCACTGCAAATTAAATATAAAAAAAGGGGCGGGTTTTCGAGCTTGACGTCATTCTTTTCTCTTGTTCCCGAACCGGCATTGATTTCCAGTTTGTTTGAAATTGCAGAGGGGGCACGGGTCGAAGCGGCGCTTCGACGGGAATACCCGGGGCTTCGTCAGGCCATGAACCGAATGCGTGTGCATGATTTGGATCGCCGTCCCTCTCTTGTTGGCTTAAGCCCTCGCGGGGTGGTGCTGGAATTGCTGCTTCAAATTTCCATCTCTGGAAAAACGAAGGAAGAGATTCCCAATACACTTCAAAAAATAGTGTTTGATCTTTGTGAAATTTTGGGTGCTGTGAATGACCCGTCGGCAACGGTCGCAACGTCAATGCAGGTTGCCGCGACCGCCTTTGAATATCTTTATGAGGGAGAAGAACATCCGGAGGATATGACCGGGCCGATGGAGGCTTTTGAAGAAGAAGGGATTCGGGCAGAGGGCAAGGGAGAGGACTCCGGAGCGCTTCGGCCTTCAACCCGGGGCATGCTCGACCCCAAACGTGTGGAAGAAACTCAAGCCATCAAGCAGCAATATACGGATGCACTGATTGAAAAATTGAAGACGGCCGGACTGGATTTGTCGAGTGAAGCGGCGGCGGCTGCCCTGTCAAAATCCGTTGAAGACGGGGAGGTGACTTTTAAAAGCATTCGGGAGAGTGATCCTGCCGATCAAGTCCAACCCTTGGCGGACCGTTTGATCCCGGAGAAGCCGGATCAGGGAAATCGCGAGAAAAAGCGCACCTTTTATTATGATGAGTGGCATTGTGAGGAGGATCAATATTTACCTAGATGGTGCCGTGTCGTTGAGTCTATCGCGGCGGAAGGGGAGAGTGAAACCGTTCAGGATATTTTAAACGAATACCACGGCATGATTCATTCCATCACCTCTGCCTTTCAGCTCTTGCGTCCTGAAGGGTTCAAACGGATTAAGGGGGCTCCGGATGGGGATGACCTGGATTTGGATGCGCTCCTGGCTTCGCGGGTGGAGATGAAGTCCGGCATGACCCCTTCAAACCGCATATACATTGCGCATCAAAAAAAAGACCGGAGTGTTGCAGTGGCCTTTTTAGTGGATATGAGCGGGTCAACTCAGCAGCTGCTTCCCAATCGAGAAAAGAGTATTCTACAGGTTGAAAAAGAAGCATTGGTACTCATGTCCCGGGCAGTTGATGCGATTGGGGATGCTTTTGCAATTTACGGTTTTTCCGGCCGTGGAAAAGATGCTGTTGATTTTTCTGTTTTAAAAGAATTTGATGAAAATTATAGGCATACAATTGATCGAAGAATTGGTCAAATGACCCCGTCGATTCAAAACCGGGATGGTGCGGCCATTCGGCATGCGGTTACAAAATTGTCCGCACAAGCCTGCAAAACCCGAATACTTGTTCTTATGAGTGATGGTAAGCCGCTGGATGATGGATACCGCGGCTCCTATGCCGCTGCGGATACCAAGGCGGCGTTACAGGAGGCCAAAAATATGGGCATTCATCCCTATTGTATTACAGTAGACCGGGAAGGGGAGACATATTTAAAAGGGATGTATGGTGATGTGGCCTACATGGTGATCGATCAGGTGGAAACCCTTCCGGCACGCTTGCCGAGGATTTACAAGCGGCTTACGACATAACAAACCGACTCGATATTTTATCTACAATGAAAAGGCTTTGAAATAAAGGGAGAGAATAGAATGGCAGATATTCCAATGAAAGGTTGGTTATGGGACATGTTTAAAGAGTATGTCCGTAAAATTCGGCGGACGGCTTCAACCGGTGCACCGGAGCTTTCTGTCATGCGGGAGAAGTATCTGGAAATTTTCCCCGATGCGTCCATCAAGATTCTGGTGGAAGAAAAAGTCGGCATGATTGTGGTGTTTAATGATCTTGAAAGCCGAACCACAGCGGAGTTAACCGAGTTGATCGAATTACCGGCGTTGATGGCTTATCTTGAAAAGAATTATGGCCGTGGAAAATACAAGATCAATCTGTATCATGGTTTGACTTTTGTGGCCACCCGTAATTTTAAAGTAAAGCATGAAGATGAATCCATTCCAGAACTGTGGCGCGAAATCGTTGCCAAAAATAAAGAAAAAGAGGCAAAGGAGGCAGGAAGTCGTTGGGGGTAGGTAAAAGGCCCGTTTTTGCGATTATCGGGCGCCCGAATGTGGGTAAATCAACGCTGTTTAACAAGCTGGTTGGACGAAGACAGGCCATCGTTCAGGATGAGCCGGGGATTACACGGGATCGGAATGAAGCCTTATGTCATTACCGGGACCGTGAATATATTCTCGTGGATACGGGCGGCATGCTGGGTGAGGAGGATGCCTTCTTTAGCGCCTCGGTACAGAAACAATCTGAAAAAGCCATTGCCGACGCTGATGTCATTCTTTTTGTCCTGGATGCGCTGGAGGGCGTGACGCCTGTGGACGAGGCCGTCCAAAATCTGCTCCGAAAATCCGAGAAACCGGTTTTTCACATTATTAATAAAACCGAAGGCAGGGGGGCGGCACGGCTTGAGGAGTTTTATACGCTCGGTGCGGAATTGTATCCAATATCGTCGGAACATAATACCGGCCTTTCCGATATGTTGGATGTGCTTTATCCACACTTTTGTCCTGCGGAACACGAAGCTCCGAAAGAAGGCCCAACGGTGGTATTGTTGGGACGGCCTAATGTGGGGAAATCCACATTAATCAATGCGGTTCTAAAAGAGGAGCGCATCCTGACGAGTGAAAGAGCGGGGACGACTCGCGATACCATTGATGTTTTGGTGACCCATGCAGGCAAAGATTATCTTTTTATTGATACCGCAGGCATTCGAAGGCGCGGAAAGGTGGTGTGGGGGGTCGAGCAGTACAGCGTCTCCCGTGCTCAAAGCGCGATTAAGCGTGCGAATGTTGTGTTATTGCTGGTCGATGGCAATGAAGGGATTACAGAACAGGATACCAAACTGGCAGGCATGGTGCTGGAAGCGGGACGGGGTTTGATTTTGTTGGTCAATAAATCGGATCTTGTCAAAAAAAAAGAAGGGGGAGAAAAAGAAATAGAACAACAATTATTGCGCCGGTTTCCTTTTGTATCCGATTTACAAACCATGTATATCTCGGCCATGGAAGGCAAGGGAGTGTCACGCCTTTTTCGTAAAATCGACAAGGTTTTCGAGGGGTATCATACCCGGGTAACGACTGGAGACCTCAACCGGTTTTTTGAAAAAATCCTCGGGATGAATCCGCCATCCCCTTACAGGGGAAAACCCGTTCATCTTTATTATATTACCCAAACAGGAACCGCCCCTCCGAATTTTGTGATCTTCACCAATGCGCCCAAAGGGGTGCCAGAAAATTACCTTCGATATATTCAAAATCAGCTGCGCCGCGCCTTTGGGTTTCTGGGCGTACCGATTCGGATTAAGTTAAAGGAACGGTCGCGGCGTTAGTTGCGGTGGGTATGTCGTGAGTGGGTTTGTGAGTTTACCATGAAAAGTCGACAACATGACCGCCGTTAATCAGCGTATCACTCACGGTTGTGTTGCCTGTGCCATCAGGAAAACTTGTAAACAGTTCATCGACGTCAAAGGTATTCTGGTCCCCTAAATAGGCGATGCGCATGCTGTCTGGAGACCAGGTAAAGCCTGAAATATAGGACTGGGCGGGCAGTGGGTTCTTATTGACTTTTTGTTGATCGCTTCCATCTTTCCGAACCGAAAAAAGTTCAAAAATGCCATCGATGTTGTGATCGGCTAAATAGGCAATCCGGGTATTATCAGGAGACCAGGAAAAATCGGTGACGTCGCCATTGGTATTCATTGCGATGTTTAGTTTTTGATTGGAAAGGTCCAATACGGATGTCGTAAACAATTCAACCTGGTCGGCCTTTTCCTGTGTCGCCAGATAGGCGATAAACTGGCTATCCGCAGACCAGATGAAACTTGCGGGTTCATTCGGGATGTTATGGACATCTCCACTTGCGACCAGGGTCTGGCTTAATTTTGTTTGCTCCATTCCCTCTAAACGGATCGAATAAAGCTCGAATGTTTCGTCCGTTTCTGCATCGGCGAGGTACGCAATGCGGGTGCTGTCCGGAGAAATCTCAAAGCGCAAAACATCCCCTTGCCCGGTTAAGGATAAATTCAATTTCTTATGTCCTGCGCCGGTTGGAGAGACCATAAAGAGGGTGGCTCATCCGAAACAAGGGAAACTTTTTTAAAACAGGAGATTGCCGTGTTTTTGATTTCGTCAAGGTCGAGCTGACCGTTTTGGTTCAGGTCCACTCCCGTGTCAGTCTGAATTCCCCCGTTAAGGCAACGCGGATCTCCTGAAGGAATGTCAGAATTCAGAGTGATATTTGCTTCGGGAGACGATGCGGGTAATATTCCTCCCGAACAAGCCGATAGGAATAC
Source organism: Nitrospiria bacterium (assembly GCA_945787655.1). Classification (GTDB taxonomy): domain Bacteria; phylum Nitrospirota; class Nitrospiria; order SBBL01; family JAADHI01; genus JAADHI01. The sequence continues at coordinate 40,041 of CALZIJ010000007.1, read as the reverse complement.
AGGAAAAAGTAGGGAAATCAATATTTTGAAGGTAGTTTGATTCATGACTAAAAAGCCCTTGTGAATATCACGTGCATTTTCTAAGAACTCTTTGAACGAACAATAAAATAAAAACAACCAACAACATAAGCGATTGTATGCAATATGATCTCTAAAAATAACGAATTTACTTATATGTTTTTTTATTCGCGTTAAACTTGAAAATGATTACCTTGGATCAAGCAGTTTAAAATTTATAGAAGAGCCCGTATTGCATGTGTAAGAAGCCGGAGGACATGAAAAATGTTCAGGATGATTACATGTATTAAAGGTGCATTCATTTTCCCTTTCTTTTTCCTCTCCCTCTCTGAAACGCCTGTTTATACTCAGTTTGGCGGAGGAGGCGGTGGCGGAGATGGAGGCAATATTTCCAGAATACTCTCGGCGGCCTCTGTGACCCATCTCGCTTCAGAGGCGCCTGCGCCCTGGGAAAACTATTCTGAAACAGTACCCGGTCTGATCGTTGAAGACGTGATGCAGGGTCCGGATTTTTTTCAAGGGAAGGTCAATATTCGGCAAGATATTGGGGTCTGGGTCACCAGTTTTGACGGAGTACATGCCGACGATCTGGAACGTGCCGAAGATGATGAAGAGCTGTTTATTGGGCCCAGGGGATCTTTCTCACACAGTTGCGACTTCTGGGGGAGGAGAAATCACCTATTGGGGGGATCTTGAAGTGGTGACCATTCGGAATGCTGCGACAAATGCCCTGCTTAATTTTAGCCGATGCAGCGATTTTGGTGATGCATCGGATGATTTGGAAGACCATTTTTTTAGTGATAACGGCACTAGGGGCGGTTGTTCATCCGGAACCGGCTCAGTCGCCCGGTCGCGTCCTGGCATTCCATTGCATGATTCTGATGATTTTCAGTTATCCCCTATTAACTGGGACCGATGGGGAGGGGCGGGTTTTGATTCGATGTCGAGCGGAATATCGACTGATTTCCCGTCCACAGCGCCTCCCCCGCGTCGTCGTTAAGCCATAAATCCATTCTCCTCAACACAAACACAAATTGACACTTCTTCTGAATTTGTGCTAATAAATTCAGTCTTTTAAGCAAGTTTTTTCAATATATCATGAGGATGGAGTTCCCATGTCAGGTCATTCAAAGTGGGCAACCACAAAACATAAAAAAGCAGCCGCAGACGCCAAGCGGGGCAAGGCCTTCACCAAGATTATCAGGGAGATTACCGTTGCAGCAAAAATTGGCGGGGGTGATCCCGACGGCAATCCACGGCTTCGCATGGTCATTTCGAAGGCCAAGGAATCCAACATGCCAGCGGACAATATAAAGCGAGCCATTCAAAAAGGCACGGGGGAACTGCCCGGCGTGAATTATGAAGAAACCACGTATGAAGGCTATGGGCCGGGCGGCGTGGCCTTGCTGCTGGATATTTTGACGGATAATAAGAACCGGACCGTTGCAGAAGTTCGTCATCTTCTTGGAAAATATGGCGGTAATATGGCGGAAGCTGGTGCGGTAGCATGGATGTTTGACCGCAAGGGCATGATCCTGATTCCCAAGGAAGGGGTCGATGAAGAAGAGCTGATGACCCTGGTCCTGGAATCCGGTGCGGAAGATCTCCGAACGGATGATCCGAAATCTTTTGATGTCATTACAGAGGTCAATGAGTTTGAGTCGGTGCATGAAGCCATTTTAAAAGCGGGCTATAAACCCAACTATGCAGAAGTGACTTTTTTGCCGCAAACCACCGTTGCGCTTCAAGGAAAACATGCGGAGCAAATGATTCGCTTGATGGATATACTTGAGGAACATGATGACATCCAGAATATTTATGCCAATTTTGATATTTCGGATGAAGAGATGGAAAAAATCTCTGTTTAAATGATGTACCCGGCTTTAACAGATGGATCAATTTATTATGGTTGATTCCAGTGTGTAAGAGTGAACATGCCTATTTTAGGGATTGATCCCGGCATTGCCGTTACCGGGTTTTCCATTCTGGATGAGGATGGATCAGGTCAGTTGACCTATCGCCGTTCTGGTGATGTGCGGACCCATACAAAAGCCCCGTTTTCTAATCGTCTAAAAAAAATATTTGATGAAATACTGGTGGTGATTGATACCGATCATCCCACTGCAGTTGCACTTGAAGACACCTTTGTCTCAAAAAATGTCAAATCAGCGCTTAAATTAGGGCAGGCGAGGGGAGCCGCAATCCTCGCTGCCGCATTTCGCGGCCTTCCCGTTTATGAATATTCTCCGACAGCCGTGAAAATGGCGGTCGTGGGTTACGGTGGGGCAAGCAAGGCCCAGGTGCAACAAATGGTGGAACATTTTCTTCACCTTGAAAAACCCTTGCACTCAGAGCATTGTGCCGATGCTGCTGCGGTCGCGATTTGCCATGCCCATTCAGCCCGTTTTAATCGCCAGGTGGACCGCTCTCAAAGCGGGAAATAAATATGATTGCCTCTTTAAATGGTGTGTTAATTCAAAAATCAACGACGGCCCTTGTTGTGGATGTCAGCGGCGTCGGGTATCAAGTATTGACCCCGCTGACAACCTATTACCGTTTGCCGGAAGAAAAAGAACAAGTGGCGCTGCATATTCATACCCATGTTCGGGAAGATGCGCTGCAGCTCTTTGGATTTTTAACAGGAGAAGAAAAAGAGGTCTTTCTCCTGCTTTTGGGGGTATCCAGTGTTGGCCCCAAACTGGCATTAAATATTTTATCCGGCATTGAACTTCAAGAATTAATTCAGGCCATTCGAGAAGGGCAGACTCTACGCTTAAAGGCCATTCCCGGTGTGGGGCCCAAAATGGCTGGACGGCTTATTCTCGAACTCAAAGAAAAAATTACTCAAATAAACGTGGTCAATGCGATACCGGAGGACGCCGCTTCCAGCCCTGAGGAGGCCGCACAGCACGATGCGCTTTCTGCATTGGTGAACTTGGGGTACAACCGTTCAGATGCGAAGCGAGAGATTGGGAAAATTTTACAAGAAGAATCAGGGGTATCTGTGGAAGATCTGATTCGTCAGGGATTAAAAAGTTTGTCGAAAGTAAAATAATTTCCTTTCAAAAAACCACACCCATTATCATATTGCTAAAAAATGCCGATTGCGTTATACAATGGCGGGGGTAACTTGGTTTATGCGTGTGATTCTATATATATTTTCAAGTGTTTAAAGTGGTCATCACTCGAATTACAGTTGTTTTTAGCAGACTCATCTTCTTTAGCTAAAGTATAAATCACGATGGCGGCAGGCTATAGCATCCTGTTCGTATTCTGAGCGTTGAGTCCATTTCTCAATTATCCCGAATTCTTTCATTAATTGAACCACAGGAACAGGGTTCCCGGATGGGGCGGATTTTATTCATAATCGGAATTTTATTTCTGGCCACTCCTGTGAGGGCAGAACCGCAAGAATGGGTTTATACGGTCCGTCCCGGTGATACCCTATGGGATTTAAGTGAAACCTATTTAAGTTCAATGCAATTCCATGACGACCTGCAAAAACTCAATCAAATTCAAAATCCCAAACATCTTATTCCTGGAACCCGTATCCGATTTCCCCTGAAGTGGCTTAAAATTCAGCCTGTTCCTGTTCGTGTTCTTGCTGTTTCGGGGACAGTCACTGTCAAATCAGCACAAGGGGGACCTCCTGCTCCTGCTGAAGTGCACCAACTGCTCCATATTCAAGATGAACTGATAACAGGTCCGGACAGCAGTGTGCTGATTCATTTTGCTGATGGTTCTCAGCTTTTACTGCAATCCGAAAGCGTTTTAAAGCTTGACGTCGTGAATATCTATGGGGAAACCGGCATGGTGGATACAAGACTTCGGCTTAAAAACGGCCGGGTGGATAGTGAAGTAAACCCTATGGAAATTGGACCCGGCGACCGGTTTGAAATTCATACTCCCGGCGCGATTTCTTCGGTACGCGGCACAAAGTTAAGGGTGATGAGCAACATTGAGCAAGAAGTGGCGCGGACAGAAGTCCTATCCGGTGTTTTGGATGTCATTGCGTCGGGTCAAACCATTGAAGTGCCTGGAGGGTTTGGCACGGTGATGAAGTTTAATCAGCCGCCCCGACCCCCCAAGCGCTTGTTGCCTTCTCCGGACCTCTCCGGTCTGCCCAAAAACCTGATCATCTTGCCCACAGCCTTCCAATGGCCTGAATTGAATGGCGCACTCCAATACCGCGTGCAACTTGCTAAAAAAGAAAAGCATCAACATTTTAGTGAAGATTTTCTTGTGAATGCCCCGGATTTTTTCGTGCCGGACCTTAAAAACGGAGAATATATTGTCCGGATCAGGGGGATCGATGACTTGGGACTTGAGGGAATGAATGCCAGCCATCATTTTAAGGTTGAAGTCAAACCGGTTCCTGATGCGCCCGGCCCTGTTTCTCCCGAACCCGATCACCCGGTTTTAAATGATCGGCCTGTCTTTCGGTGGGAAAAATCGGATCAAGCCACAGCCTATCATTTTCAACTTTCCAGGACCACCACCTTTGATACATTGATTGTCGATGAAAAACCCCTTCCCGAAACGGAATATCTCTTGGATGTTCCATTAGATCCCGGTGAATATTATTGGCGGGTCGCGGCCTCCAATCCATCGGGCATATACAGTGCATTTAGTCCGCCGTCGACTTTGCGTATTTTGGAAAAACCTTTTTACATCGATCTTTCCCCGGTTGTTTTTCAAGAAGACCACTATTGGATTAAATGGCAGGCAAATACACCGGAAAAACATTATGATGTACACATTGCAAAAGACCCTGAGTTTGCCGATGTCGTTTTGAAACAACAAACCCGCTCTTCTGAAATGCATATCGTGATTCCCTATGCAGGCGATTATTTTGTGCGTGTCCGGACTGTTGAGAAAGAAGGGCTTGCAGGAACGATCAGTCCCGTGCGATCCTTTAAAATCCCCTGTGAAAATTGTTGGTTGAGTTTTTCCCTTGGACTGCTCGGCCTCTTGATTTTATTGTGAACCCATAATCATGCGACTGAAAATTTTTTCAACACGATTATTATTCCCGGTGGTTATGGTGGGACTCGTCATTTTATTGATCAATGTGGGGTGGTTAAAACGCTGGGATTACTGGATTTATGATGTAGTCATCCAAATGGATGCGCATGAACCTTCCAAGGATATTGTAATCGTTTCAGTCGATGAAAAAAGCCTGAAAGCCTTTGGTCGATGGCCCTGGCCGCGAAGGCGGCATGCGGAATTAATTAATATTCTTTCCAAAAGTGATGTACAGGCGATCGGCCTGGATATTCTATTTACGGAACCGGATACGAAAGATCCCGTAGGAGATATTTTATTGGCCAATGCCATCAAAAAAAACGGTCAAACAGTATTGCCGGTGGCTTATGAACAGGTTTCACCCATTGGGCTGACTGAAATATTACCCCTTCCCTTATTGTCTGAGGTTGTTGAAAAAATGGGGCATGTCAATATTCTCCTGGATGAAGATGGAGTGAACCGCGGATTGTTTTTAAAAGGGGGGATCGGCAGTCCTCATTGGTCGGCCTTCCCTATGGCCATGCTGGAGGTTTCAGGTGTCCATGTTCCGACACGGGTTGTTTCTAAAAACCGGGACCATCAAAATAACCCGCCTTATGTCTGGGTAGGCGAAGATTATCGATTGACGGCATTTTCCGGCCCGGGGGATCAGTATACCCGCGTTTCCTATGTCGATGTGATTAATCACCGGTTTGAACCGGACTTTTTTCAGGACAAGTATGTTTTAGTCGGCGTGACCGCAATGGGTTTGACGCCGACTTTTGCCACGCCTTTTACGCACCTCAATCGGCAGATGTCGGGTGTGGAAATCAATGCAAGTGTTCTCGAATCCATTCGTTCGGGCCGGACCTATCAATACCTCAACGGATATTTACGTTTTATGCTAACCAGTTTACTCGTGATGATCCCGTTTATCGTACAGATCAAATTTTGTCCTAAAATGAGTCTCTGGGTGACCGGAATGATGCTGGGTTTGACGTTGCTGTTCAGCAGTATTTTATTACTGACTTCGCATTATTGGTTCCCTCCTGCGGTGGCAATGATTGCGCTTGGATTAAATGCGCCTTTATGGAGCTGGTTTCGATTGGAAGCGGCGGGCCAGGCATTATTCGAGGAAAGAGAACGCGCTCAGGTGACCCTGCATTCAATTGGGGATGCGGTCGTCACCACCGACAAGAACGGCATTGTGGAATACATGAATCCTGTTGCGGAGGAATTACTGGGTTATGGTATATCAGAAGCAAAGGGGTGCTCGTTTGATACGATTTTTTATGCGGCAGACGAGCTTTCCGGCGTGCGGGTTTTTTATCCTCTGACCCAAAGCATTTTAAATGAAAAAAAACTAAGGCATCCGGAATCAGCGATACTAAGGAATCGTTCTGGTCAAGAGTATACAGTCCATATCTCAGCCACACCCATACAGGGCCGTAGCGGGGGAGTTGCCGGTATCGCTATTGCTTTTAATAATTTAACCCAGGTACGCGAAGCCACCCGACGGATGGAGTTTCAAGCCACCCATGACGCCTTAACCGAATTGCCAAACCGTTATTTATTATTGGATCGACTTGAGCACGCAATTGAAAAAGCACATCGAAAAAGTAAGAAAGTGGCGGTGCTTTTTATTGACCTGGATGATTTTAAAAAAGTAAATGATAGTTTTGGACATTCCACTGGTGACTTGCTTCTGATTAAAGTGGTTGAAAGATTAAAGATCATTGCCCGAACAGAGGACACGATCGCGCGATTGGGTGGTGATGAATTTGTTGTCATATTGGAAGGCGTGATCGAAGAAGAAGCCGTTGCGGCTGTGGCCCAGAAAATACTGGACAGCTTGCCTCCTCCGTTTGATTTGAATGGACATGATTTTTTTATCGGAGCCAGTTTGGGAATCAGCCTTTATCCCAAGGACGGAAGTGATCCTGAATCATTATTAAAGAATGCGGATACCGCAATGTATCGGGCCAAAGAAGCCGGGAGGAATGGGTTTCAATTTTACACAGAAGATATGAACACGCGCGTAATCAAGCGATTGATCATGGAAGAGGATTTAAGACGCGCGATTCAACAAAATGAATTGGAGCTATATTATCAGCTCTTAATTGGCGTGGTTGAAAAAAAAATTACCGGTGTGGAATGTTTACTGAGATGGCGTCATCCTGAGCGTGGATTAATCTTGCCTTCTGAGTTTATCCGGTTGGCGGAAGAGACCGGTTTAATTATTCCGATCGGGGAGTGGGTGATGCGAACAGCCTGCAATCAGGCCCGTTACTGGATGCAACTGGGTTTTCCCATGTTTCGTGTCGCCGTAAATTTATCACCGCGTCAGTTTTCGCAACAGGGCATTACTTCCATGGTGGCCCGCATACTAAACGAAACGGGCCTGGATGCTAATTATCTGGGTTTGGAAATTACAGAAAGTATGATCATGGAGGATGTCAACGGCGCGGTGGCGACATTGAAAATACTCAAATTAATGGGCGTGCATCTCGCAATCGATGATTTTGGTACGGGCTATTCTTCACTGAGCTATTTGAAACGTTTTCCCATTGACCAATTAAAAATTGATCGTCAATTTGTCCACGATATCACAACAGAGCCCAGCAACGCCGCGATTTCTCAAGCCATTATTGCCATGGCCCACAGTATGAAACTTCATGTGACCGCAGAAGGGGTGGAGACCGGCGAGCAAGTCTCTTTTTTGAAATCAAATGGCTGTGATGAAATGCAGGGGTTTTATTTTTGCAAACCGATTTCAGACCGGGAGATTACGGAAAAACTCATTGCGGGGGGGGCATCCCGTTTTATGTGATTCATGCCGGTTCATTTGGAAATATGTATGTTTTTCTTGACAAAAAAACACTGATCCGTTAGGCATAAGCCCATGTTTTTTGATAATCAAAACCGACAACGTCTTTTATCGTTGCTGCTTCGAGATGCGTTTCGATATAGTCCTGATCAGGCTTTCCAGCTGACTTCCGGAAAGAAAACAGCGTACTACATTGATTGCAAAAAAGTTTCTCTGAATGCTGAAGGGGCGGCTTTAATTGGCGCGGCGATTTTTGAGCGTATCAAAGACCTCCCGGTGGAAGGTGTCGGCGGAATGACATTGGGTGCAGACCCGATTGCCACCGCCGTTTCTGTGGTCAGCTTTTATAAAAAACATCCTATTCCGGCTTTTATCGTACGAAAGGAACCGAAAGGCCACGGGAGCCGCCAACAGATAGAAGGCAAGCTTGCTAATAAGGCCAAGGTCGTGGTCGTGGAAGATGTGGTGACCACAGGCGGATCGACGCTTCGCACGCTGGAGATTCTTAAAAAGGTGGGTCATCCTGTTTTAAAAGTGATTGCTTTGGTCGATCGTAAAGAAGGTGGAACGGAAGCCATTTCCAAAACAGGCGTGGCCTTTGAAAGCCTGTTTACCCTTGACGATTTTAAACCCCGTTCTCCCTAAAGGATGGCCTAATTCAAAGCAGATGAATGGTTTTCGTTGTATCAGGAAGAAAGTTTTTCAATCTCTCTTCGGCCTTGTAAAGACTTCACCAGACTGACTTCATCGGCATACTCCAAATCAATACCGACTGGAATACCAAAGGCAATGCGGCTGACCTTCACCCCAAGCGGTTGAATGAGGCGGGTGAGATAAATGGCGGTGGCTTCTCCTTCGATGGTGGGATTGGTGGCGATAATTACCTCTGTCACAGTGCCTTTTTCAAGGCGTTCAATGAGGTTTTGTATGGAAGGGGCAACAGAGTTGGTTCCGGGAAGCGGGGCCAGCGCGCCGAGCAGGATATGGTAAAGCCCCTGGTATTCCCCTGTTCGTTCAATGACGTGCAGTGTGCTGGGCTCTTCGATTACCAGTATTTTGTGCCCTTCCCGCTTAGGACTTGCGCAGATATCACACAGGGCATGTTCGGTGATGTTGTTACATTGTTCACAAAAGGCCAGCCGGTCTTTGACATCAATAATGGCCTGTCCGATCTTTTTTGCCGCTTCGGGTTCCATTTTGAGAATAAAAAAGGCCAGGCGTTGGGCTGATTTTCTACCCACTCCCGGCAAGGCCATGAGTTGTTCGATCAGATGGTTGAAAATGCCTTGTTGTTGACTCATGTTCCAAAAAGACCGGGAATATTCATTCCTCCAGTCATCCCTTTCATTTCTTCCGCCATCGATTCTTGTGTTTTTCGAATGCCGTCATTTACAGCCGCCATGATCAGGTCTTGCAACATGTCGATATCATCCGTATTGACCACTTCAGGGTCGATTTTAATGGAAAGCACTTGTTGCCGTCCGTTAATAACGACTGTCACCATCCCCCCGCCAGCGCTGGCTTCCACTGTTTTTTTTGCGGCTTCTTCCTGCATTTTGGCCATCCGTTCCTGAAGTTCCTGAGCCTGTTTCATCATGCCGCCAAACATTTTCCGTCCTGTCATGGTTTCTCCTCATCTAGGTAAGGTTTGTTTTCTTTACTTTTTGAATCATCCTGTACACGTTTTGTCTCAATGATGGTCCCTCCCATAATGTTGAGCGCTTCCTGAATGAGAGGATGTTCTGTCCTCGTTTGGAGTGTATCATTTTGGGAGCTTGGTTTTGGCGTTTTTTCCGTTTGTGTTTTTATTTTTTCTTCTTTTTTTTCAATGAAAACAAGTTGAACGGGGTCACCAAGCTGGTCTTTGATGAATACGCGCAACCATTCTTGTGAATCCGCTTTTTGGATCAAGGTAATTAGAAATGCGCTGTTCTTCGAAAAAGCAATGCGGATTTCATGCTGATCAAAATGATCCAATGTCCCCTCAGCAAGGTATGAACCGACGTTGGGCCGTTTTTCCTTGATCTGCTTTAATAAGGACTGCCACCCGGCCTTGTCACGAGAGACCGTCGTTCGAGGCTTTTGTTCAGAAGTCATCTGGGGTGAGGACATGCTGGATTGAGGGCGCGGAGAAGAAGGAGCGGATGATATATTAGAAGGCGGTGATTTGGTAAGATCCGGCGTTCCTTCCTGTTTTTCCTTTGGAGGCGCAATCGTATCCCGTGTGTTTTGGGGACTGGGTTTTGAGGTCTTGGCATTTGTTGTTTGAAGTGCCGGTTTTCCTGAGGAAATGGCTTCCAGTTTTTCAATGATGGATTCTACAGATTGGGTATCTGCCAGCAGCAAGGATTTCATGAGGGCGACTTCGAATAAAAGGGCAGGCTGAGGAGCGGTTCGAATTTCTGAAAGCAGACGTGAAAATAGGCTGAAGAGACGCTGCAAGGCTTCCCTGGAAAAAAGGTCGGCTTCTTTTTGCAGGGTATCGACTTCTTCTTTTGAAAGGTCAACCCAATTTTCGACGCTTGGAACATTTTGCGCAACAATTAAGTTTCTTAAATATTCGAGCCAATCTGTGAGAAACTGCCGTAGATCACAGCCGTGGTCCGCAATTTCCCTGGCGACAGAGAGGGCATCTTCAGCATTTTTTTCATGAATGGCATGAATAAGGCGGTGGAATATGACACTGTCCATCCGTCCAAGCAGTATAAACAGATCATCGTCTGTGACAGATTCGCCCCCAAAAGAAATGGCTTGGTCCAGGAGACTGAGCGCATCTCTCATGCTGCCTTCTGCCGCACGGGCGATCAGGTTTAGTCCGCGTTCCGTAAATTGGATGTTCTTCTCTTCGATTATAAGCCGGAGTTGAACCCCAATTTCAGAGGCAGTCATTCTGCGAAAGGTGAAATGCTGACAACGGGAAAGAATCGTTCCGGGTATCTTGTGGGATTCCGTGGTGGCTAAAATAAAAATGAGATGTGGCGGCGGTTCTTCAAGGGTTTTAAGCAAGGCATTAAAGGCGGCGTTGGACAGCATGTGAACTTCATCAATGATGTACACTTTGTATTGTCCTCGAAGCGGAAGGTACTTCACGTTTTCGCGAAGTTCACGAACGTCATCCACTCCGGTATTGGAGGCACCGTCTATTTCAATGACATCCACCGAATGACCTTGTGTGATTTCCAGGCAGGATTCGCATTGGTTACAGGGGATGGATGTGCCTTCTTTTTTGCAATTCACGCCTTTTGCCAAAATCCGGGCCAGCGAGGTTTTGCCAACTCCTCGAATCCCCGAAAAGAGATAGGCTTGAGCAATTTTATTGTGCCGGATGGCATTGGTTAGGGAAGTCGTGACATGTTTCTGGCCGATAACTTCTTCAAATGTCTGTGGCCGCCATTTCCTGGCGGAAACCTGGTAATCCATTAAGGCGTTATTGTTTCCATGACCGGTTTTATGGTCTCCATCAAAAATGAAATGGCGTGAAATTGTAATATGGAGCTGTTTTATGATCTGCTTGGTGGAGAGCCCAGGTATACCTGCGGCACACAGGAGCGCCTACTTACCGCTGCTTCCTTCCGGACCTGACGGGGTTTATAAGATCCTGTTGCACAGGGCCCGGACTCTCCAATAAACAGATCATAAAACAATACATAAAACCGGAATACAAAAAAGTTTGGCGGAGAGAGGGGGATTTGAACCCCCGAGGCAGCTACAAACCGCCTACACGATTTCCAATCGTGCTCCTTCAGCCGCTCGGACACCTCTCCAATACTTTGTTAACAAGCGATCATTCCCTTTACCGCACCTGGCGGAGAGAGAGGGATTCGAACCCCCGGTGGAGTTGCCCCCACACCTGATTTCGAGTCAGGCGCCTTCAACCGAGCTCGGCCATCTCTCCTGAAAAAGATTCATTTCCGTCTAAGCTGCTTGAAAAAGGCCTGAAGCAACTTGGTTGAGGATTCCGCATAAATACCTCGGATGACCTCAATTTCATGGTTAAATCGTGCATCCCGCACAACATCTAAAACCGAGCCGCAAGCTCCGGCCTTCAGGTCTGCCGCCCCGTATACAAGACGTTCTATTCGTGCCTGTACCAACGCACCCGCACACATCACACAGGGTTCCAGTGTGCTGTACAAGGTTCCACCCAATCGCCATCGTCCCAGTTTTCGTGCGCCCTCCTGAAGGACAAGTATTTCTGCATGCGCCGTCGGATCTTTTCGGGATTCTCGTAAATTGTGTGCAATAAATGTGGTCGCATCATCACACACCAATACGGCCCCAACGGGCACTTCCCCTGCCAAGAGGGCCTTTTGAGCCGCCTCAAGGGCTTGTCGCATGAACCGATTGTTCAAGCCGCTAAGAATTTTCCATGCAAAGGTGGTCCTGCCAAAACTGTGGCGGAATTTTATGGCAACCGTTTTTTATTGTCAAGGTTCGGGATCTGTTTTGTTTTTTTATTCTGAATGAATGTCGATATAATCGCCAGGTTTTGAGGCATTTTGATAATGTGCAGCGTTTTTTTCGAACTGTTGGCGCATCCACGCTTTAAACAGGTTGCGTGTAAACGGAATCAGCATGGCAAAGCCGGCGAGATCTGTTAAAAGACCGGGCGTCATTAGAACAATCCCGGCTGCAAAAATAAGCATGCCATTAATCATATCCTGAGTTGGAATTCGGCCGGACTGCAGTTCCCGGGTGATTTTATTCCAGACCAACAACCCTTGTAGACGGGCGAGGGTTGCGCCCAAAATTCCTGTGCCCACCTGAATAAAAACAGTGGGCCAAAAGCCGATTTGTTCCCCCATTTTGATTAATAGCATAATCTCAATCAGGGGGACTGCAATAAATAAAAAGAGGAGACGGGAAAGCATCATGGTTTCCTTAGGCAATGTCTTACTCTACCGTATTTTTACGAGGATTGTAAACAGTCGGGCAGATCCTGAAGAAAGGCGCTGCAACGCGGTCGAAATCCTTGACATATTTTAAAGCGCTATGCTAACGTCACTTTCTTTAGCAGGCAGATAAGAATGTAACGTTAGCCCCAGAAGCCACCATATACTTAAGCAAGTTTTACCATAAAGACCAAAGAAGGAGAAAAATAACGTGAAGAAATACCTTTTGGCCCCGGGTCCGACCGCGATTTCCCCGGAAGTGCTTTTGTCCATGGCGCAACCGATTCTCCATCATCGCGCGCCGGAATTTGTCGAATTGTTGAAGCGGGTAAAAGAAGACCTGAAGTGGTTGTTTCAAACACAAAATGATGTGTTGATTATTGCGTCGACCGGAACGGGAGGAATGGAAGGATCTGTCTCAAACTTTCTTTCACCGGGCGACAAGGCGCTTTTCATTAACGGTGGAAAGTTTGGTGAACGCTGGGGGAAAATCTGCAAAAATTACGGGGTGTTGACTGAAGAAATTAAAGTGGAGTGGGGATGTGTGGTCAATCCGGCCGATGTCGCCGCCGCCCTTCAAAAAGACCCGTCAATTAAGGCGGTATTTATACAGGCTTCCGAAACTTCAACAGGGGTGGCCCATCCTGTAAAAGAAGTGGCTGAAATTGTCCGTGGCTATGAAGATTGTCTGATGGTGGTGGATGCCATTTCGGCCATGGGTGTTTTTGATGTAAAAACCGATGCCTGGGGATTGGATGTGGTCGTGAGTGGCTCCCAAAAGGCCTTGGGGCTCCCTCCCGGTTTGGCTTTTGTCTCGGTATCCGAAAAAGGGTGGCGGCAAGCCGAGAAATCGAGCAATGCGAAGTTTTATTTTGACTTTAAAAAAGAACGTGATGCCATACAGAAAAACCAAACAGCCTATACTGCGGCGGTTTCATTGATTGTTGGTCTGGAGCAATCACTCAGAATGATGAAAGAAGAAGGCCTTGAGCCTATTTTTGCCCGTCGGGCCATGATGGCCCAGGCCTTGACCGAAGGAATGAAGGCCATCGGCCTGGCGCCGTTTCCAAAAGAATCTCCGAGTGTTTCCGTAACGGCGATTTCAGCTCCCGAGGGATATGACGGACAGGAAATTTATAAAAATCTTCGTGTCAACTACGGGATTACCGCCGCCGGAGGCCAGGATCATCTAAAAGGAAAAGTGTTTCGTATTTCAAACATGGGATATTTGGATACTTTTGATACGATTACGGCCGTGGCGGCAATCGAGATGGTATTGAAAGGCATGGGGCATCCATTAAAATTGGGTGCAGGTGTGGGTGTTGCCCAGGAAATATTGCTCAAAAAGTAAGGATATTCCCCCATATGGGCCATTGGGTTATGGGGATGAATAGAAGGTTCAGGAGGAACAATGCGTGTTTTAGTGAGTGATGCTCTTGCAGAGCGGGGCGTAGAGATCTTAAAAAAAGCGGGTTTGAAAGTGGACGTGAAAACAGGTCTGAGCCCGGAAGAGCTGATCAGGGAAATTCCGGCGTATGACGGTCTGGTCATTCGCAGTGCGACAAAAGTGACAAAAGAGGTGATTGCCGCAGCCAGCAACTTGAAAGTCGTGGGGCGTGCCGGTTCCGGATTGGATAACGTGGATATTCCGGAAGCCACCAAGCACGGGATTGTGGTGATGAATACGCCCGGAGGCAATACCGTGACCACCGCCGAGCATGCTTTCGCATTGATGGTAGCCATGGCCCGCCGTGTGCCTCAGGCCGATGCATCGACCAAGTCCGGGAAATGGGAAAAGAAAAAGTTCATGGGGATGGAGCTTTTTAACAAAACCCTGGGCATCATCGGGATGGGAGCGATTGGGAGCCATTTTGCAAAGCTTGCGCAAGGCATGATGATGAACGTGATTGCGTATGATGCGTACCTTTCTCCGGAAAAAGCAAGCGCGATGGGCGTTGAAGTCGTCGATTTCGAAACCCTGATTACCCGTGCAGATGTCATTACGATTCATGCGCCCTTGACTGATGAAACCAGACACATGATTAACGCTGCCGCAATTGAAAAGATGAAACAGGGAGTCCGGATTATAAATTGTGCGCGCGGCGGTATTGTGGATGAAAATGCCTTATACGAAGGGCTAAAGAGCGGAAAAGTGGGCGGGGGGGCACTGGATGTTTTTGAAAAAGAGCCCGTTGATCCTGCACACCCATTATTGACTCTTGAAAACTTTATTTGCACACCCCACCTTGGGGCGTCTACGCACGAAGCGCAAGAGAATGTTGCGATTGCCGTGGCCAACCAGATCGCAGACTATCTGGTCCATGACCTTGCCCGTTTTGCGGTCAACCTGCCTTCTGTCTCTCCAGATTTGCTGCCAAAACTTCAGCCTTACATCGATCTCGCTGAAAAGATGGGCTCATTTATTGCCCAAACTGGAGAGGGCGGCGTTGAAGAAATCACCATTACCTATAGCGGAGAAGCGGCAGATTTAGATACGGCGCCAATTTCTGTTGCAGTGTTAAAAGGCCTGTTAAGTCCTATTCTGGAAGTTCAGGTGAATTATGTGAACGCCCCCAGCATCGCCAAGGAGCGCGGCATTGTAGTGAATG
Organism: Nitrospiria bacterium; assembly: GCA_945787655.1. Taxonomy (GTDB): domain Bacteria; phylum Nitrospirota; class Nitrospiria; order SBBL01; family JAADHI01; genus JAADHI01. The sequence goes on along the minus strand of CALZIJ010000007.1, from coordinate 24,691 downwards.
AGTCAAAACGTTCTGATTCAGGAAACTTTTCTTCCCTTTTATCTCTGAAGGTCAAAGCGGGAGGCCAGGAGAGATCCGTTACAGGCGCGATTTTCAACAAAAACGAACCGCGTCTGGTTCAAATTGATCAAATGGCGCTTGAAGTCATTCCGGAAGGGGTGATGTTGTATTTGTTTAACGAAGACAAACCGGGTGTGATTGGCAGTTTGGGGCAGCTTCTGGCAAAAAATCAGGTGAATATTTCAAGCATGCAGCTGGGTCGTGAAAAATCAGGTGGAAAAGCCATTTCGGTTGTGGGGATTGATTCAGAGATAGATTCTGCGGGTTTAGCAGAGATCAAAGGGCTGCCCCACATTATTGCGGTCAAGCAAGTAAAGATATAACTCATTTATGGTGTGGATTTACCGTCTGTGATGGGCTGTATGTCCACACCATTTGTTTTCCCATAAATTCCTTTCTTTTATTCTAGGCCGATGACTTTTTCAGGTAAACCAAAAACGATGATTCCAAAGGGGGTGGCCACCCTCCTTCCGGACGGGACGTCACACCGCCGATTGATCGAGAAAGAAATCCTGTCTTCCTTTTCTCGATGGGGATATCAGGAAGTCACGCCGCCAATCTTCGAGTATCTGGATGTTTTTTCTTTAGGAGTGGGCGAAGAAATCCTGGACAGTGCCTACAAATTTGTTGACCGAGCCACGGGCCGCATCATGGTGCTTCGACCCGATGTCACACCTCAGATTGCGCGAATCGCGTCCACGCTTTTATCCGGTCAGGCCCGTCCCTTGCGCTTGTGTTATTCGGCCAATGTTTTTCGTCATCAGGAAGAGCACGCCGGACGGGAACGGGAGCTTTTTCAGATTGGTGGAGAGCTGATTGGTTTTTCAGATGCGGAAGCCGACGCAGAAATGATTGCGCTCAGCATTGAGGTGTTGCAGGGTTTGGGTTTAAGGGATTTTCGAATTACGCTGGGGCAGATGGCATTTACACGAGGACTGCTTCGACCTTTTATGGCCTCTCCCGCATTTTATAAAAAGATTCTGCATTACGTGGCCAAAAAAGAAGCGTCTCAACTGGAGCAATGGCTGAAACAGGAATCTGTCGATCAAAAAACTCAAAAAGAAGTCTTGAGCCTTTTGGACCTGTTTGGGGGTGAAGCGGTTTTGGAACGGGCGTCTCGCTTGACGGATGACGCCGCTTGCCGTCAAAGCCTTGAACGGCTCGAAGCGGTCTATGCGCTTTTAAAATCTGCGGGCCATCAGGAATATATTATCTTCGATCTGGGTGAAGTGCGCGGTTTCGATTATTATACGGGAACGATTTTTGAAATTTTTACCGAGGGCGTTGGTTCTGAATTGGGCGGCGGGGGCCGATACGATCATCTTCTGGAAAAATTCGGAGCGCCTTCCCCTTCAACCGGGTTCGCGTTATATATTGAGCGGATTCAGTCCGCAATTGAAAAATCATCACTAAGAAACGGAACCCCAAATGGAGTCGATTTATTATTGGTCCATTCTCCGGATGATCTAAAACGGGCGATTGCCCTGGCGAAAGACATTCGGAAACGCGGTTACCGGGTGATTCAAAAAAGCTTTAATCCCTTACCCTTGAAAGAGGCTGTACTTGAGGAAGCCGCTGGACAATCTATATCAAAAGTGGCGTTGTTGCCCGAAGAAGCGGGAATGTCCACTGTTCAACTCTTTGATGTCCTCACCGGAAAGTGTGAAACCTGTAATCAAGAAAATCTGATTTCACGGCTTGATTCTAATGAAACGATCACGTAACGGAGGGGAAACGCTCGTGTCTTCCGAGGATTTTTCCCTTAAAAAACTGCCCCCTCAAAATATTGAAGCCGAGCAGGCCGTGCTCGCGGCAATACTGATTGATAATCAGGCGATCAACCGCGTTGTTGAAGTCTTAAACCGTGAGGATTTTTATCGGGAAAGTCACCGAAAAATCTATGCGGCAATGCTCGATTTAAACGACATTAGTGAAGCCATTGATTTAATTACACTTTCTGACAAGCTTCGGGCCAATGAGCATTTTGACGCTGTCGGGGGAGATGCCTATTTAACAGAACTTTTAAACAGCATCGCCACTTCTGCAAATGTCCGCTTACATGCCAAAATTGTTCATGAAAAGGCCTTGTTGCGGGATCTGATTCGTATCGCAACGGATATCGTTTCGCAAGGCTATGAAAATGACGGAAAAGTCGAAGATTTGCTCGATCAATCAGAACGGAATATCTTTGCACTTTCCGATAAATCCATGCGGGCGACCTTTACGCCAATGAAAGAGTTGGTCAAAGCGGGTTTTGAGATTATTGAAAAGCTGTCCGATCAGCAGCTTACGGGCTTACCGAGTAAATACAAGGATCTGGATAAAATGACTTCCGGCCTGCAAGCCTCCGACCTAGTGATTGTTGCAGGCCGCCCGTCCATGGGTAAAACGGCTTTTGCCTTGGGTATGGCCCAGAATATTGCCCTGAATCAAAATAAAACCGTGGGGATTTTCAGTTTGGAGATGTCCAAGGAACAGTTGGTCCTCAGAATGCTTTGTTCTGAAGCGCGAGTGGATGCCCATAAGCTGCGCTCTGGTTTTCTGGGGCAGCCCGGTAATGATAACTGGCGTCGGCTTATTGACGCGGCAGGCCGATTGAATGAGGCGCCGATTTTTATTGATGATACGCCGTCAATGACGATTTTGGAAATGCGGGCAAAGGCGCGGCGTTTAAAAGCGGAACATGACTTGAGCCTGATTATTGTGGATTATCTTCAACTCATGCGGGGACGTGGAGATGCAAATAGCCGTGAACAAGAAATTTCTGATATTTCAAGGTCTTTGAAAGCTTTAGCCAAGGAACTGAAGATTCCGGTTGTGGCACTTTCACAGCTTTCAAGGGCTGTTGAGTCTCGCCCTGAAAAGAAAAAAAGACCGATTTTGGCCGATTTGAGGGAGTCAGGCGCTATTGAACAGGATGCAGATGTTGTCCTTTTTATTTATCGTGAAGAGGTGTACGATCCTTGTAAATGCTCGCAAGAAGGGGAATGTATCTGTGGAAAACGGGGCGTGGCTGATATTATCATCGGAAAACAACGAAATGGCCCCATTGGTGATGTTCCCATGGCGTTTATTAACCGATATACGCGCTTCGAAGACCTTTCACATGATCATCCCAGGCGTTTTCGAGAGGAATAGGCTGCTTTTCCTTTTTCAATACAAGGGCGCGAAGCAGATGTCATCTGCTTGGTTTTTATCGTTTTCAATTTGACAATGACTTGGATTCGCCCTATAATTTCAAAAGTCTACTATATAAGTGAAAGTTGGGGTAATAATACCAATTTTTTATAGTTTATGTCTTAAGGCAATGATTTAAATGTTTGGAATTGGTATCCCGGAATTAATTATTTTGCTCGTGATTGTGCTTGTTATTTTCGGGGCGGGAAAGCTCCCCGAGATAGGGTCTGGCTTGGGAAAAGCAATCCGTGGTTTTAAAAAAGGGGTCTCTGAACAGGACGAAATTGACGTGACTCCTGATCAACAGAAAAAGAAACAGTAGGTGCAGGTTTACTTGTTATCAGGGCATTTGGTACTTTATGGGTAACAACTTCATCAGAATCTTGTTGAATGATCTGTCTAATAAAAACCTGAAATCTCCCCCCCAAGCTTTTCCCCAGTTAAAATACGCGACCACTCAACTGATCTACGGCCTTGTTTTTCCTGCCTTGATGATGTCTTGTGCGGCCTTGCCAGAACATACGCCAGTGCTTACTCAGGCGGCAGAAGTCAAAAAACAGACTAAAGTCGAAACAATGAGTCAACCTGAGGCGCTGTCAGCCAAACCTTCACCGAATCCAGAGTCCTATTATCATACAATTCTGGGGCTCCAGTATGAAGATAATCGTGATTTTGACACCCCGATAGAATCTGATAAGAAGGCGCTTAAAGAATATTTGATCGCACTTCGTTATGATCCAAACGCTTTTTTTCTTCTGAAACGGATTGCGATTTTGTACAGCCGACTGGGGAACCAGGAAGATGCGCTTCATTACGCCGAAAGGGCCCAGCAACTGGAGCCGGATAATGGTGAATTGCTTATGTTGTTGGGTGATGTCTACCTGGTTTCCGGAAATCAGGAAAAAGGGCTTGAGTTGTATCAGAAAGCCCTCGACGCTGTCCCAAATATCCGGGATATTTATTTTAAGATTGCAGGGATTTATGCAGATCAGGGTAAGCTTGAGGCGGCAGAAGAAATTATTTACAAAGGGATGGAAGTCGGTCCGCCTTCTCCTTTTTTTCATTACTACCTTGGCATGTTGGCGCTAGAAAAGAGTGCCCTTGACCAAGGCCTCGATCTATTTCGGGAATCCTTGTCTCTGGATCCCTATTTTGAACCGGCACACATGGCCATTGCCAATATTTACGAGCGTCAGGGGGATGGGCAAGCCGCAATCAATGTTTATCGGCATGTCGTAAACCGCATCAATCCCAGAAATCAGCAGGCCGTCAATCGTCTTGTTCAGTTATTAGTACAAAAACGTGCATTGGATGAGGCATTGAATCTTTTGATTCGTCTGTCCCGTAACAATCCCTCCAGTCTTGATATTGCGCTTCAGTTATCGCGGGTTTTTGTGGAAAAGAGAGATTTCAAGAATGCGATTGAAGTTATGGAAGCGGTAGTGGAGGTCAGGCCTGGTGATACACGGCTTCAAGTGTATTTGGGGACGCTCTATGAAGAAAATGATGATCTTGAAAAAGCGCGCTTGGCCTATCAGGCCGTATTGGAGCAAAGCCCCAGTGAATATGACGTGCGGATTCGATTGGGGTCTCTTTATTTTTATAAACTTAATAAGCCGGAAGATGCACTGGCTCAGGGGGAGCTGGCTAAAAAAATTAATCCTCAGCGTGCGGAATCCTACTTGTTTACCGGGTTAATTCATCATGACTCGGAACGTTACGAAGAAGCGGTCCAATCGCTTTCCGCCGGTATTGAAAAGAACCCTAAAGTTCCAGACCTTTATTTTCATCTGGGCGCAACCTATGACAAACTCGATCGTTTTGACGACATGGTCATCGCTATGGAACAGGCCATTCGTTTGGCACCAACCCACGCCAATGCCCTCAATTACTTAGGCTATACTTTTGCGGATAAAGGGGTTCGTCTTAATGAAGCCATAGATCTCATTAACCGGGCCTTGAGCGTCAAGCCGGAGGATGGGTACTATATCGACAGCTTGGCCTGGGCCTATTATCGGCAGGGAAATTTGGAAGATGCCCTCCGGTTGCTCGAAAAGGCCGTTTCGCTCATTCCGACCGATCCAGTGATTTATGAACACCTGGGGGAAGTTTACCTGAAAAAAGAGTTAACCCATCTTGCCAAGGAGGCTTGGGAGCGTTCATTGTCACTTGACCCTGAAAATGATGCCCTTATTGCCCGATTTATAGCTGCAGGTTTTGGCACGCCAAGTATTGAAAACTCAGCTCAAAGAATAAAAACGCCAGTCCAGGATACGAACTAAGCCCTTCTTATCCAAGAACGCCTCTCTTTTCTAAGATAGTGATGAAAGACACTAACGGCTTTACCTTGATTGAACTCTTGATTACCCTGGCTATCCTTTCTATTCTGGCCGCCATTGCATTTCCGAATTATCTAAATTATCTGGCCAAAGCACAACAAGCCGAAGCCAAATCAAATCTGGGTGCGATATATGTCGGAATGCTGTCCTATCGGCCTCCCAAAAGCGCGAAGGTCATGACCGGCTATGAAGGCGCAACGCTTCAAAAAATTGGTTTTGAGATAAATGGCGCTTTCCGATACCGTTATACGCTGGTTTCGGTATCTGTGAATACATTCAAGGCCCGTGCGAATGGCATAAGCGGGCAGATTGCCGGGGATGTCTGGGAAATTGATCAAGATCGGGAACTGGTTGATCTCGATCCAGAGCGCTTTAATCAATAAGGGCGATATTTGACAAAAAATGTCATCTCTTTTCACTAAAAATGCCCTTTTTAGTCTTCACTAAAAATGCCTTTCTATTTTTTAGGCCCTAAGTTACTGAAATAAAAGATGTTTTATTTTTTTAGCTTGTGGCATTCATTCTGCATATAGATTCCAGTGTGATTCAGCGATTTAGGCCTACATGGTTTCTTTATAGCGTTTAACGAGAATGGAGGATGTTATGTTCAACAAACTGAAAGAAAACAAGGGATTTACATTGATTGAGTTGATGATTGTGGTGGCCATTGTCGGTATTTTGGCGGCTATCGCCATCCCGAACTTTTTAAATTATCAGGCAAAGTCCCAGCAGGCTGAAGCCAAAGCGAATCTTGGTGCGATCTACACGAATATCACAGCCTATGCCGCAGAAGGGACAACAGGTTATGTCGGTGCTAGTTTGGGGGCGATTGGCTTCACAACCTCAGGCACACCTCGATATGCCTATTCATTGACTGCTATGACTGCTAGCGGATTCACGGCAAGAGCCTTGGGAACCGGTGGCCGTGTTATCGGTGATGAGTGGCGGATCAACGAAGGAAAATTTTTAAGAGACGTTGTCAACAGCGACTTTAACAGCTAAGCACGTATCGATAAACAAAGGGGAAGTGTTGATATCAACACTTCCCCTTTGTTTATACCGCCATTTTTTCGCCGTTGTATGTATGGAGCAGGATGGTCTCTCTGTTTCCTCATATCTTGTTTATAAGCTCTTTTTCTGTTTATCTTTTTACAGCCCTTCCGTCAATATACTGGCGTGATGCGCCAGAATTCCAGGCCATTGGGTTTTTGGTGGATATTGCCCATCCCGCAGGTTCTCCCCTGTACGCCGTCATCGCAAAACTTTTTACATTTATCCCCTTTGGCAGCATCGCTTTTAAAGTAACATTGGTTTCCTGCTTTTTCGGAGCAGTGATTTCTGTCCTCACCTATTATATTCTTTTATATATTCTTGAACATCTGTCCCGGCACAAAAATGAACATTGTTCAAAAAAACACCTTGCTTTGATTTCATTGATGACGACGCTTCTTTTTTCTTTTTCTAATGCCCTTTGGGAGAATGCGACTGTGCCTGAGGTTTATACCCTTCAACATGTTTTTACAGCGGCCTTTATTTTTATTTTTTTAAAAGTGGAACAGAAACGATTCAATAAGAACGAGCATGATAATCATAACCAGTTTAAGTGGCACTGCCTGTTATTATTTATACTTGGACTGGGTTTAGGATCTCATGCGATTTTGGTTTTATATGTTCCATTTTTATTTTTTTGGGTTTATTGGGTTTGGTGGAGAAACCCTTCCTTTTCGGTCTTAAAGGTGGCTTCGATATGTTCATTCTTTTTTCTGATTGGGTTCTCTATCTACCTCTATCTTCCAATTCGTTCAAGCCAAAACCCTTATTATGACTGGGGCAATCCGGAAACGATTGAAAACCTGCTCATTCACACCAGCGACCGAAAAACGGCATCCTACCACTTTGCTGTCCCTGAAGATGTCATGCCAAGACAACTTTCAATGTATTCACAGTTTTTTATAGAAGATTTTTCGTACCTGGGTCTTATTGTGGGATTTACAGGGCTTGCGGCACTGATTTACTACAGAGAGAAAAAACTGTTGTTGTTTCTTTCGGTGATCTTTTTCCCGCCTTTTTTATTCTTTATTCCATATTGGGGAGAACCGTCTGCATTTCTCTCGAATTTTTTAATCTTTGATATATTAATGGGGGTGGGATTTTTCGTGATTTATTTTTCTGCAATGAATTTCTTTAAACAAAAACAGATGAGTACAATTTCTCTAAAGCTGGTTGTCTTGTTACTCGGGATTCAAATGCTGATGCTTTTCCAGAATCATTATAAAGAAAATAATAATGGAAATTACTGGAAAACCCGATCCGTCTCCCGCAATTTAATCAATGATCTTCCGCCAAATGCCATCGTCATTTCTACCTTGACCTGGTTTATGTTGAGTTATATTCAGCAAGCGGAAGGGTATCGTCCGGATGTTTCGATTGTGAGTCTAAGCAGTTTTATAGCGCCTGATTTTTTTTCAAAACTGGAACAGTCGAAGTTTGAGAATATCGTTATTCCTAAGGAGGGGGTGTCAGGCAATGAATTCGGTTCTGCCTTTTTATCAGAGAATGTGAACCGTTACCCGATCTATTGGGAAACCGCCGGAATGCAGGATTATTTGGTTGAAAAATACCTGGAGCTTGACGGGTTCTTTCTTAAAGTCAGTGCAACACCGTCTGAAATTACAAACGAAGACATTCAAGCCTATTTTAAAAATCTGGGATCTCAAATCCAATTTGAGGAAGTCTCGGATAATCACGAGGAGCGCTTGCTTATTTCAGAAGTCGTGATGAGTTTAGGGTATTTTTTCATGACGCGTGGGGTGAATGATATTGCACGGGAGCATTTTCATTTAGCCCTTTCAATGATGCCGAATCAGCCAGACTATATCAATGCATTGGGAATTTCATACGCAAATTTGGAGAATTACAGAGAAGCTGAAACCTTGTTCTTAGAATCTATTTCTCTGAACCCAAACAATTATATCCCGTATTTAAATTTGGCCAAAATATATTTGCATGAAGGCAATCATCAAAAATCAGAATATTATTTAACCCAGGTATTGAGAATTTATCCAAATCATGAAAATACCTTGTATTTATTAGGCAACATCAGTTTTGAAGATGGAAATCAAGAAAAAAGTCTCCATTATTTCCGGCAAGTCTTAACTATTAACCCGAATAACCAGGAAGCCAAAGCTAAAATTGCAATCCTGTTGAACGAGTCCTGATATGATCCGAAATAAACGCATCGCGGTTGTCGTGCCTGCGCATAACGAAGAACTGCTCATCGGTCAGGTGATCGAAACGCTCCCATCTTTCGTGGATCGCATCTTTATTCTGGATGATTATAGTACGGACCGGACCGCTGATGTGGTTAAAAAATATGTTGAAAAAGAACCGCACCGTGTTGTGCTGGTCCAAAATACCAAAAATGAAGGAGTCGGCTGGGGTGTGAAAATGGGTTATAAAATGGCCTTGTCGGAAAAAATGGATGTGACCGTGGTGATGAATGGTGATGCCCAGATGGACCCTGCTGATCTCGACCGGATTGTCATGCCGATTGTAAATGGAGAGTCGGACTATGTGAAAGGCAACCGCCTTTTTAGAGGTGAATCCTGGGAGATGATCCCGCATCACCGCTATCTTGGAAATTCGGTGTTATCCCTGCTCACAAAGATTGCTTCGGGATATTGGCACATTGCAGACTCGCAATCAGGATACACCGCGATTTCACTAATCGCCTTGCGTGCCATTAATCTTGATGATATTTATTTACAGTATGGTATGCCGAACGATATTTTAATTAAACTGAATATCTGTAACTTTCGTGTCAAAGATGTCTCTGTTCGCCCAATTTATAACATTGGTGAAAAATCCGGCATCCGCCTCTGGAAAGTGATTCCCGGTATCAGTTGGCTGCTTTTCAAAAGTTTTTTTAAAAGGATGGCACGGAAGTATGTCATTCAGGATTTTCATCCTTTGGTCTTTTTTTATTTTATGGGATTATCTTTAACCCCAATCGGATCGGTTTTTGGTTTGTACTTGTTCTTCAGGCGTTTGGCCGGTATTCGTGCGATGCCGACCGAAGCCATGTTTGCCGCCTTCCTGTTTATTACGGGACTTCAATCCCTTTTTTTCGCGATGTGGTTTGATATGGAATATAACAAGCACCTTCGTGGAAAGGATCAATGAAGGTTTGCATGATGACGACCTCCTTCCCTCGCAGTTTGGAGGATGTCTCGAGTGTTTTTATCTACCGGCTCTGCCGTACCCTGGTTTCCCACAAAACTGAAGTTGATGTTGTCGCGCCTGCTGATTATGAGGACGTTTTTAGTGAAGAGATGGAGGGGATCAAAGTCCATCGGTTTTCTTATTTTTTCCCTGCTCGCTGGCAGAAGCTGGCTTATGGAGAAGGCGGGGGAATTCCGGCCAATTTAAATCGCTGTCCCTGGTTAATACTGCAAGCCCCTTTTTTCATGTTTATGTTTTTTATAAAAACCCTGCGTGTTTCGCGCGGCGCGGACGTGCTTCATGCCAACTGGATTTTTGTCGGAATGATCGCATGGGCCGTTCAAATTTTTCGGGGTATTCCTTTTATTGTGACCCTGCGTGGGAGTGATGTTCAAAGGGCCCAAAAAGGGAAAATATCCTATCTAATTTCACTTTGGATACTAAAGCGGGCTGCAGTCATTACAACAGTGAATCTTTATCTGAGGGAGTGGGTGATTGAACAGGGCATACCGCCGGAGCGTGTGAGGTTTATCCGAAACGGTGTTCAGGGCGTTCCGATGCCATCGGCTAAAAAAGCGGAAACAAGCTGTCGACTTCTTTTTGTCGGCAGCCTTATTCCAAGAAAATCGGTGGATACGCTGATCCGGGCGGTCTCACAAACACATATTGCTGAATTGGACTACTCACTGACCATTGTGGGAGACGGGGCCGAAGCGGACTCACTCAAACGGCAGGTTGATCAATTCAATTTAAATGACAAGGTCCGCTTTACCGGAATGCTGCCTCCGGATCAAACATTTCAGGAAATGGCTCAATCCGATTGTCTTGTGCTCCCCAGTCTTTGGGAAGGCACACCCAATGTGGTTTTGGAGGCCATGGCCTGCGGTCTTTCTGTAGTTGCTTCCGACTTGCCGGGTATTCGAGAACTGATCACGCCGGAGTCAAATGGTTTATTGTTTCAAGCTCGAAATGTGGATGACCTTTCAAAAGCGCTATCAAGAATAATATCGGACCAACATTTGCGTACGAAGTTAGGGGAAAATGCCCGAAAGCTCATATTAGAGATGAATATGAGCTGGGATCAAACGGCCTTACAATACCAAGAGTGTTATCAAAAGATATGTGCGGAATCGCAGGACGTTATCACATAAATCAACATACGGTGGATTCGAGGGCCTTGCTCGCCATGGGAGATCGCTTGAAGCACCGTGGGCCGGATGGTTCCGGGCATTATATCAATGGCCCCATCGGACTGGTGCACACCCGCTTGGCGGTGATAGATGCGGCAGGAGGCGCGCAACCGATGTTTAACACGGACAAGCGGATTGCACTCGTATTTAATGGGGAAATATATAATTACAAGGAATTGCGCCGGTCTCTTCAAGATCAGTATTCGTTTATAACCCAGAGTGATACAGAGGCCATCATTCATCTTTACGAAGAAGTTGGGATAGACTGCGTTAAAGAGCTTCGTGGCATGTTTGCATTTGCCCTTTGGGATCAACGGGAAAAAAAACTCTTTCTCGCACGGGACCGTGTGGGCCAAAAACCCCTGTATTATCATCAGACTGAAAATCACTTTTTTTTTGCGTCTGAGATCAGGGCGCTTTTGGCCGGAGGGGTGACCTCGGCACTCAACTATACTGCACTTGATCTTTATTTTAAAAACCAGTTTATCACGGGTCCGGAAACGATCTACGAGGACATTCAATCCTTACCGCCCGGACACTGCATCACCCTGGATGCCGCGGGTTCAGAATTGAAAGCCTACTGGTCTCCATCCACAGCCACGGACGCCAACATGCATGAAAAAGAGTACTGTGAAGCGCTGAGATCGACTTTAAGTGAAGCGGTTCGACTTCGGCTGATTAGTGATGTACCGTTGGGGGCTTTTTTAAGCGGAGGTCTGGATTCTTCCTTGATTGTCGCGTTAATGAGAAATGAGGGCGTTAATGACCTGAAAACATTTTCCATCGGATTTAAGGCTGAAAGCTTTGATGAAACGCCCTTTGCCAATGCAGCCGCAGCCTATTATCAAACTGAACATCAAAGTAAGCTGATGAATGTTGAAGCAGAAGGATTCCTTTCACGCATGATAGAACACTTTGACCAGCCTTTTGGCGATGCCTCATCCCTTGCCGTGTATCAACTTTCAGAAAACACCAAGAAATCCGTGACGGTGGCTCTGTCCGGGGACGGGAGTGATGAACTTTTTTCGGGCTACCGAAGATATGTCGCCAGAAAATTCCTCAAATATTATCACTTCATTCCAAAAAGCATTCGCACGACTTTTATTGAGCGGTTCCTCAGTCGTCTTCCTGAAAATACCGCTTATTATCGAGAGAGTTTTGTAAAACAAATGAAGCTTTTTATCGATTTTTCAAATCGATTGGATCGTGACCCCTTTGATCTGATTCCGGAAACATTTTCAAGAACTGAACTGGACGCGCTTTATCTGCCACATGTGGCTGAAGCCCTTAAAAAATCAAAAAACCATCATATGGAAAAGTACAGGGCGGAAGGTGCAGGATTAGACGAAGTCTCTCAGATGATGTGGGTGGATTTTCATTCTTATCTGCCGGATGACATCCTCGTTAAGGTCGACCGAATGAGTATGGCCCATGGTCTTGAAATACGGTCCCCATTTTTGGATCAAGAGGTGGTGGATCTTGCGATGAAAATGCCGATCAATCTAAAATTAAATGGATTTCAGGAAAAATATATTCTTAAAAAAACATTTTCCAGTCTGGTTCCCTCAGAAATATTAAACAGAAAAAAACATGGATTCATGCTGCCTTTGGGAGATTGGTTTAAGGGGGAATGGAAACCACTGCTTGAATCAGTATTATTGAAACAGGATCGATTTGGTTTGTTGAATGCCCAATATATACGTAAGTTATTTCAAGAACATCAAGAGGGGCGTCGTGACCACAGTCAGAAACTTTGGCTGCTGCTGGTCTTTTTTCTGTGGGAAGAAAGTGTGGCGATGAATGTATAGCGCCTCCAAAAAAAATATACATCTTTCACCAGGCGCTGCGTTCAACAAAAAAATACTCACCCTGTATTACAAACACAAACCCGGCGGCTTGTGTAAGAGAATGTACAGGATGTTTGACGCCTGGATTAAGCAAGGCGGGGAAATCCATTATATTGCGGTCGAGACTTTTCCGATCAAGCATCCTAAAATTTTTCCTCATCTTTTATGGACGCCTTTTAAGAAAAGAGAAGGGCTTTTTTTTTGGACCTATTTTATTTTGACGAGTCCTGTGTATGCCTTTTTCATCGCTTTCCGATATCAGATCAACCTGGTTTCTGTATTTAGCGGCATCTACGGCTTTTTAAGCCTTCCAATCAAGGTTATTCTGGGTAAACCGCTTATTGCGCTGGCCCGTGCGGACGTCCTTGAAATCAGTCGGCTCCATCATCGTTTTATCCTGCGGATATTTTTTGAGGAGATTTTGATGGCAATCGGCTTTAAATCAGCAAATCGTGTGGTCACGGTTAGTAAACAGCTTCGGCATATTATGATTTCCCGATATCGAATCAAACCGGAAAAAATAGAGGTCTTGTATAACGACATTCGGGATATTTCAATGCTTGATGATGAAAAGAGATTATGCCGCCGAAAAATGGGTTTGGATGAACAAGCCTTTGTGATCCTCACGGCCGCGGTGCTAGATCCCAGAAAAAATATCGCTATTTTATTAAAAGCCCTCCCTCTACTTAAAACCCCATGTGTCGTTCTGGTGGTCGGGGATGGACAAGAGCGAACAAATCTGGAGGCTTTGTCCCAAAAGATTAAAGGGAAGACAAACATCATTTTTACCGGATGGCAAGAAGAGGTCAGCCCCTATTTTAAGGCCGCCGATTTATTTGTCTTCCCTTCCAGGCATGAAGGATGTCCGAATGCACTCCTTGAAGCCTTGTCATACCGCCTTCCCTGTATCGGAAGTGATATTCCTGAAATCCGTGAACTCTTAAAATCCGACCATCTGCTTTTTGACCCGCAAGACGTCACGAATTTATCTGATAAAATTAATCATGTGATGCTTGATAAACGTTATCTGGGGCGAGTCCGTGAATTGTCCGATGAAGTCAGAAAAGCGTTTATTTTTGATTGGGATGAAAAGATTGTTGATATTCATAAGGCATCCTTGTCGTAAAAACAGGTAAATGAGGTTTTTAATTGATCCATTTATGGAAAGGATATTTAGGTCGATGGGTCGATATTTGCGAAGAATCCATTAATCTGAAAATATTCAGATCGATACTGACCATTGGATCTGTCCATTTCCTTGTCTCATTTGTTGCGGTGGGAAAGGACTTATTCATCGCAAACCAATTTGGAACAGGCGATGAGATGGATGCTTTTCTGATCGCCAATCTCTTGCCGACATTGGTGATTAATATTGTGACGGGGGCTTTCCATGTCGCCTTTATTCCGGAATTTATAAAGGTTCGTGAACAACAAGGGCGTGCAGCTGCCAGTGCCTTATTGTCCAATATTTTAGCCTGGTATTTACTTCTCCTTTTATCCTTATGTGTTGTAATGGTTTTTTTTTCGTCAGTCATTCTTCCTTTGCTCGGAACAAGTTTTAATTCGGAAAAATTATTTCTCTCCCGTAATTTGTTTTTGTTATTTGTTCCGACGGTTATTTTTTATGGTGTGATTAAGGCCTGTGGAAGCATTTTAAATGCTGGAGAACATTTTTTTCTGCCGTCTTTTTCTCCTGTAATCATACCCCTTTTATCCATGCTTGCCTTATTAGGATTTGGAGGTCATTTTGGTATTTATGCTTTGGCGGCAGGCATCCTGGCCGGGATTATATTGGAGGCTATCGTACTCGTATCAGGGTTAAGGTCTCAAGGATATCTTTTTTTGCCTCGATTGGGAAAAATGAGCGAGGCAACAAAAAATATCATTCAGCAATTTTCTCCCATGATTCTGGGGTTGTTGTTAGTGAGTGGAACGGCTTTTGTTGATCAGGCGATGGCGGCAACCATTGGGCCGGGCAGTGTCTCTACCTTAAACTACGGGAGTAAGGTCGTACAGTTTATATTGGGCTTAAGTACAGTCTCTTTAAGTACAGCGATCTTTCCTCATTTTTCAAAAATGGTTGCCGAGGAGAGCTGGCGCAACATTATAAATACCTTGAAGATGTATTCCGCCTTAATATTACTGGTTACGATCCCGGTGACCACTGTGCTCTTTATTTACTCAGAACCTCTTATCCGGTTGGTTTTTGAACGAGGGGCATTTCTCCCGAAGGATACGGTGGTGGTTGGAAAAGTTCAGGGCCTTTATTTGCTGCAGATCCCATTCTATATATTGGGAATACTGTTCGTCCGGATGTTAAGTGCGTTAAAGAAAAACCATGTTTTAATGACGATCGGGGGACTGAATTTTATAGCCAATATCATTGGTAATTATATTTTTATGGAATATTGGGGAGTCGCGGGTATTGGACTTTCCACAAGCATCGTGTACGTGATTTCAACCCTTCTTTCATTTTTAGCACTTTATCAGCAATTAAAAGCAAGAGAGAGCATGGCGGGGGAGGTCAATGTCTGAGGAAATTCACGAAAGCCGTGCTGAAACGCATTTGAAAAAGATCCGAGCGGCTGAAATCGAAGAGGTGAAACCCTGGTTTAAGCCGGGCATGCGGGTCTTGGAAATCGGGGGAGGAAGCGGTTTCCAAGCCAGTCTGATGTCGTCATTCGGTTGCGAGGTCTACTCGATCGATATTGAAAATCGACCAGACCCGCCTAAACTCTACTTTTCAGTCAAATCTTATGACGGTGTTCATATTCCGTTTAAAGATCATTATTTTGATCTTGTTTTCTCTTCCAATGTTCTGGAACATGTCAGAAAACTCTCTCCTCTTTTTTTAGAAATGAAACGGGTGCTCAAACCTTCCGGAATGGCGATCCATATTTTACCCACCCCCGCCTGGCGGTTTTGGACCAGCCTTTCACATTATATTTATCTACCCATTTATCTAATCGGGCGGTTTTCCCGTCAGCCGGACCTTCAAAAACAGGGGAATGGCTCTCAGTTACTCAAAAGGCAGTCCATTCCGACCTTAATCAAAAAAGCGTTGTGGGAAGGGCCCCACGGCGAATACCCCAGTGCGTTTTCAGAGTTATACTATTTTAGTCAAAGGCGATGGATATCTGTATTTGAAGAGAACCAATTTGAGATCATGCATCATTCCAGCAATGGGTTATTTTACACGGGATACAGTATTTTTAAAAACCTGTCTTTCAAAACCCGTCAAAAAATGTCCTGCTTATTCGGCGCTTCTTGCCATATATTTATTACGCGTGATCGGTCAATTCCGGATAATTGAGGTATATTTAATTTATGAGAATTACCTTTGTTATCAGCTCCTTGGCTGCAGGAGGGGCGCAACGGGTGTTGGTGATATTGACTGAAGCGTTATCTCATCGCGGCCATCATGTCACTGTGATTACCCTGAATGGCACAGAAGAAGACTTTTTTGAAACACCAAAAGGTGTGGCGCGGATGGCGCTTGGGATTCGCGGCTTGTTACAGGCGATTCCGGGAGTCATGACTTTGAGAAAGGTCATCCAGTCTAGTCAGCCGCATGTGGTGGTTTCTTTTATCGATACGACCAATATCATGACTTTAATCTCAACAAGGCGATTAAAAATACCTGTCGTGGTTTCAGAACGGATTGACCCAAGCCGGTATCGTATTGGACTGATCTGGGAGATGCTCCGGCGATGGACCTATCCCTTTGCGGCCCGTATTGTTGTGCAAACTTCCAGGGCGCTGGAATATTTTTTGCCGCAATTTCAATCCACGGCATGTATTGTTCCCAATCCAATCATTATTCCCAAAAATCAATCTCCGGCACCCATAAAGATATCCCGGCCTTCGGTGATGGCATTGGGTCGGTTCCACGCTCAAAAGGGATTTGACCTTCTACTCAGGGCATTTGCCTTAATCAAAGACCGTTATCCTGAATGGACATTGGTGATCGTTGGTGACGGTGCCCTCCGGCCTGAGCTTGAAAGATTGGCAGAGCAACTTGGATTAGGAAAGCAGGCCCGTCTGCCGGGTCAGTTTAAAAATCCGCACAGTATTTTGAAACAGGCAGATCTTTTTGTCATGCCTTCGCGGTTTGAGGGATTTCCTAATGCCTTGTGCGAGGCCATGGTGATGGGCTTGCCTGTGATTGCAACGGATTGTCCGAGCGGGCCGAGAGAAATTATTCGAGATGGTGTGGACGGCATTCTTGTTGAAAATGAAGATATTGAAGGGCTTGCCGAAGCGATGGCCCGGCTCATGTCCAGTGAAGTGGATCGAGAAAAACTTTCAAAGCAAAGTATTCAAGTGGCGAAACGTTTTGAACAAAATAAAGTCATCGAAATGTGGGAGTGTGTTTTGATCGACGCTTTAAAAGGAAATCAGGTCAATGTCTAATCATTCAAAAATCGATCAGAATCACTCCAGTACTGTCTGTGACGATCAGAATAATCAACAACGCATTTGGGATCATTTTCAAAATCGTGCGCCGGAATCCTTTAAAGGGGCAAAGCCTCGGCTGGATTATATTGTCAAACAGATTATTAGAAATAAGCAAAATAAACGGCCGAGTATATTAAACATCGGAGCAGGAGACGGATACCTGGAATATTCTTTTAAAAAGATCGGCTGGGATATTTATTCTCTCGATCCTAACGAAGAAGTCATTACAAGGATGATTGATGAGGGGGTCAAGGGGCATTGCGGCTCTATTGAACATACGCCTTTTTCGGATCATACCTTTGATTTTGTGGTGGCTTCGGAAGTTCTGGAACATTTGACAGATGATCAACGAAAACAAGGGTTAAAAGAAATTGCACGTATTCTTAAAGAGGATGGATATTTCATCGGTACGGTTCCTTATTGTGAAGATTTGTTTTTAAACGAGGTGGTTTGTCCTAAATGCGGAGATATTTTTAATCGTTGGGGCCACCAGAGGTCTTTTGATTGTTCGGACATCCGTCTTGAATTCAGCCCTTTTTTTAAAAGGATGACGATCAAAACGACGGCCTTTGTCTCTTTTCTGAATGAGCCTCTTTTCCGGAAAATAAAAAACCTGGTCTACCTGGTGCGCGGAAAGCTGGGGTCAAAACTATTGACGACCAGTATCTATTTTTCTGTCCAGAAGTGACGCACATTCAGTGGGTTGAAGACAGATGACATCAAAACCATCCAAAACAGGATTAAACGAGAGATTATGTGCGGCATAGCCGGGTTTTTTGAGTGTTCAAATGAAATGCCGCACAGCCAGATGGTGTCCGTTGTCAGGCAGATGGCGGATGCTTTGGTTCATCGCGGGCCGGATTCCAGCGGAACCTGGGCCGATCCTAAAATAGGGGTGGCTTTGGGCCACCGGCGCCTGTCCGTGATTGACTTGTCCGAAAAAGGCCGCCAACCGATGGTCTCCCACTGTGGACGATATATCACGGTTTTTAACGGAGAAATTTATAATTACCGGCAATTGAAACAAACCCTTCTTGAAAAAGGAGATTATTTCAAAGGGGATTCAGATACGGAAGTGATGCTGGCCGCCATCAGCCGATGGGGGGTGGTGCCGGCTTTAAAAAAATTAAACGGGATGTTTGCGGTGGCCCTGTTGGATGTTAAAGACCGCAAACTCTACCTGGCAAGAGACCGTCTGGGTGAAAAACCATTGTATTACGGATGGATGGGCGATACTTTTTTATTCGCGTCTGAATTAAAAAGTATGCGGCGGCATGCGAATTTTAAATCTGAAAT
This sequence comes from Nitrospiria bacterium, assembly GCA_945787655.1. Taxonomy (GTDB): domain Bacteria; phylum Nitrospirota; class Nitrospiria; order SBBL01; family JAADHI01; genus JAADHI01. The sequence goes on along the minus strand of CALZIJ010000007.1, from coordinate 6,103 downwards.
TCAACGGGGTGCGCTTGCCCTTTATCTTCGTTACGGTTACATCACCTCTCCTCATTCGATTTATCAAAATATCCATAAACTTCCGAGCGCTTCCTTCTTATGTCTTTCTCTGGAGGCCGATAAAAAAACGGCGCCAGTGATCTCTTCTTATTGGTCTTTCAAATCAGTGGCAGAAGCCGGCTTGTTAGAGCCCGCTCTATTGACCGAAGAAGATTACGTGAACCAGTTGGAAATTGTGCTGAAAGATGCCGTCAAGCTGCGAATGGAAGCGGATGTGCCGATCGGGGCCTTTCTTTCGGGTGGGATCGATTCTTCCCTTATCGTGGCTTTAATGCAGGCACAAAGCAAACGACGGGTGCGCACCTTTACGATGGGGTTTTACGAAAAAGGGTTTAACGAGGCGGAAGAAGCCGGGAAAATCGCCACGCATTTGGGGACAGAGCATACCGAGCACTATGTCCGACCTGAGGAAGCCATGTCGGTAATTCCCTTATTACCTCAAATTTATGATGAACCCTTCTCGGATCCTTCTCAAATTCCCACACTGCTGGTTTCCAGGCTGGCACGGAGTCAAGTCACCGTGAGTCTTTCCGGAGATGGGGGTGATGAAATATTTGGCGGTTACCCGCGCTATTTTTCCGGGAGTTCGATATTTAAGGCCGCAGCTTTTCTGCCCTCGTCTGGCCGCAGGATTTTTTCAAAATTAATCCGCTCGCGATTCCTGCCGTTCTTTCAATCTAGTGCTAAAATAAGGAAGATAGATGATTTTTTGCAACATCACGATACGGAAAAGATGTATCAGGAACTGATTTCAACTGTGAGTCCCCGTCAAGATGTCGTGTTGAACGCAAAAGAGCCGGATACGATTTTTAATCATGCTGAAGGATGGTTAGACACCCAAAACAGGGTTCAAAAAATGATGTACCTCGATACGATGTCCTATTTGCCTGAGGATATTCTCACGAAGGTGGACCGGGCCAGCATGTCTGTCAGTCTGGAATCACGAAGTCCTTTTTTGGACCCACGGGTGATTGAATACGCTTGGGCAGTGCCTTTTTCATCCCATATGAAAGGTGGAGAACCCAAGTATTTGCTGAAAAAAGTTTTGGAGAAATATGTCCCGCCAGCGTTATTTCAACGTCCAAAAATGGGATTTGGCGTTCCGATCGGCGCATGGCTTCGAGGTCCCCTAAAAGAATGGGCGGAAGGGTTGTTGGAGGAAAAGAGACTAAAGGAAGACGGATATTTTAATACCGGATATATTTCCGAAAAATGGGAAGAACATCGTTTAAAAAAACAGAACCATCAATATTTTTTATGGTCGGTCTTGATGTTTCAGATGTGGCATGAAAATCAAGACCGGTCTTCCTGCTGATATTAAATCCTGGTGGTAACATGTCTGAAAAAGTGATGCCGTTTAAAATCAATACAACAATCCTGATGAGCATATTGATTGTAATTTTGCTGGTCAGCCAGTTGTCTGTCCATAAAAAGCTGGGGCAGTATACATCTGAGGTGCCGGAGTCTTATTTGTATCTCCCTTCTGGAGATTATTTGAAGCCGCTTGTACTGGGTTATCATCAGGTGGTGGCTGATCTGTTATGGATTCAAACCCTGTCTTATTTTGGAAGCCATTACATGTCAGATCAAAACTACCCCTGGCTCTATCACATGCTAACTTTGATCATTGATCTCGATCCGATGTTTGATTTTCCCTATTATTTTGGCGGCATTATTCTTTCTCTCGAAGCCTCTCAGCGAGACAAGGCCAATACGATTCTCGAAAGGGGTATCCAGGCTTATCCTGATAAATGGGAATATCCTTTTTATATTGGTTTTAATCACTATTACCACGAAGGGAATTCTGAAAAGGCGCTCCCTTACCTTGAACGGGCCGCGGTACTGCCGGGCGCCCCGGAATTTTTAACATCCATGGTCGGCACGATCTATGCCAAGACCCAAGACCAGGATGCAGCTCTGGCCTTTTTTCGGCAGGCCTATGAAAATACCCAGGATGAAAATATTCGGGAAAAAATCGCGGAAAAAATTGAAACGCTTTTAGCCGTGGAGAAGAGCAATGCAAACAGCCATTGAGACCCAAAATTTAAGTAAAACATTCAAATCCGGTTTTTTACTGAAAGAAACGCAGGCCTTGTCTGACTTGAATCTAACAGTGGCCTCTGGCGGTATTTTTGGATTTTTAGGGCCAAACGGGGCTGGAAAAACGACGACCATTAAATTATTAACCGGTCTGATTCGCGCCACATCCGGAGAAGGTAAAATACTGGGAAAACCCATTCAGGATGTTTCTGTAAGAACCCGGTTAGGGTTTTTACCTGAACGGCCGTATTTTTACGAATACCTTACCGGCTTGGAGTTTTTGCATTTTTGTGGAGAGCTTCACGGGATGAATAAGACAGACCGCATACAAAAAATAGAGTCTTTGCTCGAACTTGTTCAGATGAAGGGCCTGGAAACAAGACAGTTAAGACGGTATTCAAAAGGCATGTTGCAGCGTATTGGTTTGGCGCAGGCCTTGATCAATGATCCGGAAATTGTGATTTTGGATGAACCGATGTCCGGGTTGGACCCGGTGGGCCGGAAAGAAGTCCGGGATATTATGCTTCTTTTAAAAGAGATGGGAAAGACCGTCTTTTTCAGTACGCATATTCTTTCGGACGCCGAGTTGATCTGCGATCAGGTGGCGATTTTAATTCAGGGAAAATTAAAAAATCAGGGCAAGCTTGAAACCTTGTTGAACCCAAAAGTGACCTCTATTGATGTTTGTCTTCAAAATGTGACCGAACAACAAATTGGCGCCCTTGATTTTGTGTCCACCCCTGTAAAAGTGTATGAGCATACCCTTCTCCTTTCTTTGGAAAATGAAGGAAAATTATCAAGGTTGATGGATTGGGTTCATCAGGAATCCGGAAAAATTGTGTCCATTACCCCAAGAAAAGAAACATTGGAAGATATGTTTATGGAAGAATTTAATGCGGTGAAGGCCTGATAAGAACGACTTGATTTTACGAAAAGGCCCTGGTTGAGAGAATAAGACCATCAGAGTTTGGCCGCCAGGTAGAGCAGAAATGATGTTGATACAAGATGTTTAAGCATAACTATCAAAAAATAAACAGGCAATATCAAACCTTTGAAACAAGAAAAGAACTCTCTCCGGCAAACTATGGGCATGTGAAGGTGACGGTACCCGCGATTTGCTCGGCACTTTCCGGGAAGTTTTTGGATATTGGCTGCGGAGATATGCCCTTTAAACCGCTGATTCAGAAATATGTAAGAGAGTATGATTCGATTGATGTTGAAAAACGGACGGCCGATGTCCAATTTATCGGGACGGTTCAGGATATGAGCATGATTTCCGACCAGAGTTACGACTCTGCAATGTGCCTCGAAGTGCTTGAGCATGTTTCCGACCCGAATATTGCGATTTCAGAAATCTGCCGTATATTAAAGAAAAAAGGAAAACTGGTTTGTTCTGTCCCTCATTTAAGCCGTTTGCACGAAGTGCCCCATGATTATTTTCGTTATACAAAATATGGCATTCGGTCCTTGTTTGAACATGCAGGGTTTAAGGTGATTTCAATTATCCCGCGCGGTGGGTTGTTTTCATTTCTGGGGCACCAACTGTCTACCATCCTGTTGTGTTTAACCTGGAATATCCCACTTTTAAGAAGTGTGTCATGGGTCTTAAATAAATATATGTTGGTGAGAGGGGTTTATTTTCTTGATCAGATAACAGATCGAGAAAAAATATTTGCCCTGGGTTATACCTGTGTTTTTGAAAAAATATGATGCGGGCGGACACTGCTCCAATAGTGAAAGCTCTATACTGAATATGAATGATTGAAGGTGAGCAAATAATGAAAGCGATACGTGCAATTGCAATGAATACCTTTAAAGAGGCGATCCGGAATAAAATTTTGTACAGTCTGATTTTTTTCGCCTTTGTGATGATGTTGGTTTCATTGTTTTTGGATCAGGCCACGGTTGGACAGCGAAATAAAATCATAAAGGATATGGGCCTTGGCAGCATTAATTTATTTGGGGCCATTATCGCGATTATCGTTGGCATTAATCTGGTATACCAGGAAATTGAAAAAAGAACGATCTATCCGCTGCTGGCCAAACCGGTCAGGCGCGTACAGTTTCTCTTTGGAAAATATCTCGGTATCGTGCTGACCTTATTTGTAGAAACCGTGCTCATGTCATGCTTTTTATTATTACTGGTGTTTGTCTATGAAGGCCGCATTGACTTTTATCTGACGGTGTCATTATTGACCATATTTATCGAACTGACTGTCGTGTCGGCTGTTGCTATTTTTTTCTCTTCTTTTTCATCGCCATTTCTAAGTGGCATGTTTACCTTTGCCATTTTTATTATTGGTCATTTAACACCCTATCTTAAGCAATTTGGCCGGGATTCCGGCAATGCTTTTTTTGAGCAAGCCGCCACTTTTTTTTATTATGTTTTGCCCGATTTGGAACGATTTAATTTTAAGGCTGAAGCCGTTTATCATCTGCCCATCGAACCTGAAAAAGTAATTTTAACTGTGCTCTACGGATTGCTCTATGTTTCAACGCTCATGGTTTTATCCACCCTGAGTTTTGAAAGGAGAGATTTTAAGTAGTGGAAAACCAGGAATTGAAGAAAAAAATCATCTCTATCGTGATGTGTATACTGCTGATGATTGGACTCATTTATTTGAAAGTCGCGTTTTCTTCTCGACAACAATTCCAGCAGGCGGAAGCGGCCTTTAACAACAAGGATTATTCATTAGCGGTCCGTCATTATGAGCGGGCGATACTTTGGTATTTGCCAATCGGCGGATCTGTTCAAGACGCCGCAAAAAAGTTGTGGCATATTGCCGAAACCCTGGAGCCGACCGATAAAAAAGGTGCGCTGGAAGCTTACCGGGCTTTGCGCAGCGGCTTTTATGCGACGCGAAGCTTCTATACCCCCGGAGAAGACTGGATTGATCGTGCCAATGTTAAAATTGCCCATTTAATGGCGGAGGAAACCCTCTATTCCGAGGAAGACCGAAATAAAAGCCTTGCGCAAAAAACAGAAGAAGCACTGGCGATATTAAACAAACCGATGAAGCCGGATACATTTTGGTCAATCGCATTGGGAATCGGTTTTATCGGATGGGTTTCCGGGGTGTCCCTGTTTATCTGGTTTGCCTTTAAAAAAGAGGGCACTCAGCTGATTTTGCGGCAGAGTATAAAGTGGGGGAGTGTCATTATTATTTTTTATGCGCTTTGGATTATCGGGATGGCCAGAGCCTAGAGAATCATGACAATAGTTTATAGTATTGCCACGATGGCCGGATTATTCGGTATTGTTTTTGGATTTTGGGGGCAAAGTACCCTGAAGTCTCCCTATGACACCTATGCGGCTCTTCTTTTGCCCTTCAGCCTGGTATTGGGATTGGGCGGGGCGCTGCTTTTGTGTGTCCCGCATTTTTTTACCGGGTTTTTTAATTTATTCCAATAAGTCTTTTCTTCATTAAAGCATCGTTTTTCTTCAGTCACGGGGACTGAATTAAAATGACATTCAAGCCGCCTCTGTGCTAGAATCTCAAAAAATTTTAAGTCTTTAAAAGAGGTGTCCATGCGTAATTTTATACGGAAAATGGAAGACAAGGCAATCAAGAATGAACGTTTGTCTTATGAAGAAGGCTGCCGTTTAATCCAGGCGGAAGGGCCAGATATTATTGACCTGATTTCTTCGGCAAATCGGGTTCGGCAGCATTTTTGTGGGGATCAAGTGAATCTGTGTTCAATCTCAAATGCAAAATCAGGGAATTGTTCAGAAAATTGCAGTTTCTGTTCCCAGTCGGCCTATCACGGAACCGCAATTGATACCTACCCTTTAACCTCGTCTGAAAAGCTGGTTTCAGAAGCCAAGGCGGCGGCCGGACACAATGCCGAAGCCTTCGGGGTGGTGGTGGCCTGGTGGGGGTTACGGGAAGGCCCCGATTTAGATGCCATTTTGGAGCGTATCCGCGCGCTTTCGGCCGCGGGACATACACGGACCGACGCGTCTTTGGGGAGCCAGCGGTAGGCCTCGATCAGCGCGCAGAGC
>CALZIJ010000006.1 GCA_945787655.1 Nitrospiria bacterium | reverse complement strand
GTTTTCTGCATTAAGATGTTTCTGATAAGTGATAATTTCCACATCAGGATTCAAATCAGCAATTTTTTCGCTTGCGGAAAGGACTTTGGGTCGACCGACATCTGCGGTGTGGTGGACAATTTGGCGCTGAAGGTTGGTTAAATCAACGGTATCCGCATCAATCAAGCCCAGCGTGCCAATGCCGGCGGCGGCAAGATATAAGGCGATGGGAGATCCAAGGCCGCCCGCACCAATCACCAAGACCTTGGCCTGACGGATTTTCTTTTGTCCTTTTCCGCCGACTTCGGAAAGAATAATGTGCCTGCTGTACCGCACCAGCTGTTCTTCTGTAAAGGCCATACTTATCCTGAATATTGTTGGTTAAATATTAAAATATTTTTCAATACTGATATACCGTTCACCAGTATCGGGTAATAAAGTCACCACGGTTTTGCCTTTGCCTAATTCCGAGGCCACTTTTCTGGCAGCCCAGACATTGGCGCCCGAAGAAATTCCTACGAGTAATCCATCCTGTTTTGCCAGCGTTTTTGCCATTTTATAGGAATTATCATCACTGACGGTAATGACCCGGTCGATGATGCTGCGATTTAAAATCTCCGGCACAAAACCCGCCCCGATGCCTTGAATTTTATGTGGGCCGGGTTCTCCGCCGGATAACACGGCGCAGGTTTCAGGTTCAACAGCAATGACTTGTGTTTTCGGATTTTTAGCTTTAAGCACTTCTCCTACACCGGTAATGGTTCCGCCTGTTCCGACACCGACAACAAAAGCGTCAATTTCTCCTTCGATTGCGGAAAGAATTTCCGGCCCGGTTGTTTTTCGATGGACTTCGGGGTTGGCCGGGTTTGAAAATTGAGCGGGCATAAAGTAATCCGGATTTTGTTCCAGGATGCTTTCTGCCTCCTTGATGGCGCCGCGCATGCCTTCCCAAGCCGGGGTCAATACCAATTGTGCGCCGTAAGACGACAACAGGCTGGCCCGTTCCATGCTCATCGATTCCGGCATCACGAGAATTAGTTTGTAACCCCGTACAGCGGAGACGAGGGCCAGTCCGATTCCGGTATTTCCACTGGTGGGTTCAATCAGCGTCATGCCGGGTTTAAGGCGACCGTCAGCCTCTGCAGCTTCAATCATACTCAGGCAGATCCGATCTTTAACGCTGCCTCCGGGATTAAAAAATTCGACCTTTGCGAGGACTGACGCAGAGCCTTCTTTGGAAAGATCACGTAATTGAATAAGCGGGGTCTTTCCGATAAATGTGGTGATGTCACTTGAAGTACGCATGTTATCGTCCGGTTTGTTCTCGTCCACCCCCCATAAAAAAGAGGAGTTCGATCGCATCCCCTTCCTTGAGCGTCGTGCTCGCCAGGTTTTCCCGGCTCACCATGTTGTCATTTAGCTCAATTGAAACCATTTGAGGTTCAATATTTTTGACTCTAAGCAGGTCTTCCAGCGTGGTGCATTGTATGTCTTCTTTTTTTCCGTTAATTTTCAGCAACATTGTCCATTTAGACCTTATTTAAAAAAGACGATATAAAAGCTGTTTATTTAATCAGATAAATTGGGAGTCTGTCAAGGTTTCAGGCTGGGGGCGCCGTTCATTTCGAAAGTATTGCGATATGATGGTCTCAGGGCAGGGAACCTTTTTTTTATTGACGGGATGTTCGTCGCTGTTGGAATAACCCCATGTAAAAAAAAGGGGGCGTCTGACTTGAGACACATTGTTGGGAATGAGAGGCGATTTTTATATTAAATTGTCAGTGGAGTGATCTCCTTTTTTATGCCCAAAGGATCAAAAGTGACGGAAAATCAGGCAGCGTTTGAAGGTTAAATGAGGCGAAAATTCGGACATGGCTTATTATTCTTTATTATCTTTGTAGGTTGTAGATTGTTTTTAGATATATACATATTATATGTATTGGTAGGTGACGGAAAAGTGGACAGTAAAGGAAAATGTGAATTCAACCTATATCCCATAATGATATGTTTTAAAAAGTAAATTTTAAAACAGAAATGTAATATCATTATTATCGTAGAGGTTTTGTGGTCTTTTTATAATCAATCTGTACTATTTTATAATCTGGTCAATCATAGATTTTATTTTATCCATAAAATATATAGAGATATCTCTCTTTGTGTTACTTCTGGCTTGAAATTTGCTTTTGTTTATCCGCAGGAATGACGATCTGACATCATTCCTTTTTTTCTATAAACCCATCGTATCAAAGTTCATTAACAAGTGCCTGATGCCTTTGTTCTCCGATCAAGGGTTATCCAGGTTATGTATCTATTCAATAGGGTGATTCAACCACTATGGAGGATTTTTATGAAAGAAACAAATCCAGAAATCGACGTTTTTTTACGCCGTCATTTAATAAAAATGATAATGGTGAGTATTTTATAGATCAATTTAGCAAGTGTTGATTCCGCCTTCGCAACACATTTTCGTTATGGGCATTTGACATACTCACCTGCCAGTGGCAATACCGTGGAGTTTAAACTCCAAAATGCATGGCGGAGAAACGGGTACAGATGTTACGATCTTGTCAGCTTGAGTGTTACGGCCTGTTCGGAAGCGGACGGCCGACCGGGAGTCGGAGATATTATTGCGGAATTCATTGGTGGTTCTCAACTGGACCCTGGTGGTTTTTCCGGAGGAATCGGTTCACCACTTGGCCCGCTGCTCTACCTGGTGACCTCAATTGACGGGGATAATAACTGGCTATTCGGCTCAGCGCTGGATCCTGCAAGTTTTCCGGTGGTAGACACCAATATTACACATACGTATACCTCCGGGGGCAGCTTCACGGCGCAACTTTTTAGCTGCTGCCGGATTTCCGGATCGGTTTTTCCAAACGCCCATATTAATAATCCAAATGGATGGTACGATGTTGAAACCCTGGTAGATATCGGGATGTCTGATAACTCTCCGGTGAGTGCCCTTCCACCCATCGTGACCTGCCCGATTGACGCCTTGTGTACATTTTTTGTACCGGGGGCCGATCCCGATAACGATTCTCTTGGATTCAGGCTTTCAAGTGCACTCGAAGCCAGCGGTGGTTTGGGATTTACCCAACCCGGTCCGCCGCAAGCCTCAAACAGCGCTTCGGTGAATTCCACTTCAGGATTATACAGCTGGGATACGACTGGTGCGACACTGGGGGGAGCGGGCTTCAATACACTGTATTCAACGCAAGTGACCATTGAATCGCTGGATGCGGACGGGACGGTCAAGGGAAAATCAGCGGTTGATTTCCTGATTCAACTGGATGACAGCGCCCCGCCGCCTGTGATTGAAAGTCCACCCACTCCGGTTTGCAACTCAACGGTACTGACCGTGGCGCCGGGAGAACTGGTCACCTTTATCGAACAATCCTCAGATCCTTCAGGTCTGCCAGCGACAATCAATGTCGCGGGCCTTCCGGCTGGAGCCCTGATGACACCGGCCCTGCCGGTCTCGGGAAATCCGGTGAACAGTACCTTTAATTGGGTGCCGACCGCAGCGCAATCCGGCACGCATGTCATTAATTTTTCTCACACGAACAGCGACGGGGGGCAGGCATTGTGTTCCATCACGATTGTGGTCAAAGCACCTCCGGAAGAAAAGGTGTGTGATTGCGATGAAGACGGTGACGTGGATATTAACGATATCCAGAAAATTTTTGCAGATCGTAATCAACCCGCGACAGGGCCAAGTGATCCACGAGATGCGGATGGCGATGGTGTGATCACTGTGAATGACGGTCGTGCTTGTGTATTGAAATGTACCAATGCACAATGCGCATCCTGATGTCGGGTTTTAATTTCATTTCATGGGAGAAGAGACTATGCATAAACTTTGTTTGAAAAAATGGATTTTAATGGGGATGATCTGTGTATCAATCCAGATACCAGCGCTTGTATCAGCGATCACTATTGGTTTTCAGACGAGTGAAACCAGTATCTTGACCAGCGATACGGCCTGGATTGATCTTGTCGTTTCCGATTTAGTCGGAGAAATTGTCTCCGCTTATGATCTGGATGTCACGTTTGATGCCTCTATTGCTTCAATCACAGAGGTGCAGTTCGGTTCATTTCTTGATTTAGGCGTGCCGGGCTTGTCTTTTCAGGATGCAGATATTGTTTCTACGCCGGGAGTCGTCGATATCGCCGAACTGTCTTTATGGGATGACACCAGTCTGTCTATCAACCAGCCAGACAGTTTTGTACTGGCTTCTCTTCATTTTGAAGGGCTTTCAACTGGAACGAGTCTCCTTGGTTTTTCAGCCGATCCTGTTTTTGGCATTGATGTCAAAGGACTCAATGCGGAGATTTTAACCTTGACGGCAGAGGAAGGACAGCTTCATGTGGTCCCGGAGCCCAGCACGATGATCTTGATGGGGTCTGGCATGCTTGGCCTGGCACTCTATCATTTAAAACGGCAGCGTCAGATAAATGCTAAAAAATCAACCGGATAAATCATTCGTCCGGGTTTTTTAAGCGGAAAAGCCACAAATAGAAGGGGGCAGTGAATTTTCATACGAGAAGTCACTGCCCCCTTTTTTCCCGTTTTTATCAAAGGGAAGATTTAGGGTAGGTTTAGTCTTCTTCTGACGTTGGTTGGTCCAGTTTGGCGAGGTAAGCGTCCCACTCGGTGGGCAGCAGGTATTTTTTTTTGTTGTTACAAGGTTTGCACGCCGGGACGACATTCCCCTTGTTATTTCTTCCGCCTCGGCTGATGGGAATCAGGTGGTCCATTGTTAAATCGGCAGGGTTAAATTTCTGTCCGCAATAATGGCACAGGCCCGTACTGCGCCGTCGTTTCCACCAGGAACTGCTTCGGAGGATCCGGGCTTTTGACTTCTCTTTTTTTATCGAATCGTCATCGATATCCGAATAAAAGTGACTCATCTTTTAATCCAGGGCCCGAAAATACAAACCGCATTACCTCTTTAAAATTTTGAGAGGACGTTCTCTCTACTATTCATAAATTATTATAACAAGTGTATTAAGGATCAAGCTTCATAATAAACGTACTGTTTGCCCCCAAATCAAGTTCATATTGTCCTTCCGGGCCGGAAAAGGTTTCTACACCTGTACCGAGCGGAGTAATTTGAATGTCTTCCACAGAAATACCGGAAAAGACGCCGACAGTGGGGTTGATGACTTCTCCAGAAATATGGACCTGGGTCGTTGAGAATAGGCTTGTATTAACATGAAAATAAGACAGCCCTCCGGACAGCGTCGTGCCGTAGCTGTTTCCTGCTCCGCCGCCAGTTACCAGAATTTGTGTAAATCCCGGAGGGACATTAAAAAAGATGAAGCGTCCGCTTTCATTCGTGGATGTCGCGTCCGTTTGAATACGCCCTGTCGCATCCATGTACGCGAGGCGGCCGACGGGCTGCCCCGATTCGTTCAACGCGTTTAGGGTCATCCCGGAAATAGGTGAATTTTCCCCAAAAAACAGGTTCAAATTTGAAGATTCCAGGATCATCAGATCCGGTTTCCCGTCGGCATTATAATCGGCCAAACTCAGATGAGTACTGGCAGATGTTGAAACGGGGAGTGTGGTGCTAAAGGTTCCGTCCCCATTGCCCAGAAGGGTCAGGGTTCCGCCTGCTCCACCAACGATCATGTCATTGCGGTTGTCCCGGTCAATATCGGCAAGAAGCGCGGCAGAAAGTGTAAATCCGTCGGGAGCTGTAAAAGCGCTTATCAGAGGGCGTTCTGTGATTCCATCGGCTTCATCACGAGGAAGGGGCGCTTCGAGGAAGACCGCCGCGCCGTCTTGATGAATGACCAATAGGTCGGGGATGGTATCGCCGTTTAAAGAAACCGCGTGTAAGGCAATCACTTTTGCAGAAGACACTCCGTCGGGGAGTGTGAGTTGAATCGGAGCAAAGGCGGACTCATCGGTATTGAAAGTGATTTCACAGATCCCTTCAACGGCATCTGCAAGGATAATATCCAGCAAACCCGTTGCGGACTGCCTCGCTACGACGGCCAGCGGAGCGGCGCCGCAGGATCCATCCATTCTGACCGGGGTAAATACGGCGTCCCTTTGGTTGACCAGGCGGGTCAGGCCGGGTTCCGCCGCCGTTGCTATTAATACGTCGAAGAACCCGTCTCCGGTTAAATCGGTAATACTGAATGCTTGTGGGATTCCCCCCAGTTCAGGATCTTTTGTTTCCCCTGCTGCCGGGTCGGGGGTGTGGGGTGGAATGGTTTGCAGGCGTTCAAAACAACCGTCAATCGCGCCCAGAAAAATTGTAAAGCCGAAGTCCCCGATGACAGCCAAATCCATTCGACCGTCCTGGTTAAAATCTCTCACTTCAGCGGCTTGTGGTGAGATGGATAAATTGGGGCATGGAAGGGATTTGGGAGTAAATGTGCCCGTGCCGTCCCCGAAATAGAGTTCCGTTTCTCCCGAAGTGGAAACAGAAAGCAAATCCACGTGTCCATCATCATTCATAAAAGTAGAATAAAGTCCGATCGGAGGATCGGAGACCGTCGAGATGGCGGTTCCGCTGCTGGAAAATTTTCGTGACAATGTTTTCCCGGCGACAATACCTGTGTCTTCCAGCAAGGCAACACCTGCCTCGCCGGCCAGGGTTTCCAGGTCTTCCTGTGAAAGCGTAATCAGTGGCGGATGATCGGCTTGTGTAATTTGAACAGGCGTTTCGACGTGATAATTCAAGGCGGGTAATAACCCTTCTTTTTCCATTTGAAGAATATATTGACCGTTGCTGCCAAGGGCCATGGCATAATTCCCGGAAGCATCTGAGGTAAATTGCTGTCCAGTCCCGTGAACCACCAGGTTCATGTTGCCAATTGCGGTTGGGCTTTCGTCGGGGGCCATCAAGCTTTTGACACGCCCATTTAATGTGACGGTTTTGGGAAGCGCCTTGTTGACCGTCATGGACATGAAAAAGACGCCGTCTGCATGACTTTGAACCATTACTGTGCCCGAATCTTCCGGAGAAGTGACTTTAATTTGATACAGCCCTTCTTCCGGAAGATCACAAACGGCAAATTGGCCCTGCGCCGCTGTTTTGGTGTCTCCGCCAGGGTAGACCACACGGCCTGCGGGACTCCCGTCCCGTTGAACCACTTCAACGGAAATGCCTTCCAAAGCGAGACTGGCGCGTGATGGGTCAAGCAGTCCCAGGTTCCGGGCCGTTCCCAAAATATGGAGGTTCCCTGAAGGGAGGCAGAGTTCACCCATTGAGGACTGAAGTATCGTGAGGTCTCGTTTCCCGCCTTCTGGACCGCTAAAAATTTTTTGATAGGTGGGAAGATGGTTTTCCGAAGCGACCCTGAAGGTAGTATCACTATTCGCCAATACTGGAGAAACCTGATCCGCAATATTTTGTGTAATGCTAAATGTGTCGTCACTGCTTGTTTGAGGGGTAAACGCTGATCCCACCAATGAAACCGTGGCCCCTGAGACAGGGAGGCCGTTTTCATTTTTTATGTTTCCGGTAATCTCTACCGTGACGATTGGCGGATCGGTAAAATCCGGTATAAAATTCAAGCGAATGTCCTGAAACATCACTTTCCCCGCCTCGCAATAGGCCCTTGCGCGTCCTGTGGACAAAGCGGGTTCGATCTCTTCATCTATAGAAGATTTATATCCATGAAGAAAGACGGTTTTATTCGAAGCACAGTCGTCTACAAAAAGAATGAAACCAGCATGATCACTTGTTTGTGTCAATGTCGGGTCCAGGTTGGATTGTGACAGGGGCTGCCCAGCGCCACCGGGGGCATTAAAATAGAAAAGTCGTTGTTGTCCGTCTTTTTCGTTGAGCTGATTTCCGGTTGAGTTCATCGCAATCACGGAGGCGTTGCCTTGGCCCGTCCCGTCTCTATCGGCCCGGACCCTTCCGGTAATAATTCCCCAATTGCTTCCGAGTGATAGGCCCGCATCGGAGGCCATGCCCTGAATTTCTGTCTCCGGAAACAGTAAAAGCCGGTCTATGGTGAGCGGGTCGAAGGCCTGCGTTCTGCTTAAAACATCCGCCATTGGGGTGGAAAAAGGGAGGACGGTTTCCCGAAAATCGGTCGAAGGGGCTTTGAGTTGAATTAAAAACTCTCCTTGTGTCGGAAGCCCCAGCTCGGCGGGCAGAAGAAACCGCCCTTCGGCATTGCCTGTGACCGTGACGGTGGAGCCAAAAAAAGAAACCAGTGGATTGGTAATTCTGGATTCGCCTTCTGTTGAGGCATTGCTGACCACTCCTAATACCTCGATTCGGTCTGGAAAAACAGGAAGAACATCAAGGCGCCCTAAGGAAACAGATTCTTTAAAGGAGGTGATGCGGCTGTTTCCGCGGCCGCCTTTTTCGGCTTGAAAAAAAACGTCACCTGGCGGCACGCTAAAAAGCGTAAAGGTGCCTTCATCGCCTGTCCCCCGATCAATCAGTAAATCAGGAACTTGACCCAAACCGTTATAAAAAAGATTGCGGGTGGGACCGTTAATACGGCCAATAAGATTACCGTCTGTATCGGTCACGCGGAGTGAAACTTCCCGTGCAGGGCCGTCGAAGGTATGAACTTGTCCACCGATTAAGCCATTTTCGATCAGCTGTTCCGTAGATGCCGCTTGAATCAGTGTCAGGATATCCGCTTCCGAAAATATCCTGAGCAAACGGTCTGGATTGGGTGCGACGATGTCGCTTGCCCGGGTTTTAAACTGAAAATTATATGTTGTGGAGAAGGGAGCATCCCGGCGGTCTCCTCCACCAATGCAACAATCCGGGTCGGGGTCAGGCGTGCATGCAGAAAGAAAGACGAGGCTAAACAGCAGTACGAAAAACATCGTTTGAACAACAGGCTTTATTTTTAAATTCTGGATAACCATCCACATGGGTGTTGTTGCCCGTAGTGTATGCGGTTTAAAATCCATAGCTGATTTCCACATATACCCGGTCATGGTTTTTAAAAAATCCGACAAAATTAAAATTTCCCGGAAGCGGCCCTCCAATTTCTCCTTCAAAAATATCGGCTCCAAAGGCCAGGTTCACATTGTTATTGATGCGGTAAGTGGCTTTGGGACGGATGAGGGTTTCGATATCATTGACAAAGTATAAAATTAGTGTTTCAAACGCAAGCCGGCTGGATTGAAATTCTTTTCTAAAAAATAAGGAAAACAAGGTGTCCGTTTCATCCTGAATAATGTCTGATTGGTGGTTTATGATAAATTGCTGAATGGCCATCCACGACGTTTCCCAGCCGAGAAATCTGAAATCAAAGCCAATTCCGTATTTTAAATAATCCCGTTCTTTTTCACCAAGGGTAAGGACGGTGCCTTCAAACCGGCCGGAATCAGGGTTGAAATTCCCCAAACGTGTCCCGAATTGTTTCCCGTGGATATAGGCGATTTCACTGTTGAATACAAATGTCTGAAACCCTTTTGAAAATGATCCGCCCAGGATGTGGAGCCGGGTGTGCCTGGGATCAAAGTTTACGCCGGGTGGAACGCCAAACTGGCCCAGGTCGAATATGGTTCTGAAAGCAGAAGGGAAGTCGTCCCATGTATAAAAATAACTGAATGAAACATCCCACTGTCCAAGAGGCAAGGCGGTTCTGATGGCCCATTCGCTGTTTTTAAAGTTTTGGGCCGGCTCCTCAAGGTTTTCCAGGCGTTGGAGCTGTTCCCACTCACTGCCCGGTTTTGCGGGACGGTGAAATTCCAGATCTGGAATCCAGAGGAGTTCTGTTTTGTTAATGCCATGATAAAAATCCGCTTTAACCATCCACAGGGGAATATAGCGGTCCTGAACTTCTCGAAGGATAAATTCATGCAAGTCAAGCGGGTTGATTTCATCGGTAATTCTTGCCCCTTCGAGGACGCCCCACCGGACGATCTGCCGCCCGATTCTCAAGTCCACTGATCTAAACATCAAATCGACGAAGAACTCTCTGAGCTCTGTGTCTTTTTGAAGTGACTGGGCATTCCGAAGGTTATTAATGTCAATCCGCTCCAGCTCTTCTTCTGTGGGATTATCGGAGAGAATTGTTCGTGGATTCCTTCGTGGGGAGATGCTGTCAATGGTTTGAAAATCATAGACAAAGTCATAAAAACTTCTGAGCCGGGCGGTCACCTGTAGTTTCGAGTTGGGGATGTAACGCCCTTCCAGCCTAAGCAAGTTGAGTATTTTGGTAAAAGAAACGGGTCTGACGACTCTAAAGGCCGTTTCGTTTTTAACTTCGCCACTGAAAGAAAAAACTTCTTCAGTGTATGGCTGCGCAAAAGAGAGGCTGGGATGAGAAATGATGAAGCAAAGACAAAGGCAGCTCAGGGCCATGGTATAAAAAGACGGAGAAAGATATTCTCCGCTCTTAAAACGCAATATCAACCCTCACCATCCACAGGCGTTTCGTGTAATCCCCCAGACCGGGGTTATCCGGGTCCGCGCCGATGTCTTCTATCGCTCTCCCCAAAGTGACAGGCCCCAGGTTTGAATGATTTTTTTGCAGGACATGGTCCACGTAAACAGTTGCCTGACTGGTCCAGGGAAGGGTCAGACCAAATCCGTAGGAATAGAATTTGTTTTCTCTTTCAATTCCCCCATTAGAATCAATATGAAGAAAGTTTTGTAGAAAAACGCTGCCTGAACTCCTGAAGCGAATATTTTGTTTAAACAGGTGCTGGTATCCCATAACGAGTTGATGTCCATCAAAAGTATTGTCTTGGGCTTTTGGTGTCCTTTGAGTGACGAAATTATAGGAAAGGCTGGCTTCGTCCTTATCCGTGAGTCTTTGCACCAATGAAAATCCGGCCTGGTGAGCGTCCCGGTTCAAATTTTCAAGCTGCTTGAATTCGATACGGGTAAAGTTATAACTAAATGAGGTGACTGAGGGTATTTTCGCCCGATAAGTGATGGAGGCTGAACCACGGGTGGTTAGAGAAGAAAGTCCCGTCCCTTCGCTTAAACCCGCTTGATAGGTCCCTTCCAGCCGGTAACTTAAAGGAAAGGAAATCTGTTGCTCTATGGCCAGGGAGAGTCCGTGGTTACTCAAGAGAATTTGCTGGCGGTAGTATGCTGTTGTTTGCTGTCTGTAGGAGATGGGAATTTCTATGCCCGGCCTTCTAAATAGAATATAGGCGAAATCGAGCGAAAAACTATTGAATAAATCTTTTTGGGCCGGTGTGGTTAATGTAAAATTACTGTCGATGCCTGTATTTAAACCAATGCGTCCTGAATACCGTTTTTGAAGGGCATCCAGCCTTTTTTGAATTTCAATGACCGGCTCGGATTCAGAGTTGAAGCCTCTGGCCAAGGCATTTTGATAGACCTTGATTGCCTTTTCGCGGGATTGACTTGCTGCATGTAATCTGGCAAGACGCGCATAAACGGGCAGATAGTTCGGGTTTTTACGAATGGTCTGGTTATAGGACTTTATCGGCTTATCCAGTAAATTGGGGTTTGCTCGAATTTTTTTGGCCATTATTTCGGTCATGCCCTCTGTTCCAAAGATCTGTTTTTCCTGCATGAGGCCAAGGTTAAAATAAAAACGGGCCGCATCCGGTCGGAGTTTGACTGCTTGCTCCAAATCCCAAAGTGCGATTGCCTCGAGTCGCGGGTCCGGTTTTTCGGCAGTTAAAAAAGCAACCCCCCTTTTTTCATGCCGATCAGCAATTTGGTGCCTCTTTATTGTTAATTTGATATCCTGGAGACGTTTTTTTGCCATGTCTTTTTCAGCATGGGGACTTGTTTTCTTTTTTAATAAGGCTTCGTAGGCCCACTTGGCCTCGAAAAGTAATTTTTTAGCCTCATAAACTGAGGCCAAGCGGATATGTGCGCCGGGATAATCCGGATAAATTTCGAGCAGGCGTTTAAAAAGGTTTTCCGCATCGTCCCATTTTTTGGAAGCCACATAGGCGATGCCCAATGAAAAAAGCAGTGACGGGTTTTCCGGTTCTTCAAGCAGGGCATCAAACAACAGGGACAAAGCCTGTCCCTGTTCTCCCTGGCGGCTGGCCGTGATACTTTTTTGAAACAGTTCACGTGTTAACTCACGCGCGTTCTGCCATGCTTGTATGCTTTCTATGAACTCTTTTTCAAGGGATTTTCGTTTAATCCCGTACTGAATCAATGTATCGGGTTGAAGTTGTAATAACCGTTGATAGGATGTGATCGCTGTAAAGAATTTTTTTTGTTGTATAGCGACGCGGGCAAGTGCCAAACGTGTGCTGTAAAAGGCGGAATGAAGATCGGCTGCCCTTTTTAAATGATAAAAAGCCCGCTCTATCTCTCCCTTTTCCCGGTATGTTTCTCCAAGATAAAAAGCCAGAATAGGGCTTTCCGGTACGATTTCTGATGCGGATTTGATCAACGGCAGCGCTTTTTCCAAATCTCCTTTTTCTTTGTGCCGGAGTCCTTCCGCAAAAGGAGTGCTGGCGTTGACCCGGGCTCTTGAAAGTAAAACCGCGCTTTGAAAGATGCCCGATAACGCTTCCCGGTAGGGGAGGGATTTTTGGTTTTTTGAAAGGGAAAGTACTTTCACGTAGAATTCGATTGACTGGAGGTAGTGGCGTTGTTTTTGGTAGATATTCCCCAAAAGGAGGAGGAGCCCTTTGGATTCCGGATCAAAAACAAGGGCTTTTAACACTTCTTCTTCGGCAAAGAAATGCCGGTCGGTTTGGTGATAGAACTGTGCCAGGTTGTAGATAAGAATGGTGTTTTCCGGGTCGAGTTCAATCGCGGTTTTAAAAGCCGTTTCCGCTTCTTCGAGTTTTTCTTCTTCAACGAGCGTATTGGCTTCGTCCGTAAGATCTTTAATTTCATGTAAATCAAGTAATGGGAAAAGAAGAGATTTTGCGGCACGAATTTCAGGGATGGTTTCATCCCGGCTGATCACTAGCATGGTCTCATAAGCGGTAATGGCTTTTTCCCGCTGTCCGGTGAGTTCATAAAGTCGGCCGAGAGAAAGTCGTGCAGGTAAATACACGGGATCGATTCGAATACTTTCAAGAAGGACGGTTTCTGATTTGACAACTTCCCCGGCCTGGGCAGCAAGTTTTCCCAATGTATGTCGGATTTGTTTGCCTTCTGGCAAGAGTTGGATTGCTTCTTCATAAAAAGGGATGGCCCCCTTAAGGTCTCCTGATTTGATCGTGGTCTCGGCTCCTTTTAAGAGGCCTTGAATAATGGTCCCTTGCTCGGGTGTTTTCCCTATTTCATTCAGCCGTTCAGTGGCAGCGAGGACTTCTTTCGATCCGGCTTGTCCTTCTTTGATTACTTTTAGATAGGCGGAAATGGCGTCTGCCATATTTTTTTGGGCTTCGTGAATTTCAGCAGAATGAAACCAGGCTTGCGGATTTTTTCCAGAAAAGGCAATGGCGAGTCGGAATGCCTGTTTCGCGCGTTCAAATTGCTTGACTTGTTTTAAGACAAGGCCAAGGCCAAAATGGCCTCCCCAATATCTGGGTGAAGATTGAATCATGTTTTCAAAGGTTTGGATTGCTTTTTCAACACGATGAGTACGGGCATAGATTAGTCCGAGAAATTGATGTGGCCTGACGAGCGAAGAGTCTTCTTGCAAGAGTTCCAAAAAAAATTTTTCGGCTTCTTTATCTTGTTTTTGTTGAAAGAGTGCAACGGCTTCATCAAAGCGTTTTTCGAGATCTGATGTGGCTGAAAATCCTGAATAAGGAAATAATATTAGGATAAAAACCAGAATAAACAAGGGGAATATGCGAGAAAAAAATGGTAAATATCTCAAGGCATCCCCGGATTAATAGAAAGTTTTAAAAAAAACGAGGTCGGGAGTTTGAAGAAAATAGACGGTCAGGAAGGTCATCATGATTTAAAAAACTTGAAATGAATGTTGATAATCAGACAGGTTTGTCAGACAAACCTTTTGCGGGGAGATCACTCTCCCCGCAAAAGGAGTACAGATATTTTTTAAACACCTATGGAAAGATCACGGAAATCCGAAGTTATCCACTACGGAATTTCCGGTAAAATCTATTCCGGTATTTAACCCAGGTGTAAGGAATTGTCCTACAGCTGGAAACTCAGTAGCCGCGCTGGAGCCGACCGGGAAATTGACTGTCATATCGAGAGTCATTCCGCCGAACCCGTCAGCATTGCCCTGTTGGATATTTGTCCGTGAGACCATGTCCACATTCGCAGGAACCCCAGCATTATCTGCTGCGGCAACAAATGTGACCAGCGTGAGCGGATCCCCAATAGGATCAGGAATAGGATTCCCAAGTCCTACGGTCGCCGTTCTGTTCTGGAAAAGCATGTTTTCGCTTCCGAGACTGACGGTATGATCAATAAATTGATCAATCGTGGCGTTTCCTGACGCAGGGTCAAGTGTAAAGCGCATGAAGCCATCCGGCATTCCCGGTGTCGCTCCACCGTCTCCCACACTGATATCGACATCGATTAATCCAACGAGCTGACGCCCACTAAAGTTAGGTGCCGTCTGTGGACCTCCTGTTCCATCTGTGTTATTTAGGAGTCCAACGCAGTTATTGGATGAGGCTGTCGGGCCGCAAGCGAAGTTGGCTTGGCTTGAAACCTCTCCAGCGATCGGGCTGCTGGTATGAGCACCTGGCAAAGCGTCGATTCTGACAAAATCGTCAAAAGTGCCTGCTGTGCCATCTGCTCCCAGCGAAGTACAAACCCGCGCATCCGTCGGACCGGAACAGGATGGGTCGACTGCCGACTGCATCACAGTTCCCAAATCTGATGGTGTCATCAGAATTCCGAACTGAGTAGAACCTACAGTCGTGCTAGTTGTGTCCGTCTGAATATTCTGGGCGAAGGCCGTGCCGGCCAAAAGAAAAACGCTCAAAAATCCAGCCGTTAATAATTGATGTATTTTCATACATCCTCCTTCCTCTGTTGTAGTGCGTTACCACACTTTGTGTTGCTTTGTTGCTACCCTCTCCTGGTCATGCCAGAAGAAGCTCTTTTAAGTCATCCTGGTCATCAGTGATCTGTTCGAAAGCCTCCACTGCTATTGAAGAAAAAAATCACGTCCGTCCAAAAAATTGTCTGAAGAATGGAGGTTCGTTCCGCTAAATCCATTGGTCGTGTTAAATTGCACCGTCCCGCTTGTTGTAATGCCATCCAGTATCTGAGTAAACGTGCCTGTCGCGTTTCCGACTAGGTTTCCATCTGGATCGGTCATTGATTGGATGGAAAAGAGTATTACAAAATCTTGATTCTCGCTATTGCCGCCATTTATATCATTAAGGTTAAAATTAAATGTCCCTCCAGGGACGACCTGGTTAATATTTGAGGTGATGTTGTGCCGCGTGTTGCCGTCGGTAATCGGGACTGATTCCAGTTTTTCTGATGTAGTATTCGAAAATTCTGAATCGCTGAATGAAGCATTATTTTCATAATTGATCGGGAAGTCGCTTCTCCCGGCAGGAACTCCGACTCCAAACTGATTATTTTCGGGGACCCCATTTGCGATGGATGAAGGCAGGGTATTCAGCACAGGGTCTCCCCTGAAAATAGGTGTGGAAGTATCCGGAAAATTAAAATTTGCATCAAGTGTGGTACATGCGGCGCAACCCAAACCTGGATTGTCTGTCAGTATTGTCGAAGTTGTGGTCGTGGTTTGGGTTGAAACTTGCTGAGCCAAAGCCAAAGGGGGCAGCAACGACCCGAAGACCAGCATACCCGAAAAAACAACAAAGTTATGTATGAAAAGCTGGAGGCTAAAGTTTTTCATGAGAACCTTAAACCTACATGCGCTGAAGGTTATTTTATGGCCTTTATCACCATAGACCCTAGTTATATATCAAATCAATCGGCATCGGGTCAACTCAAACTCACAGCCGATTTTAAACTTGAAATATTCTTTCTGATTGAAAATTCCAGCGTCATATTAGTCTTTTTAATGAGAATTTTTCAAGTTTTACTATGAAAATCTTTTTAAAAGGTAATTTGAAAGCCGAATAATACCTCCAGGCCATCCAGTTCCAGTGGCAAAGGCCTGATATTGGTCCTCACTTCGCGTGTGGAGGTCTCGGATTGAACTTCTGCAATGTTGACCGAATCTCCCACTTCCGGCCGGGGTTCGAGTTCGGTATTGGTTTCTTCCGGAGGGGGAGTACTAAAACCGGAAGGAAAAAAACGGTTGATTTTCATTTTGGGGATTTCCCCAATGACATAGGCGATACGGAAAGTAACGGCAAGCCAATCGAAGATGGCGTAATGGCTGCCCAAGCCCCAACGCGATGTCATTCCCCATCCTCTTGATTCCATGGAGCTGACGATTGGAAATCCTTCGGTTCCAGGGCCGGTTACCTTTAGGAGGTTGTCCACAGTCATTTGTCCAAACGCTGCGCCAATAAACCCCATGTCGAGGTAGACCTCATTTTTAGGAAAAGGAGAAAACAACGTATATTGCCACCCCAGCCATAATTGTGTAATGGATAGATTGTATCGTGTGGATCTTGGGACATCTGTAAATTCAGTGGCGTTTGCCGCAGTGATTTGTGGAATGATATCGGCACCATTCACGGTACTGTCCCAAACATTGAGTCTGGCGGTGAGGGCATGTTTTGGCGCAATCCATCGTTTTATCTCGATACCGAAGGTTTTATTGACTTCATAGGGAGAGATCTTTAAATTGCGGACTTCCGACCCGAAAGCATTGTTTGGACTGAGTTGATGGTTAGGGTCCTGAAGGATGGCCGTTTTGGGGGTTTGAAGCACCTGATTTAATGTTTTTAAAGAAGGTTTATACACCCCTGTGAACAGACTCACATTCCATTTTTTTTCCGCAGCTTCCAGGTTTTTTGGAATGAGGAAAAATAAAAGGCATAAGCTGAAATATTTTAAGGCTTTAGAAAAACCGGGTTCAATACACTGCAAAATAGGAGATCCTCATTTTCGAGAAAATAAGGGGCGTGAACAAGTTTGTCAAGACGTCTCAAGCCGGTGACACATTCATGCGCCACAATAGACAAGAGATTTACAAATAGACAGAATGTCCCGTTTTTTGTTCAGATCCACATCGAAGCTGATGGGTATTCCATGGCGTCTCAATGCCCCCGATCGATACAGCGCTATTTTATGAAGATTTTCATTCCCACAATTCAATAGCGGATTAATTTTGATGCTCCTTTCCAGGCAATGTTGGAAAAAATAGTGAGGGCTGGAACAAGATACCTGTACTCAAAATTATGACATTATATAGATTTTTTATAGATAAAAATAATTTATTTTTACATTTAATGGCATAAATATCATAAAAAATGAATGATTTTGAATCTGTTAGCTGTTTGGAATATATCCGGTCTAACCGAGTCAAGCTTCGCAGCTTACCTTGACTCTGAGACGCCTTTTCAGTAGGATGACCCCCTCATGAAGCAGGACTGGCAAAGCATAAGCGCATGTTGGAGCAACTGGAAAACCCACTCAGTTGACCCTGTGCTTCGCCTGTTGTTGTCTTCCGATGGCACCACAGTACGGAGTTTAAATGCCCTTTTATTGAGGCCGGTGTCGCTCGAAGTGATGGGGCAGCAGTCGTGTCTAGTGAGTGGGCAATTGGCCTCACAACTGGGAGTACCCGAAGGGGAAAAAGCGATTGAACGGTCTGTTTGGTTAAATATTGAAAAGGAAAGCGGCACGGAAAAATTAATCTATGCGGTCTCAACGCTGCCTGTTTCAAAACTTAACCCCGATGTTTATCAGGCCTTGCAACTCAGAGAAAAACCACTGGGCCGAATTATTGAAACGCAGTCCATTCCTACTTTTCGGGACCAACTGGAAGTTGCATATTTACCTTTTGAAGCGGTTGCGGCAACGCTGGCATTGAAAGAGGACACTTTATTTTGGGCAAGACGGTATCGTTTATTGATTTCAGGGCAAGTTTCAGCTTTAATCTGCGAAGTTTTTTCACCTCGGCTTTCATCCCAATCCTTTTAATTTTGATGTTGACTGCCTGCCGGTCAACAAGTGCATTGCTGCCAGGGAATCCGTCACAATCCAGTCAGGACGTACCGGACCACACTCCGATTGAAACCGAAGATTTTTCAATGGTCTGGATCCCGCCCGGCCCTTTCTGGATGGGCAGTGATGAAGTCGATTCAGAAAACGAGGGGCTTCAACTGGGGTTTCCTCAACCCTGGTTCGAAGATGAGCACCCTAAACAGAAAATCACACTCAAAGGGTTTTACATCGACCGATATGAAGTCACACAAGGGAAATATTTAAATTTTGTCCGGGCCACCGGCCACCGGCCGCCGCCACATTGGAGAAATGGAGAATATAAAGTCGGGACCGCGGACCATCCCGTATCCTTTGTGGACTGGTATGATGCGAATGATTATTGCCGTTGGCTGGGAAAGCGGCTGCCGACTGAAGCCCAGTGGGAGAAGGCGGCCCGGGGACCGGATGGACGCACATATCCATGGGGAATGCAATTTGATATAAAAAAAGGTCATCTTTCTCCTGCATCAGACGTCAACATGAAACTGGCTCCGGTGGGGACTTACCGAAGCGGCACAAGCCCTTACGGCGTGTTTGATCTGGTGGGAAATGTCTGGGAATGGACAGACAGTTGGTACTTGCCTTATCCAGGGAGCACGCTTAGAAAAGCGGAATTTGGCATGAAGCACCGCGTTGTCCGTGGCCTTTCTTTTCATTCACTGGGCCATTATCCGGGAGGGGCCTACATTCGGGTTTTGGAGGTGTATGCGCGGGCAGCCACGCGGTCTTACGATCCGCCATCGGAGCGCTTGGAAGATCTTGGATTTCGCTGTGCAAAAGAAGTGGACTGAGTATGGTCTTTTTATGGGAAAAACGGGAGGCTGTGGCACGCCTCATTCGTCTTGATAAACAATACGGCACCTTATTATTACTTTTCCCAACGCTCTGGTCTTTAATTGTCGCTTCTGAAGGCAAGCCGAGTTTTTCCCATGTTGTTATTTTTATATTGGGCTCTTTTTTTATGAGAAGTGCGGGCTGCGTCATGAATGATATGGCAGATCACCGTTTTGACGCCAAAGTGGATCGAACGAAGGATCGCCCCCTGGCCAATAAAGATTTGACCCTGAAAGAAGCCCTGGTTGTTTTAGCCATTTTTTTGACCTGTGCGCTGGTGACTGTCTTAATGCTCAATCGTTATGCTTTTTTGTTAAGCTTTTCTGCCCTTTTTTGTGCCATCATTTATCCATTTGCAAAACGGGTAACTTATTTACCTCAAATAGTGCTGGGCGTTGCCTTTAGCTGGGGCATTATCCTGGCTTGGGCCGCAGTTCGAAACAGTCTTTCCGTGATTCCATTTTTAATCCTTTTGGCCAATCTTTGCTGGGCCGCGGGATACGATACCATCTATGCCCTAATGGATCGGGAGGATGATAAAAAAATTGGAGTAAAATCAACGGCGATTTTGTTTGGAGAAAAAAGCTGGGTGGCCGTGGGCGGCTTTTATTTCCTGGTTGTTTTCTTTCTGGCGCTGGTGGGGCGTTTTGCCCAATTATCAGGTGTTTACTATGCCGCCATCGGCGGGATTACCTTGTTCTTTGTTTTTCAGTCATTCAAGTTAAGGAAGGATTTACCCAGGGAGACCCTTTTTTATTTATTTCGGTCTAATGTTTGGGTGGGGGTCCTTGTTTTAGCGGGCTTGATTTTCAATTATTACACATGAATTTTCTGAAAAGATAAGATTGAAGTCAGGATCTTTTTAGGCAGGGATACGCATTTGGCGTATCCCTGCTTTTTTTATTCATCCCGGGTTTTATCATCCAGGCCCACGGGGGACAAGAGCGATTCTTTTTCAGCCTTGTTTTCATCAATGGTGAGTAGAAAATCTACAACCTTTTCCAAATCTCCCAAAGTCATTTTACGCGCGTAATCAGTGGGCATGCCTTCCCCCTTACCGAAGCCGGGGACAATATAGGCGGTCGGGTTCAGGATGGATTCCTTGACGTATTCCCGTTCCGATGTTGCTTTTGCGCGGCCTTCAGAAACAGCCTTTTGATATTCTGGAGAGGCCAAACGGCGGGCAGCCGTGCTTTTCATGGTTAAGACAGGTCCAATCAGGCCGGTTTTAGCGATTGGGATTCCAGGAATTTTGTGGCAGACGAAGCAGCCATTTTTTTCGATAACCCCTTCGAGGGGGGCCACAAGTTTTTCAGTCTCGGCCAGGCTTTCTATTGAGGCAAAAATTTTAGGGGAATTGTCAGGGAGCGGCAATTCCTGATCAAAGTAGTCTTGCCAGTCTTTTGCCGCGGTAACCCTGCTGTAATCACCGGGTGTGTCCATAGACTGAAGATAAGCGGTCGTGGCGATCATATCGTAGTCGCTCATTAAATAGGGCATGTGGTGCATGACAGGCATTTTGCTTGAAAAATCTTGAGAGCCGGGAGTACCAAAACCTTCAACCACATAACAGCTTGGACAATACATGGATTCAAGAATATATTGCCCGCCTGTTGTCGCTTTTGGTTTAAAGCCGGAGACGGGTTCCGGGCTTTCGGATAATTTTTCTGTAAACAGTTTATAGCGGTCTTCTTTCGGGCGATCATGTGATCTTTTTTCGATGCCCCTAATATCCGGGCATCGGTCTGTATTGTGCCCTTCGACAAAGATGTGGCAAAAGGCGCACTTGCCTTTTCCAATGGGCATCCGGTCAAACTTGCCGGAGAGGCTGATTTCCAGTTCTGGCCGGTTCGTGCCGAAAATAATAAATTCACCTTCCTTTAC
Organism: Nitrospiria bacterium; assembly: GCA_945787655.1. Taxonomy (GTDB): domain Bacteria; phylum Nitrospirota; class Nitrospiria; order SBBL01; family JAADHI01; genus JAADHI01. The sequence goes on along the minus strand of CALZIJ010000006.1, from coordinate 28,830 downwards.
CAAGGCTGGCACATCATAAAGTTCTTCAAGGCTAGGCGGGGCTTCTTCGGCCTCGACCAGGGTTTTTGCCGTCTTTCCTGTTGTTCTATTCAAACCTTTTATGACAATACCCGTCAGGCCGATCGCAAGAATGATCACGATAGACAGTTGCCACATCGGGACGGATTGTTCAGAATTGGAACGACTCATAGTGTGAAATGACTCCTTTTGGTATTAAGTCCGTGTTTACAGACCGAAAATAGTAAAACCGGGGACTAAACCCGGCAAATGCACAGTATAGTAACATATCCTTTTTACCGTCTGCCGGGAAAATAATAAGTTTTTCTTTCCTGTTTTTTGCGGTGACCCTGAAGATATTCTTAAATCATGAGAGATTCTATCCCTGAGAATAGGGTGAAGCTCCGCACCGGGCTGAGAAAATAAAAGCGAGGTTGAGAAAAAGGGCTAAACAAAGCCATCTCTTTATAAGATTAAGATAAAGAAGAGGCCTTTTTAAACAACTTTGAAAAGTGTCGATATATCGAAAAAGGGGTCGAACAATGAGGAAAAAATACGTCATTTTTGTGGAGCTGGGGGGGATTGAACCCCCTACCTCCTGATTGCGAACCAGGCGCTCTCCCAATTGAGCTACAGCCCCATAAAAAATACTCGGTGAAAAGGTGGGAAAAGATAAAACATTTAGGATGGATTGTCAATTTTAGACATGTAATGTTCTGCTTGCCTTACATCATGAGCGCTTCCGATAAAAAGCGGCACCCTTTGATGCAGGGATTTTGGTACGATATCCATCATAGCGGTTTGTCCATCGCTCGCATAGCCTTTTGCTTGCTCGGCGATAAAGGCGAGTGGCGCGGCTTCGTATAAAAGGCGTAACTTTCCGTTAGGGTTTTTCTTGTCGCCGGGGTAGATGTAAATGCCACCTTTCAATAGGTTTCTATGAAAATCAGCAACCAGTGACCCGACGTAACGAGCGGTCTTTTTCTCTCCTTTGGCGTGTTCTATATAGGCTTTTATCCCGCCAGACCACTGCGAGGTGTAGGATTCATTGATGCTGTAAATCCCTCCTCGGTCGGGCATTTGTATCCCCTCGTGAGACAGTAAGAATTCGCCGATGCCCGGATCCAGGGTAAAGCCGTGAACTCCGTAGCCGGTGGTATAAACCAGCATTGTGCTTGATCCATAGATTAAATATCCTGCACAGACCTGATGGCGTCCTGCCTGAAGGAAATCAGACATCTCGGCAAGCGGACCCTGACTCTTCCGACGGTAAATCGAAAAAATAGAGCCGATACTGATGTTCACATCGATGTTCGATGAGCCGTCCAGCGGGTCCATTAAAAAGACGTATTTCCCTTTCGGGTATTCTTCGGGAATCTGATAAATATCATCCATTTCTTCCGAGGCGATGCCGACGAGATGACCGGTGTGGCTTAGGGTTCTCATAAAAACCTTATTAGTGAAATCGTCCAGCTTCTGGACTTCTTCCCCATGAATATTTTTTTTCCCCTTGTATCCCAGAATGTCGATTAAACCGGCCTTGTTCACTTCATGTGAAATGACTTTTCCGGCCGTTGCGATGGCCGCGAGCAAGCCTGAAAAATCTCCGGAAGCGCCGGGATATTTTCGTTGTTGTGCGATGATGAATCGTGTCAGTGTGGTTCCCAGTTCCATACCTAGTCACTCCTTAAATCGGGCGCGAATATATCCAATTTATTTATATACACCAAAACTGTATCTGTTTCCGAATATTTTCGCCGTTCATATATATTCAATCCTGAGAAATATGCCGTGCGCCTTGAGGGTCCATGTGTGTTACCCGGGTCGTGGCCGAGACCCCCTGACCCAAGAACGCTATTTTCATTTTATCGGATATTGTTTCAGCTTGTTTCTTGTTCCGGGCGATTGCAAAAACAGTGGATCCGGCGCCTGAGATCGAACAACCCAATGCCCCTTCTTCAAGTGCGGCTTTTTTGACCTCGTTAAACCCTTTGATTAAAGGGGCGCGGACCGGCTCCACCACCTGATCCTGTATCGCTTCTCCAAATTTTTCGAGGTTCTTTTGTGAAATTGCCCATGAAATCATGGCGGTTTGGGCCATGTTAAAGATGAAGTCGCGCATGGGGACGGATTGAGGCAGTACACTTCGGGCATCTTTTGTTAACACGCGGAAATCCGGTGTGACGATAATAATGAGCGCCGTTTCAATATATCCGAGGGAGACCACTTCCTTTGTGAAAGGATTGTTCCAGGTCACGCCGCCCATGAGTGATGGCCCCACATTGTCTAAAAAAAGGGCACCGCTGACCTTTTCTTCCGCAACGGCCGCGAGCGGAATCAATTCGCTTTTGGACAAAGGCGCGCCATAGAGCGCATTGGCGGCATAGGCGCCGGCGACCGCACTGGCGGCACTACTGCCCAGACCGGTGCCGGGGATGTCCTTTTTAAGGGTTATGGTGATTCCTGTTTTAATATTCAAATGATCCAGTACTGCCTGAGCAGAAATACCTGCGGTATTTTCTTTTGCGTCTGTCGGCAATTGCCCCTGGTCTCCGGTAATTTTTTTTATCAAAATACCGGGTTCAACGCGCCGTTCGGCAGTGAGCGTGTCGCCCATCCCGGATAAGGCCATGCCTAGAATATCAAATCCGGGACCGAGGTTCCCAACGGATGCAGGGGCGAAAACGGTGACTGTTTTGTTCATGATTTTCCTTATGGTTCGGTTTAAGCCGCCGGTCGATAGTGATTAATTTTGTTAATTAACTGCCGATATCGCCCAAAACTTTTTTGGTTAAAATAAAAGGCAATGCGGTGAAGCCCGTCTTCGGATTCGAGTCCCTCTTCTGAGCATTGTTCTTCAGCGGTGATTTTTCCTCGAACGACAATATCGGAAAAAAGATCATTTAACTCTTCCAGCAGTTGTTTTTCTACAGAATGATGGAGGCGAATGACGGTTTTTTGGTCGAGAAAGCAACTGGAGTTGTAATTGTAATAAAAGGATGAAATCTCCTGAATGGCATCTTCGATTTGATCAGTCACCTTAAATAGAGAGAGGTCTTCTGGAGAAATCAGGCCGTTTTTAATAAATTCTTCCTTAATGAAGCCAAGCCAGGATTGCCAATAAGTGCCGCCGGGCACATCGATAAATACAATCGGCATGGGTTCGGTCTTTCCGGTTTGAAGCAGGGTCAGGGCTTCAAAGCCCTCATCATGGGTGCCAAAGCCGCCGGGAAAAAGTGCAATGGCGTCGGCTTCCTTCACAAAAAAAAGTTTTCTTGTGAAAAAATATTTAAAGGTCATTAGTTTCGGGTCATTTTGGATAAATTCATTGGCGTTCTGCTCAAAAGGCAAGATAATGTTTATGCCAAAACTGTTTTGTCTCCCTGCGCCTTCTTGAGCGGCCCGCATAATTCCCTCCCCGGCCCCGGTGATGACCATGAATCCTTTCGTGGTCACTTGACGGGCAAACGCTGCAGAGTACTGATAAATGGGTTCTGTGGGTTGGGTTCGGGCAGACCCGAAAACACTGACTTTGCGAATATCTTTATATGGAGCAAATAATTTAAACCCAAACCGCATTTCCTTGAGTGCCGTATGAATGATTTGGACATCATTTTCCGTGACATGGTTTTCTGAAAGATGAAGCGCAGTGATCACAATTTCACGAATTAAATCGGCATGATCAGAGGTCTCAGTGGCTTCTTCAATCAGGGTTTCAATTTTTTTATCGAGCTGTTTGGGATTCATTCGATGTTCATGTGTTCTGCTGTTCGACTTCGGTAATTAGCGTGAAATGGACGATTCGGGTTGCGGTGTGCTCATTGGAATCCCGCCAAAAACAAACTTGGGCTTAAACACAAGCACCAGGCTCGGCAGAATGGCCAAGGCGCCGAGACAACTGGTGAGCATGGCCAACGGAACCAGAATCCCTTCCATGTGAAGATAATAACCCGTGAAGGCCAGCATACCGTAACCGCAAGAGACCGCAAGGGCGACAAAGATAATGGCTTTTCCTGAAGTGAGCAGTGTAGTGCGGACGGCCTCGGCGACGTTCCCGCCTTTTCGGATTTCTTCCCGCAGCCGGAAAATAAGATAAATTTCGTAATCGGCCCCGATGCCCACGGCCATCGCAGAGATGGCGGCAGTGCCGATGCCGAGGTGAATCCCGGCAAAACCCATCACGCCAAAATTAATCAAAACCGAAAGCGCCAGGGGGATAATCACAAAAAGACCGCCTAAAAGAGATCTTCTGAAAAATGCAGTCATCAAAAAAGTGATTGCGGCGATTTGTAACATGTTTTGGGCCTTGCCCCGGACCATTTCCCGGTTGAGCGCAACCACGACGGGCGTGCTGCCCGCGACCCCGATATCGACGTTCAGTGCATTAAAATCAGTGGCCTTGGCTTCCTCAACGATTTGGATCAACTGTTCAGCGAGCTGTGTATCGTCCGTTCTCATAAAAACCCAGATAATCGCCTCGTCCTGTTGTGGCCGCATCAGCCGGGAAAAGTCGGCCGGATTTCCGGAGATGGAATACAGGAAGAGAAACTGCCCGATTTCTTCTTTGGACTCCGGGACACGCAGCATCGATGGATCGCCGCCCTTCATGGTTTGGTTCATTTGTTTCATGTAATCGACATAGGATTCGGTTTTTCCGACCGATTCGACGGTTTCGAGCCGGCGTTGCAAGCGGTCAATCGCATTGGCCACTTCAGGTGTTTTCAGCGCGCCTTTTTGGGTTTCTTCGAGTAATACATAGAAGGTGGATGTCCCGCCAAATTTTTCATTCAAGGCTTTGTCGTCTTTTCTAAGGTCTGTACTTTCAAAAAACTGGGAACGGTTGCTGTTGCTGACTTGCATCATCATGGCGCCCATGATCGAAACGATAAAAAAGAGCACGCCGCCGATCAGTATTTTTTTACGCCCCGAAGGGTCATTAATGGTTATCGCTAGCCGCGTCAGGAAGCGGTCGAGCAAGTCGGGTCCGCTGGGTTTTTTCTTTAATTTTTTAGACGGTTTGAGTACGGAGCGCAAGGCCGGAATAAAGGTCAATTCCAGAAAGAGCGCGCTTAAAATACCGAAGGCCGTAAATAGTCCAAAGGCTTGAAAAGTCCCTAACTTAAAGGTAATCAGTGATGCGAAGCTGGCCGAGGCAATCAGTCCGGCGGTAATCATCGCCAGTCCGACTTGGGAGGTGGACTCGATCACCGCCGCCTTGTTATCACCCAATCGCTCGTATTCTTCATAGTAGCGTTTTAAAATCTGAACGGAGTGGCCTGCCGCGATGGCCAGGATCAGAATCGGGGTCATGGCGTTCCAGGGGTCCAGGGGGGTGCCGGTCACGCCCATGATGCCCATGGCCCAGGCCACGGCCAACAGGGAAGTCACCAGCGGGATGACCAGGCCTTGCCAGGTTTTAAAGGCCATGTAATGCAAAATGCCGATAATAAGCACGGCCAGCGGGAAGAGGATGACGAGCATTTGCCAGGCGTCCGATTCAAAATAGGTGAGGACGACGGGCATGCCGCCCACATAAAAGGCATGGTTGTCGTCCATCTGTTTTTTGATGATATCCTGAATTTGGCAGTGGATGTAGGAATCCCGCAGGGCTTCCCCGGGGCCGCTGACTTGCCAGTCACTACAGCTTGAGCCTGATTGGGCCTGCCACTGTTGCCAGCTTTTTTCTCCCCCGTCAGACGCTTCTTCCCCTTCGGATTTTTTCTGCCATTTTTTCCAGGCCGGCTCATCTTCCACACTTTCTTCCGGGTTATTTCCTTCTTTTTGAAAATCGCCTTGAAAATTGGTGTTGGGGTTATCTGCCTTGTTTCCATCCCAGAACTCCTCCTGGCCCGACATGGATTGATCCGGTGCGGAAAAATCGCCTTCGTCACCGGGAAATGTTTCAAAAGCGCCTTCCGGAAGATCCGAACCGGTGAAGGTTTCCTTCGGCACATTCTGGGCAAAGTCCAGGACAATGGCAGCAGCGGAGCCGTCCCTTGAAACGAGTCCATCTAAGAGGAGTTCATTTGAAAAAACACGTTTTTTGAGTTCAGACAGATCTTCAGTGGTGGTGGGGACTTCGGGCATCAGTTGGGTGATGTCGATTTCGCCCTCGGTTCCGACGATGTGTTTGATTTTCCGGTCGGCAATACTGACGACATTTTCTTCCTTGACGCCGGAGATGAGTTTGACTTCGTCGTTGATGGTTTTAATTTTTTTCAGGGTTTCAGGGTTGAAGATATCCCCGTTTTTGTTGTGTACGCCAATGACCACGACCCGGCTTCCGCCAAAGGTTTCTTCAATTTTGTTGTTCCGCTGAACGATGGGATCGTCCTGGGGCAGGATGGCTTTGGGGTCAAATTTTAATTCAATGCTGAAGATTTGTGACAGAAAAAAGAGTGTGATCAGAAGAATTGAAAGGATCACAAGTTTCGGAAAACGAACTATTTTTTCGACAAATGGCTTCATAAAGTGTGGTAGCTAGTCTACCGAAAATCCAAAAAAAATCAAGAAATCAAAGAACCAGCCTATCACTTTTTTAAATAAAAAGCATGTGCAATACTCATGGTAGTTGGTTTATTTTCTGATTGCGGAGAGTTGTCCAAACTATCGACATGATTTCTTGCCTGAAACATGAACCGGTTCGTGTTTGACATAGAAATAAAGAATGACGTGTTTTTGAAGCGTTAAACTAAAGTGAGATTGAATGCAGAGAGGGATCATGACGCTTGAAAATTACCTCTCATGAATATAAAAACCCTGTTTAGGGATGATCTTCATTACGTGGTTTCATGTTGTTTTTCGTGAACAACATGAAGTTCGCGTTGTGGAAAAGGGATGCTGATGCCTTCCTGATCAAAGGTGATTTTAATTTTTTCTGTTAAATCGCAAAGGACTCCCCAATAGTCTCCTGTGTTGACCCAGGGGCGGACGGCCAGGTTGACACTGCTATCACCCAGTTCTGTGACAGCAATCGCAGGGGCAGGATCTTTGAGGACTCTGGCGTCGGATTGAACCAAATCAGTTAAAATTTGCTTTACTTTGGAAATGTCATCGTCGTAGCCGATGCCAACGACAAGATCGACGCGTCTTGTCGGGTTCGCGGTGATATTGGTAATGGTATTCCCGGTGATGGCACTGTTCGGGATAATCACACGCTGATTATCAGGGGTGGTTAAAGTGGTGCTGAAAATGGCGATACTGGTGACTTTTCCGGTCGCACCGGCCGTGGTGATCACATCTCCCTGTCTGAATGGATGAAATAATATCAACATCACGCCGGACGCAAAATTTGAAAGGGAATCTTTTAAGGCCAGACCCACAGCAAGACCTGCCGCGCCGATGATTGTAAGAAATGATGTTGTGTTAATGCCAAGTTGTCCGGCTGCGGCAATGATGACCATGATCAGCAGTGTGTAATAGGCCATATTTTTTAAAAAATTGATGAGTGTGGTTTCGATTTGATATTTCTGAAGCAAGACCTCCAAGGTTTTCGACAGTTTTTTAGAAATCCATTTTCCGATAATAAAAACAAGAATTGCCGCCACAATCTTGATGGAATACGTACTGACCCACATTGTGAGGGTTTCTAGCATTTTTTCTGTGTTTATCATTTCTTCTCCTGAGCGTTAATGATCAATGAAATGCCGTGCCTTTTAAGAAAGGCACATATTATTTGAGGATGTCTTACATCATAAAATGATTATGAAACCCTCCTGCCACAGTTTGCAACACTCTTTATTTTATTTTTTAAAAAGCTTGCTCCCCGGTATCTTTTGGGGTTATAACTGAAAGCAGTTATATGCATGAAATCTGTTCATTGCTAAATTCTATAATCCCTTAAAAGCATGGAGTAAATATGAATTTTTTGAAAAAGACAGTATTGCTGACCTTGCCCTTATTACTGTTGGTGACCTACGTGAACGCAGAAGAAAAAAAATGGTCGGACGAGGCAGAATTGTCATCTGTGAATACCGGCGGGAATTCCAATGTCACGACCTTTTCAGCCAAAAATATTCTGATGTACAAATTTAGTGAGCACTTTGAAGGCAGCTGGAAAGCCTCGGCTTTAAGCAGTAAGAGTGAAGGTGTGAGGAGCGCAGAAAATTATGCGATGGGGCTTCGTGGTGATTATCTGTTTTCAAAACGGCTCTTTGGTGGTCTCGCGGCGGGCTGGAACAAAAATAAATTTTCCGGAATTGACGCAAGGTATTACGGTGGTCCTTTTGCAGGGTACAAATTTCTGACCGGACCAAAACATTTGTTGCGGGGAGAAACCGGACTGGATTATGTTTCAGAAGAATATACGGATAATACTGAAAACGATTTTATGCGGGGGCGGTTGTTTGGCGCGTATCAATTTCTGTTTACAGAAGTGAACAAGTTCAAGCAGTCCGTTGAATATTTGCATGATTTCGATGATGCCGATAACTATAATATCAACACCGAGACCGCTTTAATTACAGTCTTAAGCCAGAATTTTTCCTTGAAAACCAGCTATGAAATCAAGTTTGACAATCAGCCTGTGCCGTCCACACTCAAAAAAACGGATACCCTTTTAGCGGTTGCCTTGCTGGTTAATTTCTAAGTCGCCTTCCATTTGTGCTGTTTTATTCGCTTTTGTGATCAGTCCGGAGGTCAATGCCTCCGGGCTGACCACTTTGTTTTCGATGATGAAGACTCTGGTTCATTACTGCGTTTCAGCCATTCCTTTCATTGACACATTCTAAAACCCTATGCTAAGCTTTTCGTCAACTTTTGGAGGAAAAATATGACTGATGAGTTGACTCATTTTAACCAGGAAGGCCGCGCCAGAATGGTCGATGTTTCCGGCAAAAAAGATACCCACCGGGAAGCCACAGCAACAGGCACGGTGTACATGAAACCGGAAACACTAAAACGGATTGAAGAAGGCCAGATAGCGAAAGGGGATGTCCTGGCCGTGGCCCAGGTGGCAGGCGTGATGGGCGCCAAGAAAACCCCGGATTTAATTCCAATGTGTCACCCGCTCCTCATAACAAGTGTGGATATTCAGTTTGAAGTTATCCCGACCAATGCCCAAGGTATTGCCGCAATCGAAATTGCCGGAACCGCCAAGACATCAGGCCAGACAGGAGTCGAAATGGAGGCTGTCACGGCCGTCAGTGTGGCTGCTTTGACGATTTATGATATGTGCAAGGCAATCGACAAGGGCATCAGTTTTGGCAAAATCGGGTTGCTTAAAAAAAGTGGCGGTAAATCAGGGACATACACACGTCCTGAGCCCCTTCCATGATCCAGATTGATCATCTGATAAAAGAATTTGATGCAGGAATTCGCGCGGTCAACGACATTTCTTTACATGTCGAAGCGGGCGAAGTTTTTGGTTTTCTCGGACCCAACGGGGCCGGGAAGACCACTACAATCAAAATTTTAACGACCCTGCTTCGTCCGACCTCCGGAACGGTAACCGTTGCCGGCCACGATGTTCTTGAAGATCCATTGGCCGTACGCATGTCATTTGGGTATGTCGGCCAGCAGAGTGGGGTTGATCCGGCGTTGACGGTTTTGGAGAACATGCTGCTTCAGGGCCGCCTTTACCATCTTCCCAAAAAAAAGATTGAGGAGCGAATCAAAACCCTGCTTCAACTCTTCGACATGACCGGGCGGGAAGGACAGTGGGTGGGGTCTCTCTCCGGGGGCTTGAAGCGCCGTCTTGACATTGCGACGGCCTTGATCCACGAGCCGAAACTACTTTTTCTGGATGAGCCGACCATTGGACTGGACCCAAAAAGCCGCGCTGATTTGTGGGCATATCTGCGCGGTCTTAACCGTGACGAAGGCATGACGCTTTTTTTGACGACACATTATTTGGATGAAGTCGATCAACTGGCCAACAGGGTGGGGATATTAGATGGCGGACAAATCCGCATCGTTGGCACACCGGACCAATTGAAAGACAGTTTGGGGCAGGATGCGATTCATCTCACCTTTGATGAGCCGATTACGGAAGAGACACTGGCGGCTTTCAGGAATAAGGACTGGTTTAAGGAAGTGATTCAACAGGGAGAAGCCATTCGACTTTATCTGGAAAATGGACAGCAATTGCTTCCAAAGGTCATCCAGTGGGTCGATTCACTCAATCTATCAGCCAAATCAGTATTACTGGCACGCCCCACTTTTGATGATGTTTATTTAAAATATACCGGAAAAAATTGGTTGCTTGCCGATGAGGCGGCCGAAGAGGATTGGGGCGGCTGGGGTGGTTCCAAAAATAATAAGTGGGCCAAAAAATGGGCGGATAAAGCGGGATCGTCCAAATCGGAATGGGTTGAAGGTCCCGAATCAGAAGGTAATCAGGATTGGAAAAAATGGGCAGGGCAGGGAGCGGCCCAGTGGTCTAAGGGAGATCATGACCCTAAGGCTGTTTCCGATCAACAAGAGGCCGACACAAAGCATTCGCCTGACCCCGAAAAAGAACACACTGAAGATTCTCGGACGGCGGATTCGAGTGAGCCGGCCTGGAAAAAATGGGGTGATCAGGCAAACTCGGAATGGTCTTCAGAAGAGAGCCGTGAACCTGTAGAGGAAAAGCCGGAGAAAAAGGTTGCCAAATCGGAGGACGCCCCTGCAAAAGCAGAAGCTGATTCAGAAGAACCCTGGAAGAAATGGGGCGGTCAGGCCGATTCAAATTGGTCGTCGGATAAAAAAAGCGGTTCCGGACAAAATTGGTCCGAAGGCGGTGAACAACCCCAGAGTGAGTGGCCAAAAGATGACCTTTCTGAGAAAAGTCAGGATGCCTCCACGAAAGATCAAAAAGAGTAGACTTGTCAATGCTGAATTTTATTTCCGATACACGGTATCTTTTTTTTAAATACTTAAAACTCACATGGCGTATGCCGATGTGGACGTTTTTCGGCTTGATTCAACCCCTGCTTTGGCTGGTTATTTTTGGACAGTTGTTCAAGGGTTTGTCCCAACTCCCCCAATTTCCGGAAGGGGATTATGTTCAGTTTCTTGCCCCTGGTGTGATCGTGATGACGGTGTTGTTTGGCGCATCGTGGTCGGGTGTCAGTCTCCTGCGTGATCTACGACATGGCGTGATGGAAAAAATGCTCGTTGCCCCCATCGTGCGCTCCTCGATTGTATTAAGCCGCTTGCTGCACAATGGATTCACGGTGGTCATCCAGGTTTTTTTATTGATCGCAGTGGCTGCTGTCATCGGTGCGGGTTTTCCAAAAGGGCAAGGGGTTTTCTGGGTGTGGGTGGTCGTCCTATTGTTGGCGGTGGGGTTTTCGGCCATCTCCAATGCCCTGGCCATGTTTTTAAAACAGGAAGAGCCGCTCGTTGTGATGGGAAATATGTTGACCCTGCCTCTGCTCTTTTTTTCTTCCGCGTTGGTGCCCGCCGCTTTTATGCCGAAGTGGATGCAGATCGTTAGCCGGGCCAACCCGGTGACTTATGGTGTCGAGGCCGTCCGGGCTTGTTATCACGGCGTGTTTCAACAGCCATTTTGGATAGGTTTGGGTTTTCTCACGGTTTTTGCGTTGATTTCCGTTATTGCGGCCATAACGACTTTTCAACGGGTGGAATAATCGGATGCACACCGATTCTGAAAGGAAATCAACAACACTCCTTTTGTTGCGTCATGGCCAAACGGATTACCCGAAAGACCGGTTTTATGACGATGCCCTCGAAGACCCTGCATTGAATCCTTTGGGTCGAAATCAAGCCGGAGCCTGGACTTCTTTTTTAGAAAAATATGAACAAGCGATTGCCGGTATTTATGTGAGTCCTTCTAGAAGGACTCAGGAAACCGCACAAATCGCAACAGAAAAATTGGAAGCCCAAAGGGTGACCATGGAGGCATTACAGGAATGGCGGTTTGGCCGTTGGGGAGGATTGAGCAGCAAAGAAGTTAAAATGAAATACCCCGCAGAATGGGCCGCCTGGCGTAAAGATATGGCCCATTTTACACCGGAAGGCGCAGAGTCACTCAAGGTATTTTCAAGACGTGTTAACGAGGGCATCGCCACTCTGGTGTCAAAACATATTGGTGAAACTGTGCTGGTCGTGACTCACGCCGGGTCGATTCGGATGATTGTAGCGCATGCGCTTGAAATGCCTTTAATCCATTTTAAGCGCTTGGTGATTCGTCATGCTTCGATTACCAAAATAGAATATACGGATCGCTGGCCTAATCTGCATGCTTTTTCTTTTTACCCCAAGGATTGTACATGAGGAGATGAGATGAAAAAAACGGTGAAAACGGCAAAAAAAGCCGTTAAAAAAGTGGTGAAAACCGCAAAATCCATCAACAAAAAAACGGCGCCATCCAGCAATGCCTTGGACCCGATGCAGGTGATGCAAATTGCATCTTCTTATTGGCAGGCGAAAGTCTTGCACACGGTGGTGCGCCTGGATGTGTTTACCTTGTTAAAAGACGGGCCTTTAACCGTGACTCAGTTGGCGAATAGGTGTAAAGCGGATAAACGGGGTCTGGAAATTCTGCTGGTGGCGGCCGTGTCGCTGGGTTTGTTAAATCAAACCGGAGGAAAATACAAGAATAATCGACTGTCCAATACCTTCCTGGTCAAGGGGAGCAAGAAGTTTCAGGGGGGGATCGTTTCAATGTTCGATAGCTGGTATGATGCCTGGGGTGATTTGTGTGATGCCGTGGTCACGGGAAAACCCGTGGTGGACAAACCGCATGATCAGGGCGCGGAAGCGCTTCGAAATTACATTTACGGTATGCATTACCGGGCTTTGGGGCAAGGGGATTTGCTTTCAAAAGACATTGATTTTTCTGACAGAAAGCATCTTTTGGACGTTGCGGGTGGCCCCGGTACCTTTGATGTCAAGTTTTGTCAAAAAAACAAAGACTTGTCGGCTACGGTACTGGATTTACCGCAAACCCTTGAAATTACAACAGAAATTGTAGCTTCGTTTGGTTTGGAAAAACGGATTAACCGAAAACCCGGAAACTATCTGACTGACAGCTCCTTTGGCAAAGGTTATGATGCGGTCCTTTTATCATCGATGTTTAACCAGGAATCCCCCAAAGTGATTGGTAAGATCCTCAAAAAATCGTTTAATGCATTGGAGCCGGGGGGAAAGGTATTGGTGCAGGATCAAATGCTGAACCGGCAGAAAACCGGCCCGGCCCTTTCCGCCTTGATCGGTGTGAATCAACTCATTCATACACCTGGCGGCGCGGCGTACTCGGAAAAAGAAGTGTCGGAGTGGATGAGCAAAACGGGGTTTAAAAAAGTCCGGACGATATCTCTTTCCGAACCAAGTCCTTTTGTGGTTATTATGGGAGAAAAGCCCAAAAAATAAGGGTTTTTAGCCGAATTTTGAGGCAGTCTTATCCTGAATATAAATAAAGGTGTACGACTACTTTTTTAGGGAGAGTGGTTTTTATCTCGCTGTCGGAATACCGTGGAGGGGGCCAGTGAGATGGATTTGAAGAAGCTGTCGGCTGGATGTTGTATTTTACTAATCTGTCTTCTGTCCTTTCCAGAAACCGGATGGGCTCAGAACAAGGTTTTATCCGCAACAGAGATTATCAAGAAATCGAAAACCCTGATTTATCGTGCCGATGATCAAAAAAATACCGTTACTCTTAAACTGATTGAACGGGACGGAGTCATGAAACGCATCGTGGCCTCCCGCTTATGGAAAAACTACCGCGGCATTGGTGGTATTGACAGCAAGATGTTGCTGGTCACCCGCTTTCCGGAAGATTCGCGCGGGGTGGCTTTCCTGGTTTGGGATTATGCACAGAAAGACCGGCCGGATGATCTTTGGTTATATCTTCCGGCGTTGAGAATGGTTCGCCGTATTTCCGGCCAGGACCTTAATGATGCTTTTTTAGGATCTGATCTTACATTCGGAGACATGGGGCAGCGTCGGCTTGATGAAGATACACATCACTTGCTTTCGGAAGAAATCTATAACGGGATACCCTGTTTTGTGATTGTCAGTCAACCCAATGAAAATGAAAGTATTTATAGCAAAAAAGTATCGTGGATTTCCAAAAAGGATTGGACAGTTTTAAAGATTGATTATTATGATCGTACTGAGAAACTGTTGAAGCGTCAAACCATTCAATGGCAACAAGTCAAGCAATTGAGTGTTTGGAAGCAGACTAAAGTCATCAATGTTCAAAATGGGCACAGAACGATTTTTGAAGTCAGTGATTTAAAAGTCAATATCGGTCTAAACGATCAATTGTTCTCTGAGCGGGCTTTAAGGCGTGCTCAAATTCCCTAGACTTTATATATATATTGAAGATAGTCAGTAAAAAAGAATGTTTCAGGCGCTTCATTCCCATGGCCTTCTTTTGGTTAAGCTATACTGAATAGTAACTGGGTAGGAAGTGTTTTCAGGACGAGCTATTCATAGCGGGAGGAAAAGAAAGCCCTTGACCTCCTTGAGGGCTTTTGTATAATGAACGAACTTTTATAGTGATGGTTGTATCGGGTTTGTTATGGCTCAGCTTAAATTTGAAACGGCATTAAAGCGCCTTGAAAAGACAGTGCAGTCTTTAGAAAGGGGAGACCTTCCTCTCGAAGAAGCCTTGAAAGTCTTTGAAGAAGGCGTCCGGCTGTCAAAAAGTTGCATGAAAACCCTTTCAGAAGCGGAAAAGAAGGTTGAAATATTGATTGAAGGGAAAAAAGGAGCGCGCAAATCACAAGCATTTTCCGGGAAAAAATTAAAAAAGGAAACAGAGGATGCCTTGAGTGGATAGGGAGGCTTTAAAAAGATATTTATCGGAGCAGGCTTTTGCTGTGGATCGGGTACTAAAGTCCTACTTACCCAGCCCAAGCTGCGATCCGCCTCTTTTACACGAAGCCATGCGCTATTCCCTTTTCGCGGGAGGTAAACGCATACGCCCTATTCTTTGTATCGCCGCTTGTGAGGCGGTCGGAGGGCAGCAGGAAGTCGTTTTGCCCTTTGCTTCAGCCATTGAGCTCATTCACACCTATTCCCTCATTCATGACGACCTACCGGCAATGGATGATGATACCTATCGTCGAGGGAAACTGACCAATCACAAGATGTTTGGGGAAAGTACGGCCATTCTTGCCGGCGATGCGCTTTTAACCGCGGCTTTTTCTATGCTGGCTGAGAAAGGGTTGGCGGCAAGCATTTCTCCAAAAAAAATGTTGCGGGTGATCTTGGAGCTCGGATCGGCCTCTGGAAGTACCGGCATGGTCGGCGGCCAGTTGAATGACATTGAAGCACAGGGAAAAGAGGATCTCTCGTTGGAGAAATTAAAGCGTATCCATACTCATAAAACCGGTGTCTTGATTCGTGCCTCAGTGCGAATAGGCGGTATTCTAGGTGGGGCCGGTCCAAAGAAATTATCGAATTTGACTGCATTTGGAGAAAAAATCGGATTGGCCTTTCAAATCGCCGATGATGTCCTCGATGTGGAAGGTGAAACGGATAAACTCGGAAAACCCGTGGGGCAGGATCAATCCAAGGGAAGATTGACTTATCCGGCGTTTATGGGTCTTTCCCGTGCCAAAAAAGAGGCGGTGGTTCTGGTTGAAGAGGCCTTATCGGATATCAAAACATTGGGGCCGGAAGCGGACCCTATACGTGGAATTGCAACCTTTATAATCGATCGGGAGAAATAGTCGATGATAAAATCAAGGATAATACAATGTCTTTATTAGAAAGTATTAATTCTCCGAAAGATTTGAAGTCTGTCCCCAGAAAAAATTTACCGGCATTGGCGAAAGAAATCCGGGAACTGATTCTTAAAACGGTCTCCGACAAGGGTGGGCATCTTGGGGCCAGCTTGGGAACGGTCGAATTAACGCTGGCACTGCATGCCTGTTTCGATACCCCAAAAGACCGCCTTGTTTGGGACACGGGACATCAGGCATATCCGCACAAAATTTTAACCGGCCGTCGGGATAACTTTTCAAGCTTGCGTCAATATGGCGGGATCAGCGGATTTCTCTCCAGAAAAGAAAGTGAATACGATACCTTCGGTGCGGGGCATGCGGGCACATCCATTTCCGCTGCCTTGGGCATGGTTGAGGCACGGGAGAAAAAAGGGGGAGATCACTATGTCATCGCGATTATTGGAGATGGTTCGCTGACTGCCGGTATGGCCTACGAAGCCTTAAATCATGCCGGGCATTTGAAACGGAATTTTATTGTCATCTTAAATGACAATGAGATGTCCATTTCAGAAAATGTCGGTGCTTTTTCTGCCTATCTCAACCGGATTCTGTCCGGGAAATTGTATACACGTGTGAAGAGCGAAACGGCAACCTTACTTAAAAACATCCCGAACAAAGGTCAGCCTATGCTGGAAGTGGCCCGCCGCGCGGAAGAATCCGTCAAGGGGATGATTGTACCGGGTTTACTTTTTGAAGAGCTGGGTTTTCAGTATTTTGGACCCATCGATGGACACCGCGTGGATCATTTATTGACGACTTTTGATAATATCAAAGACCTTGATGGCCCGATACTTTTGCACGTCGTGACGAAAAAAGGAAAGGGGTACGCACCGGCCGAGTCTGATCCTGCCTCATACCACGGTACACCCGCTTTTGATCTTTCAACGGGGAAAGCCAAGAAAAAAGTGGGGAAAACGCCTCCTTCCTATACCTCGGTTTTTTCAAAAACATTAATACGACTTTCCGAAAAAAATAAGGATATTGTGGCCATTACCGCTGCGATGCCGGCAGGGACAGGGCTCAATCAATTTGCCGAGGTCTTTCCTGACCGGTTTTATGATGTCGGGATTTCGGAACAACATGCCGTTACCATGGCGGCCGGTATGGCGGCAGACGGCCTGAGACCTGTGGTTGCAATATATTCCACTTTTTTACAGCGCGGGTTTGATCAGATTATTCATGATGTTGCCCTTCAAAACTTGCCTGTTGTGTTTTGTATGGACCGGGCGGGCCTGGTGGGAGAAGATGGACCCACGCATGCCGGTGTGTTTGATATCGCCTATTTAAAGGGGGTTCCGAATATGATTCTTATGGCCCCAAAGGATGAGAATGAACTTCAGCATATGTTGGCGACTGCACTTGAACTGAATCAACCGGTTGCGATTCGTTACCCTCGCGGCGCTGGGGTTGGCATTTCTCTTGATCAAAATCTTGTACCGCTTCCTGTCGGTTTGTCCGAGATCGTCATGAGTAAAGAAGAACCCCGTTGGGATGTCGCGCTTATTGCTTTAGGGAGTATGGTTTACCCTGCACAGGCCGCGGCCTTGCAATTAAAAGAGCAGGGAATCACGGCTGGCGTCGTGAATGCACGTTTTGCCAAACCTTTAGATCATGACCTGTTGCGTGCTGTAGCAATAAAGACCCATAAAATCGTCACACTGGAAGAACACGTATTATCAGGTGGTTTTGGAGAATCCGTCCTTTCGGTTTTGGAAGAAAAAAAGAATGCGGGCAAGATCCGGCCTGTTGATGTATTACAAATTGGTCTTCCGGATGCCTTTACTGAACATGGCGGCCAGAAACGCCTGAGAGAAGACCTGGGACTCGATCCCAAAAGTATTTCTGCGTGTGTTATTGAGTTTGTTGAAACCCCCGCCCATAAGTCTGGCCTTATCACAAAAACCAGCGTGTCCCCTTCCCGGGTGAAGGCTATTTGAGGCCTCAATAAAACCAAACTATACCAGATTAGCAATAGGACAGTATTCAAACGGCAAATAAAATTTTAAAAGACCGGTTAGACCGGATAATCGTTCTTCGGGGAATGGCCAAAAGCCGGGAGCAGGCCCGGGCTTTGATTTTAAGCGGTGCAGTTCGCGTAAATAGTGTTAGAATGGATAAAGTAGGCACCTTGGTAAAATCCGATGCCGAAATAGAATTAATCGGAGAAACCTTGCCCTATGTGAGTCGGGGAGGGCTCAAACTTGAAGCCGCGATAAAGACCTTTGTAATCTCTGTTACGAACTGTGTTGTGATGGATGTGGGTGCTTCGACAGGTGGATTTACGGATTGTTTGCTAAAACATGGTGCGGCACGCGTTTATGCCGTAGATGTGGGCTATGGACAACTGGCTTGGACTTTACGTCAAGACTCGCGGGTAGTGGTCTTAGAACAACAGAATATTCGGGCCATAACCAAAGCGCTTGTCCCGGAAGTACTGGATTTTATCACGATTGATGTCTCTTTCATTTCACTGGAAAAAGTTATTCCTTGTATTGTTTCTTATCTTCAGCCGGGTGGGAGGATTGTCGCGTTGATTAAACCTCAATTTGAAGTTGGGAAAGGTGCAGTCGGAAAAGGCGGAATCGTTCGGGACCCTGAAAAAAGAGAAGAGGCGGTTCAAAATATTCGTGCAAAAGCGAAAACTTGGGGGCTTGTGCCGGTCGGGATTATTTCTTCCCCTATTAAAGGCCGAAAAGGGAATATAGAATATCTCGCCTATTTTAAAAAAATATTGCCTTAAGTTTAGATATGAATGGTATACATTTGATAAGCGTTCGATTGGGAGTTTGATGAGGAGGTTCCTGAGATGAAGATTTTAGTGACGGGCGGGGCGGGTTTTATCGGTTCCCATATCGTGGATCGATTAATAGAAGAAGGTCACGATGTGGTTATTGTTGATGATCTGTCTACCGGGAAAAAGAAAAACATTAATAAAGAGGCCACTTTTTATAAATGTGATATCCAGAGCAGCCGCCTTGAAAAAATTTTTCAAAAGGAAAGACCTGAATTGATTAACCATCACGCTGCGCAGATGGATGTCAGAAAATCCGTCACAGATCCGGCCTTTGATGCAAAGAGCAACATACTGGGATTAATTAACCTATTAGAGTGCGCGGTGAAAAACGGCGCCCGGCGTATTGTATTTGCCTCCTCAGGCGGCGCCATTTATGGAGAGCAGAATACATTTCCTGCGACGGAAACGCATCCAGCCCATCCCCTTTCACCCTATGGTGTCAGTAAATTATCGAGTGAGCATTATTTGTATTATTATCAAAAAGTTTGTGGACTTGAATACACTTCCCTCAGGTATGGAAATGTTTATGGGCCGCGTCAGGACCCGCATGGCGAGGCTGGCGTTGTGGCCATTTTCACACAAAAGCTTTTAAAAGGTGAACAACCGACAATTAATGGAAATGGAATGCAGACCCGCGACTATGTTTATGTAAAAGATGTGGTTGAAGCCAATATGGCGGTTATGAATAATAAAATTAATGATACTTTTAATATTGGAACCGGTGTTGAAACCACCGTGAATCAGCTGTTTAAGTTGTTACTCGGCATTACGGAATCTGAATTGAAGGAAGTTCACGGCCCTGAAAAAAAGGGGGAGCAAAAGCGAAGCTGCCTCGAATCAAAAAAGATCTTCAAAGCTTTGGATTGGGAACCAGGCGTTTCCCTTTCGGAAGGATTAGAAAATACGGTCGCCTATTTCAAAGGCGATTAAATCATTTATAATCAATATAAAGAAACCCAAGGAGGTTAGGTGAATATTGAGAAACTGGAAAAAGAAATAAAGACCCTGAAAACAGAGCTTCAAAAGGAATTAAAGGGGGAGGCGGCGCCACTTCTTGTCCGAAAGGCAAGGAAAAAATTAAAAAGGGCCCAACGTAAAAAAAATTGTATGTCGAAGCGCGCTGCATTTATCGCGTCCAAGGTAAAAAAAGAACCTCAAAAAACGGTTGATGCGAAAGAAGAGGTTCAGGAAACAGAAAAAAAAGAAATCAAGGAAGAGGTACAATAAGGAGGCGTCTTCTTAATGAAATCACTGAAGGTGGGTCTGGCGCTCGGCGGCGGCGGTGCGAGAGGCCTGGCGCATATTGGCGTACTGAAGGTACTGGAAGCGGAAGGTGTAGACCTTCACATGATTTCGGGTACCAGTTTTGGCTCTATTGTGGGCGCAATGTATGCCCAGAATCCTTCAATTGATCAGTTAAAGACACGTGTCCTTGCTTTTTTAAAAAGTGAAGCTTTTCGCCGTACCAAAATTTTTTTTATCAAACGGCACTTCGAAGAGAAAAAGAATAAAAGCTTCATGACCAACCTGAAAACCTATCTCCAAAAGGGGATATTTTGGGGGATTTCTCTGCAACGCACCTCGTTTATTTCAGAAGATGTCTTTTTATCCCAAATGAGCCTCCTGCTTGAAGATAAACAGATCGAGGAATCCCTCATCCCCTTTGTGGCGGTAGCCACCGATTTAACAAATGGGGCTGAGATGGTCTTGTCTGAAGGGCCGATTCGTACTGCCGTGGCGGCCAGCTGTGCGATCCCCGGCGTTCTTCCCCCCATTCATGTCAATGGCGTCCAGCTCATTGATGGGGGATGGGTGAATCAAGTGCCTGTAGAACCTCTGGAAGCCCGCGGGGTTGATTTTGTCATTGCCGTAAATATCTCTGAGGAAACCTTGAAAACCCCGGAAATGTTCGATAGTGGGCTGGATGTCGTATTGCGCGCCAATGAAATCACGCGGTGTATTTTATCCAACCGTCAACTGAACGGCGTTGACTTTTCTATTCGTCCAAGTATCGGGCATATCCATTGGTCGGATTTCTGGCGTTTTGAAGAAGCCATTCAAAAAGGGGAGGAAGCCGCCCGTGCTGCGATTAAACCGCTCAAACAGTTGCTCTGGAGAAACCGTGTTAAAAAATTTATCACGATTGGTCCATAATTCATCTCGATCTTTTCAATCCTTCATGAGGAAAGACTGGTCTATAAGTGCTTGAACACGCCAGTCACGTCCAGCTGAATAAGAGGATATCGATGCGGTTGTTGCTCCTAGTCTTTTTTTCGATTTTTATTCCCGGTCTCTGTGATGCTGAAACATCGGTGTGGGAAGTGCGCCAAGGCGGTCAGCATGTTTATATCGGGGGTACGGTGCATTTGTTGAGTACTGCTGACTATCCGTTGCCGGATGAATTTAATGCCGTTTATCAACAGTCAGATCTGCTGGTTTTTGAAACGGATATCGGAGGGACTTCTGACCCTGCATTCCAGCAAAAAATGTTAATCGCAGCCTCTTATCAAGACGGAAGAACTTTAAAGTCTGTCCTCAATTCTGAAACCTATACCGCTCTTGAAGCCTATTGTAACTCGATTGGTTTCCCGCTGGCCTCTCTTTTATCTTTTAAGCCCGGGATGGTTTCAATGACCTTAACGTTATTGGAGCTTCAGCGACTGGGATTGGCCGGCATCGGGGTGGACAAGTTTTTTTATGAGCAGGCAAAGCGTGATAACAAAAAAGTGATGGCCCTGGAAAGCCTTGAGACCCAAATGACCTTTATTTCCCGGATGGGGGAAGGCCAGGAAAACGAACTGATCATGAAGACGCTTCATGAAGTCAGGGATATCCAGAAATTGATTGGCGACATGAAAACAGCATGGCGGTCAGGAAATCGGAAAAAACTCGAAACTTTGGCTGTGTTGCCGATGGCAACAGATTATCCAAAGTTGTATCAGATGATCCTTGTGGACCGCAACATGGATTGGCTGCCGAAAATCAAATCATATTTTAAGACACCAGAAGTGGAATTTGTCCTTGTCGGTGCAGCCCATCTGGTTGGAAAAGACGGCTTGTTAAGCCATCTGCACGAGGAGGGGTATATCATAAAACAGGTCAAACCCTTCCCTTGAAGCCGTCTTTCGCCCACCGGTTTGAGCCATTTCCTCAAAAATCCCATCTTTTGGGTGTTACGAAAAACAGTTTTCCGTGATTCAGGCCCTTTTTACGGTTTATCTTTATTCAGATTTTTCTTGTCTTAACTCCGCATTAGTTGATTTTATTTAATTAAATTAACAACTTATGTTTACTTGATTCTCTCGTCTACCCAAGTCAATTGATTGCGCGTGATCCCCCCCTTTTGAGGGGATTGTTTTATTTTTAGTGCTGCGTTAGGCTTTTTGTATGGCACAATATCAATATATTTATAAAAATATCTTACAGAGGTGTGCAATGGGGATTCAAAAGAGAATGAAAATGACCCTGTCATTAGGACTCATACTGGTTCTGTGTTCAAGTCCGGGGTTCGCAATGGAATTTTCTGATGTGTTCCAGACGGGGGCCGCCTATTTAACCCATGTTGCAGCACATGAAACAGGGCATAACGCGATGGGGCATATGGCGGGTGGCCAGAATGTTCGGACTGATTTTTTTCAGACCCAGAGCGGAAGTTTTTTTGTCGGGGTCTCATCCGCGGATGCATTGAAACAAGAATCAGTCTTACCTTTTCGTGCCGCCGGCGTTGTGGCTTCCAACCATACATTTAATTTTGCATTGACGCGCTATCGTCTGCAACCGACTACATATAATAAGGCACTACTCCTTTTTTCCGGCACGGATTTTCTGTGGTATTCCGTTTGGTCTTTTTACATTAAAGACAGTCAAGATCCTGGTTATGATCCTGTCGGTATTTCACAGGAAACAGGGCTGTCGTCCGAAGCCGTTCTGGGTATTGCACTGTTTCAGACCGCAGTCAATGCCTTCCGCGCTTTTTCGGGTGATGATACTTATATCCCGTATGTTTCTGTGGACGAAGGCAGAATGAATGCGGGTATCCGAATCCGGTTCTAGGCCGGTTTTTCTTTCTGTTTAAATACCTTGTTTTCTGTTTTTCCTTTCCTCTAAATTTTAATTCAATCCCACATCGTGAGGGTGTTTCCTCAAAGTTCACTGGTATGAAAGAAGAACACTGGACGTATTTTCCGGTCGGATTCTTGACTCGATATGGGGAGTCTGTATAATCAGGCATTATTTGAGGTCTGATTTTAATTATTAAAAAAATATGCCTCTAAAACTTTTTTTCCTAACTTCTATGCTTGTGGTTATGACGGGTTTATCCGATGTCGCGGTTTATTCGGGGAATGAAGACGCGCCGTCCTCCCGAACACAGCCGGTTTTATTTAGTCATCTCACTCATTCCGGCCAGGAAAAAATGGCCTGTCTTTACTGTCATATCTATGTGGAGCGTTCCTCTGTTGCCGGTGTTCCAAGTGTACAAAAATGTATCGGATGCCATGAGATGATTGCAACCGATGACCCTGAGGTTAAAAAACTGTTGACCTATTGGGATAATCAGGAAGCCATTCCCTGGAGAAAAATATATCACCTGCCGGACTTTGTGTATTTTTCTCATCGGATGCATGTGAATGCCCATATAGAATGCAGTGAATGTCACGGGAATGTCGCTGAAATGGAAGTCGTCAAAAAAGTGTCTTCCTTATCGATGGGCTGGTGTCTGGATTGCCACAAAAAAAAAGAAGCCCCGGTAGACTGTAATGTTTGTCATAAATAACAGGCAAGGCATTTCTAGAGACTATAAAAGGATTTGATCCATTCGATGGACCGACGTCTCTTTTTAAAAATGGTGGGTACAGCCGGCGTACTTGGGGCCTGCTCCCAAGTGGAGGAACCGGTTAAAAACCTGGTTCCCTTTGTAATTCCCCCTGAAGATGTGGTTCCCGGAAAGTCAACGGGATATGCCTCTGTTTGTCAGCAATGTCCTTCCGGATGCGGCATCGTGGTGAAAGTTCAGGACGGGCAGGCCAAAAAAATCGAAGGAAATCCGCTGCATCCCGTCAATCAGGGAAAACTTTGCGCATTGGGAGAATCCGCATTACAAGAGTTGTATAACCCGGATCGCTTGCAAACACCGATGAAGCGAATTGGGGAAAGGGGATCAGGGCAATGGGAAGCTGTTTCATGGGAGCAGGCCAACCAGATTGTGGTGGACCGCCTTAAAACCTTAGAAAATAACAAAAAAACCGATGCCTTATATTGTATTAGCCGTCCTTTAAAAGGACATTTAAATCAAATTTTCAACGCCTTTTTGGAGGGCTTTGGTTCTCCCCATGATTATCGATATACCTTTCTGGATGACACAGTGCTTCAAAAAGCGAACGCACTTTGTTTCGGTATTCATGGGCAGGTTGAATATGATCTTGCTCAGACCAATTACCTGCTTTCATTTGGCGCCAACTTTTTGGAAACCTGGCGGGCTCCGGTATATTTCAGCAAGGCGTATGGCGATTTCAGGCAGGGGAAAACGCGTCAAACAAGAGGGAAATTTGTTCAATGTGAAGCCAGAATGTCTTTGACGGCGGCGAATGCGGATCAGTGGGTTTCCCTTCGGCCCGGGAGCGAGGGTATCCTGGCTTTAGGAGTGGCCCATCTTATTTTAAATAAAGGCTGGCATGACCCGGGCCTTTCGAATCAGGCTGTGGCGGAATGGCGGGAACTGCTTTCCGATTTTAAACCGAATCAGGTCGCGAAATGGTCGGATGTGTCCGAAGAGACCCTTCTGCAACTTGCGAAGGATTTCTCATCAATCCGGCCCAGTCTGGCTTTGTGCGGCGATGCCGCCATGGCGCAAAAATCGGGTTTGTTTCAGGCCGTCGCGGTGAATATATTAAATATTGTCGCCGGGAATATCGGGATTAAAGGAGGGGTGCAGTTTTTCGACCCTTTTGAAAGCATTGATGAAAACCACATCAGTTGGAAAGAAATCGATGGTATTCGTCAAAAGATGTTATCCGGGCAGGTTCAAGCCTTAATTTTGCACGAGGCGAACCCTTTATTTCATGCGCCGGAATCTTTGAGGCTTGAGGATGCGTTTAAAAACGTGCCCTTCATTGTCAGTTTATCAGCGTTTATGGACGAGTCGAGCGCTTTTTCAGATCTTGTTTTACCGCTTCATACCCCATTGGAATCCTTTGGAGATCTTCTGCCGTCGGTAGACGGTGGACGACGTAGTGTCGGACTGATGCAGCCTGTGGTGGCCCCGCTGTATGACACGCGGCATGTCGGGGATATTTTAATGCACTGGGCCACGGCATTGGAGGGGAGCGTTTCTGAGCACTTTCCCTGGGACAACTTCGAATCTTTTTTAAAGGAAGTCTGGGAAGAATATTTTTTTCTAAAGGGGTTTGAAGACGGGGTGGGTTTTGGCGTTGATTTTAAACCTTTTTGGACCGAGCTCTTGCAAAAGGGGGGGCGCTGGGATGAAAAAGCTTCCAAACCAAAAACAATCCATTCACCCGATATACCGGGCCTCGGCGCTGTCATTCATCGCAAGCCGGAGCTTGAGCTGCTTTCAGGGGATAATTTTTATTTTATCCCCGCGCCTTCAATTTTTCATTTGGATGGCCGGGGCGCCAACCGCCCCTGGCTTCAGGAAGCCCCGGATCCCATGACGACCATTACTTGGGGCAGCTGGCTTGAAATCCACCCCGATACGGCCGGTCAGTTGGATATCCGCGAAGGTGACCTGATCAAAATTTCTTCCCCGGAAGGCGCGATCGAAGCCCCTGCCTATCTGAGCCCTGGCATCAGACCGGACACCTTGTCCATGCCGATCGGACAAGGTCACACCGCCTACGGACGATATGCCGAAGGCCGGGGAAGCAATCCTCTGAAAATTATCGTTCCCGATTTTGAAGCCGAAACGGGTGCATTGGCTTGGGCGGGAACAAGGGTAAAGATCGCCAAAACAGGAAAACACGTCAAGATCGCCAAGACTGAAGGTCACACGTCTCAAATGGATCACCAAATGGCAATGTCAGTCAGCGCTGAGGAAGCGGTTCGTCTTAATCAACAAAGTTCGTTAAAGCCCATTGAAGCACTGCCGAGCCGGAAAGGGGTGACCCTGCCCGCCTTTTTTAATCAAGCCCTGTCGAAATATTTTCGTCCTCAACAGAATAATCAGGCAAACGATTACCGTTGGGGGATGGTGATTGATCTTGATCGTTGTACGGGATGCGGGGCTTGTAATGTGTCCTGTCATGCGGAAAACAACCTGCCGATTACAGGTGAAGAGGCGGTCAAAACTCAGCGCGAAATTAACTGGATTCGTATTGAACGCTATTGGCCAAAATCGACTGAAAAGCAGGAGACGCCGCTTTTTTTGCCGATGCTCTGCCAGCATTGCGGTAATGCGCCTTGCGAGCCGGTGTGCCCGGTTTACGCGACTTACCATACCCCTGATGGATTAAACGCCCAGGTGTATAACCGTTGTGTCGGAACACGGTATTGTGCGAATAACTGCCCCTATGAGGCCCGGTCTTTTAATTTTGTCCAGCCGGAATGGCCTCAACCCTTGACACAGCAGTTAAGTCCCGACCTTTCTGTCCGGGATGCCGGGGTCATGGAAAAATGTACATTTTGTGTACAGCGTATCCGAACCGCCAAAGAAGACGCCAAGATTGAAAAGCGCCGGGTCCGAGACGGTGAAATACAACCGGCCTGTGTGTCGGCCTGTCCAGCGGACGCGATGTTGTTCGGTTCCTTGCTGGATCACGAGAGTGCGGTTTCCCTGGCCGCGAGTGATCCGAGGCGATACCGGGCTTTGGAACATCTGAACACCGAATCAGCGGTGATTTATTTAAAGCGGATTATCGATGCCTGAAATGGAGCACTCGGAAAACGCAGCCGTAAACACCGAATATTATCAGCTGAATCAAACGGTGATCCGCAGCGTTACGCAGACCTCCCGGAATTACTGGATGCTTGTCGGGACACTTGCCTTGATGGTGGCTGCCGGGGTCTTTGCCTTTATTCACCAAATTAAAAACGGGCTTCACGTGACCGGACTAAACAGTCCGGTATTTTGGGGAATATACATCAGTACATTCGTGTTTTGGATTGGGCTCAGCCACGCAGGCACATTGCTGTCGGCAGTGCTGTATCTCACGAAAAGTCAGTGGAGAAAGCCGATCTATCGCAGTGCGGAGATGATGACTTTTTTTTCTTTGATCAACGCGGGTTTGCTGCCGATTATTCATCTGGGCCGCCCCTGGTTTTTTTATTGGGTTTTCCCGCCATTTCCAAACGACCGTCAGCTTTGGACGAATTTACGATCGCCGCTTTCATGGGACGCCATCGCCATTAATTCCTATCTTATGGGGAGCCTGCTCTTTTTATTGCTTGGCTTGATTCCCGATATCGCCACAATGAGGGATTATTCCAAAGGCTGGCGGAGGGATTTTTATCGAGTCCTCGCATTAGGCTGGCGAGGCAGCAGCGATCAATGGCTGCACTTTCGAAAAGCTTATACGATGGTGGCCTGTTTTATTATTCCGCTCATGGTGCTTGTGTCCAGTATTGTTGGGTGGGATTTCGCGATCACCCAGACACACGGACTGCACAGTACTATTTTCGCACCGCTTTTTGTGCTTGGCGCTTTGTATTCCGGTGCTGCGGCGGTTTTGACACTGGCGATTCTTATGAGAAAATACCTTCATCTTGAATCCCTGATTAAAATAGAACATCTCGAAAAACTGGCTCTTTTCCTTTTTGGGCTTTGTCTGCTCTGGATTTATTTGATGCTGACTGAAACAGTGGTTTTGATGCAGTCCGAGGATGCGGTCGAATCGGCATTATTGGCGTTAAAGATGACGGGTCCTTTTTCGGGGCTTTACTGGACGATGGTCCTTGTTTTGGGGATATGCCCTTTTGCGCTTCTTTTAAAACGGGTTCGAAGGTCTTTTCGCCATCTCTTCATCATCTCGATTTTAATTAACGTGGGCATGTGGATCGAACGATATTTGATTTTAATCCCTTCTTTGGCGGTTTCCGATAATCCTTTTTCCTGGGGTTCTTACCTTCCTTCTCTCATTGAGATCACGATTAACGTGGGTTTGCTGGCTTTTTTCGCATTGAACTGTTTGTTGTTTATTAAGCTGTTTCCTGCTGTTTCGATGTACGAAATGAAGGAACTATCCCCCCTGAATAAGGAACAGCCGTAATGCCCGGTGATAAAAACCAGGTCCTTACGACCTTTGCATCTTCTGAAGAAACCGAAGCCGCAATCCAGACGCTAAAGGAGGCCGGGCTGGATGATATTTCACTCTTCTCTCCGCTCGACCCAGTTGAGGCGAAGATTTCTGTCTCAAAGAGAAAAAGCGGCGTGGGGTGGTTTACGTGGAGCGGGGCATTTTTAGGCGCACTGTTTGGCGGGGTCTTTTCTGTGGGGACAGCCGTGGTGTATCCTGTAGAGACGGGCGGGCTTCCCATACTCAGTCTTCCGGCGATCGGTATTATGGCATTTGATTTTATGTTACTGGGTGCGATTATCGGCACGATTTTTGGGTTTCTGTATTGCGCGCTGTGGGTTGCCCGTTCAAAAGGATGTGTACCCAGGGCTGTAACAGGACACGTTTTTGGTCTTCGTATCTTGGGGGATGAAACCATGTTAAAACAGGCGGAAGATGTTTTAAAAAAAACAGGAGCAAAAAAAGTTTCCCGTTCCGCAACGGCTTTCGGGGCTGGACTTTCATTTATTTTTTTAATTCCTGCACTGGTTCTGGGTTTTTCTGGAACAAGGAATATGATGAATCAACCGGTCACAAAGTCGCAGGAAAGGGCCATCCGGGTGCCGTCTTCCCTGGTCCCGCATTCGATCCATTCCGGCGGGGAACCGGCTTCGAAAGATGAAGCGGCAATATTGGAAAATCCAACGCCTCTTTCGGAAGCATCCTTTACCCGTGGAAAACAATTGTACGAGATTTTCTGCACCTTGTGCCACGGTGAAACGGGAAAAGGGGATGGTGTGATGGCTGAACGGATTGGAGAATTTCCCGATTTTTCAAAACCGGGATTTTTGGACCAGCCGGACGGCTGTTTTTATTTTGTCATTACCCATGGCGCAAATTTTGAGGAAGAAGTTTTCCGTCCCCGGGAAACTGCGGGGGGGGATGAGCATGCGGATGAAGGCGGAGAAATTGTATGGGATGACGCACTGTCAGGAGAAATTGTATGGGATGAACCGGCACATGACGACACGGATGATCATCATGCACACGATGACGGGGATTCAGGGGAGGATCATGCTCATGATGAGGGACACGCACATGCTGATGACGCCATGTCCCCGGTGGCGATGAA
>CALZIJ010000005.1 GCA_945787655.1 Nitrospiria bacterium | reverse complement strand
AACAGGCGCAGGCCGCAGCCATACAGAAGCTTTACAGGTAAATGAAAAGGCTCGGAAAGATGTGAGAAGATGAGGTCAATCTCCCCTCTAGATAAAACAACGGGGATATCGGGTTTTCTCTTCGCTCTGACGGTATCTTTATGATCCCCAAAATCTTGTTTAATGATGTGCCGATAAAAGAATAAAAGCACATTGAACGCCTGGTTTTGAGTCGAGGCAGATACTTTTTGCTTGACCGCAAGAAACTTCATATATTCTTTGACGTCAACTGAAGACAGTGATGCGATCGCTTTGTTTCGCGTAAAACGCTGAAACTTTCTCAACCATTGAGAATAAGCCTTTAATGTTTTCGGCGAATAATGTCGTACTTTGATTTCATCTTTTAAATGACTATAAGCGTCCAGCCATTGGGAGGTATTTTCTGAAGCATTATTCCCATTTTGGTTTGGGAATGTTTGTGAAAGAGCGTAATAAATAGAAACTGCGTGTGAAGCCTGTTTTCTCTGTGTTTCCGTTTGATGTTTTTCTCTTAATTTTTTTAAAAAAAGCAGCAGCGTGTCTTTATTTGAAGGTGGGAATTTATATCTGGCAAAAATCGAGATAGAAACGGAGCCACTTTCTGTAGTGAATTTGGGCTTTTTCAGACAGTATTTTCTTTACCAAATGTTTGTCGAATTGTTTTGATATTTCAGCTGGGACTTGAATCATGATGTTAGGGATCATTTCCGGCCAATACGCTTTTATTCATATTATTAGAATGACTACGGCAGCAATTTACAGAACTGTTGGTATGAAAATCAATCAATGTTGTAATATGATATCTCGGTTGGTATTATCCGAAAAAACAAACCGCCTCACAACGAGCAGATTGAGTCAGATGCCCTGCGGGCACTCCTCATCAGCGGGATTAGCGCCACAAAATTAAAGCATAAAAATATAAGTGCAGCAAACAGAGAAAGCAGCAATAGAGAAATCATTGGTCATCGCCGCTCGAAAATTAGAAATAAGCTGACAAAATCTTATCCGTTTAATGAAAAAACACGGCTTAAAGAGCATCTGTAGTCTGGCTGGTGATCCTTGAGCATCTTTTGAAGCGACAAAATCTCTAAAATGCCATCGAAACAGCCTCCGATGGTCACTTATTGGTCACTCAATTTGGGTTTCGATTCTAGAATATTTCTTAAGTCATTGAAAAAATGGTGCGCCCAGAGAGATTCGAACTCCCGACCCCTTGATTCGTAGTCAAGTACTCTATCCAGCTGAGCTATGGGCGCGACACATTCTATGACGGGATGACATCCTTGAGGGTGATGGCGAACTGTGCGTGTTCAAAGGCATGCATGCCAGGAAACAAGGAAAAAAGCCAGCCGGTGAATACTTGTTGTCCGTCTTCGTAAATGGTGACATTGACGGCCGGGTTTTTCAATTCGTTACTGACAGAGGTAAAAATAGTGCCTTGTATCAGTAAATCAGGTAAAAAAGTGCCGGTTTTCACTTTGAGTTTGGAATTCGGCACGGTCCATTCGTCTCCGATAGTAACGGTGTGTTCAGTGATTTCATGGCTGATTTTGTCTTCCAGCATGAAGACAACGCCTTTCCATTTACCTTTTACCATGTCCGGAACGATCACTTTTGCACCGGAAAGATCGGGAATGTCATCGTGCGCCCCGCCGCGCAAGGGGGGCGGGGTTGGCGATTCATCTATCGGCTCGATCTCGATTTGGGCCGAAGAAATGACAGGCTCATTGACTTCTTTCATATAGTTTGATTCCTCTTTATTGCAGGAAACAAACAGCATCAGGCTGACTAAAAGTATGAAATAGTTGATATGTTTCATCGGTCTCCCTAATGATGTCCTAAAATCTGGCGGAGAGACAGGGATTCGAACCCTGGGTAGAGGTCAACCCCCTACGACGGTTTAGCAAACCGTTGCCTTCAGCCGCTCGGCCATCTCTCCTGGGTGGTTAAAAAGATTTATACGCGATGCCTATCCTCGTGACGATGTTTTCCGCTTCATTAAAACATGTTTTATATCACAATGTATCCTAGGAATCTAGGGAAAGGGCATCTGTTTAAGTTTATGCTCGGAATAATTGTTTTGAATGAATGCCTGCGGTGCGCCAGATTTTCCCGCACTGAGGTGAAGCGCATCCCGATTCTGGCGTAAATCTGACGCGCTTGGGCAATGTCTACATTAGAAGAAGGGTTTCTTTGCTTGGCTTACCAGGGAATTTAGGGGGATTTCAAACGGTTTTGAACCCCGCCTACAGCCGGGTTTATCTGATTCAATGCTTGCCGAGTCGGGCCGGTCCCTTTCAGGACAGGTGTTTTTTAATAGGAGGACGTTTTACACGCTAAGGTTTTTGAAAAGTGGAATCGATTTTAGCGCCGGTTTTTCTTCCGGGATTTTTTTGCGGTTTTGTTCTTTTTTTTCTTTTTTGCTTTTGTTGCGGTACTGGTTTTGGGGCTTGCGGGTTTTTCATTCTCGAAGTCTTCCTGTTCGCCGTAACCGCCGGAAGCGGGATCTTGATTGGAAAACTTTGAAAGAATGCTTTCTTCTTTTTCTTTGTCAATCATATGAAACTCCAGGTGGATGTTGTTGCGTTCTCATGAGATAAAGCCGGTGCTGTCAATATGATGTTTCAACACGGTGTGAGGGTTATTTTTTCTCCGCAATGCGTTGACGCATGGGTGCTGAGCACTGAAAATAATTCGGCATTGGTTTTTGTGTCACACCATTGTTTTTTTTCCGGATGATATTCGAAATGATAGGCCCCGCCGGGCGTTGCGAGCCACAGCTGGAAGACCGGGGTTTGCCGGCTCAGGATGAGTTTGACGCCATTTTCAAATTCAAAAACGAACATTCCGGCGGCAATTTCATAATCAAAATCCGCATTTGTCCGTTCGATTGCGGTTTCGATTTTTTCCAGGGTATCATCAACAATGTGTGTAAATTCAGATTCATTCATTGGGCATCCATTGGAGTTGGCGGAGAGGCAGGGATTCGAACCCTGGGAACCTTTCAGTTCAACGGTTTTCAAGACCGCCGCTTTCGACCGCTCAGCCACCTCTCCTTATGATCGTTTTAACTAAATCGAGGCGATCTTTTCAAGACCCCCCATGTATGGCTGTAAGACTTCAGGAATCAATATGGAGCCGTCGGCCTGTTGCATGTTTTCCAAGATCGCGACAACGGTGCGCCCGACGGCGAGTCCTGAGCCGTTTATGGTATGCACGTGCTGAATTTTTCCCGCTTCCGTACGATAGCGGATTTTTGCGCGGCGTGCCTGAAAATCCTCAAAATTGCTGCAAGAAGAAATTTCACGATATTTCGCCTGCGATGGCACCCACACTTCAATATCATAGGTTTTTGCTGCCGTAAAGCCCAAATCGCCCGTGCACAGGGAGACAACACGATACGGCAGTCCAAGTTTTTGAAGGATCAACTCCGCATCACCCAGGAGTGTTTCCAGCAAGGCATACGATTGGGCGGGGGGACAAAACTTGACCAATTCAACTTTATTAAACTGGTGCTGGCGGATGAGGCCGCGCGTGTCCTGACCGTAGGAGCCTGCCTCCCGCCGAAAACAAAGGGTGTGGGCCGCATAGGAAAGGGGTAGATCGGACTCGGCCAGAATTTCGTCTGCATGAATATTGGTCAGAGGCACTTCGCCGGTTGGAATAAGCAAGTAGTCGTTGTCTTTTAGATGAAAGAGGTCTTCCTCGAATTTTGGGAGCTGTCCAGTGCCGGTCATGCTGTCTCGGTTCACGATAACAGGGGGTAACATTTCCTGATAACGGCCTGAGGCAGTATGAACATCCAGCATATAATTGATCAGCGCACGCTCCAGCCGTGCGCCCAGGCCGCGATAAAGCACAAATCGCGCCCCTGCGATTTTCGCCCCCCGTTCAAAATCGAGGATGCCGAGTGCTTCTCCAATGTCCCAATGGCTTTTGGGTTCAAACGAAAAGGCTGGTGGTTTTCCCCATTGTCGGATTTCCTGATTGTCCGCTTCGCTTTTTCCTACTGGCACGCTGGCGTGGGGCAGGTTGGGGATGCGAAGCAGAAAATCTTCGTTTTCCGATTCGATTTTTTTGAGGGTATGTTCGTATTCTGAAATTTTTTTGGAGACGGTTTTCATTTCGTTAATCAGGGTTTCGACAGGTTTCTTGGCTTTTTTAAGTTGAGGAATCTCCTGGGAGGCCTGGTTTCGCCGGTGCTTCAGGGTTTCGACCTCTTGTTTGATTTCCCGCTGCCGTAGGTCAGCTTCAATCCATGGCTCAAAGGAGAGGTCGAGGTTTCTGAGGGCGAGGCCCTTTTTCACGTTGTCCAGGTCATCCCGGAGCTTCTTGATCGACAGCATAAAAGTGCGCTCAATCTATCATTTTGCCTATGGAGAGTCAACAGAATCGCCGGGAATGAAATGTCGGGCTGTCTCTTGAATTTATTTAAAGAACAAGGGTTTATCCACGAAAGAGCCCTGAAAAAAGCAGAACACCACCTGCAGTCAAGGGGAGTGCAAGAAATACCGGATGGACGAGTGCAGCGAGAATGGACCCGATGAGCACGCCGCCGCCGCACAACAAGCGAAGGCCTTGACCTTTAAATACCGATTTAGGTTGACGTGTTAGCGGCAGACCGGCTTTTTCCCAGGCGATTTTTCCGCCTTTAACATTGACGGCTTGGTCAAAGCCGGCGGTAATGAATTGCTCACAGGCGATTTTGCTGCTGATGCCCGCCTGGCAGATGACATAAAGCGGTTCGTCCGATGCCGCTCCGCGAAATTGTATAACGGCGGCAGGGGCGAGCGTTTTTAAAGGCAGGTTCACTGACCCTGCGATATGTCTTTCGGCAAAACTTGTGGGATCGACGACATCAATAAGCGCAATGTTTTGGCCGCTTTTAATGAGTTGGTCGAGTTTGTCCGGGGTGATGTTTTGAATCGCCATACGTGCTCCCGAAATTTTTCTTCGTTGAAAAATCAGAGCGGTCTTTGGGCTGTTTTTCCGGGCTAATCTCCAGATCCCTTCGCAGGTTTTGGAGAGGGTGTGGTGGTGTTGGTCTTTTCGGGTGTTTTTTTAGATTCTGTTTTTGTCGTGGCAGGCTCTCCGTTCTTTTTCGCATAATCGGTGACGTACCATCCGCTGCCCTTAAAATGAAGACCTGGGGGAGAGACGACTTTTTGGACGGGGCCTTCACAGTCCGGACAGGCTTTAAGCGGTGCATCGGATACCTTTTGCAAGAGTTCCGTTCTTTTGTGACATTGTTCACATTCGTATTCGTAAATCGGCAAAACGCATTCCTCCTTCATTCATCAGGATAGCATAGATATCGCTTTTTTAATTTTTTCCATTCCAGCGGACAACACGGGTTTCGATGAGGCAAAAGAGAGCCGCAGGTAGCCCGGCGCGCCAAAGGCTTCCCCCGGAATAGTGGTGACCCCGCCTTCTTCCAAAAGAAATGACGCGAGATCGAGTGTGTTTTTTATTGTCCCATGAGCGTGCTCTTTTCCAATGAGTGCCTTGACATTGGGAAAGAGATAAAAGCTGCCCGGCGGTGCCGTACAGGAAACGCCTTCAATCTCGTTGAGCAAGGCGACCATTAAGGTTCTCCGCTCCGAAAAAGCAGCCACCATTTCAGAAATAAAGTCTGCCCCGTGGTTCAGCGCGGCGACTGCGGCGCTTTGAGAAATAGAGGTTGGGTTTGAAGTGCTTTGGCTTTGTAAGGTGGTCATGGCCTGCACGATTTCGGCAGAGCCCGCGGCGTAGCCGATTCGCCATCCAGTCATGGAGTAGGTTTTGGAGATTCCGTTAACCACGATGGTTTTTTGTTTGAGGGCGGGGTCCAGAGCCGCGATGCTGAAATGGCTGGCCCCGTCGTAAAGAAATTTTTCATAAATTTCGTCCGATATGATGGTTATGTCGGATGAAAGCAAGAGATCACTAAAGGCTTCATAATCCTTTTTTCCGTAGATGGCGCCCGTCGGGTTGGAAGGAGAGTTGAATAAAACGCCCTGGGTCCGGGGGGTGATGGCCGCTTTGAGTTGTGTCGGTGTCATGAGAAAGCCGTTTGCCTCTTCTGTCTCGACAATGACGGGTGTTGCGCCAGCCAATCGAACCTGATCGGGATAGGTCACCCAATAAGGGGCCGGAATAATCACTTCATCGCCTTCTTCGAATAATACCTGGGCGATGTTATAGAGTGTGTGCTTCGCTCCACAGGAAACAATAATTTCTTTTTTTTGAAATTCAAGGCCGTTGTCTTGTTTTAGTTTTTGAATAATCGCATCCTTGAGCCCGTCTGTGCCGGCGGGTGGTGTGTACCGGGTTTCACCCGCCCGGATGGCAGTGATCCCCGCATCAGCAGCCACGGGTGCGGTGGGGAAGTCGGGCTCGCCGAGACCGAAACTGATGATGTCTGTCCCTTCCGCTTTTAATATTTTCGCCCGCGCCGCCATGGCCATGGTTGCCGAGGGTTTAATTTTTGACATCCGGCTTGAAAGTTTCATGTTTTCCTCGTTTTTTTCAGTTTATCCAATGTGGATTTTTTAGCCATTTTTTCTGAAACGATTTTCGGAACCAGATCAGCTATTTCTCCGCCGTAGCTGGCCACTTCCTTGATCAAGCTGGAAGAGAGGTAAGTGTATTCTTCACTGGGCATCAGAAAGACGGTTTCCACATTCCGGTCAAGTTTCCGGTTCATTAATGCCATTTGAAACTCGTACTCAAAATCAGAAACAGCGCGAATACCTCGAATAATCGCGATGGCATGCCGTTCCTGCATATAATGAATCAAGAGGCCGGGGAACCTTTCAACATAAAGGTTGGACAGTTTCCGGGTTGCATGGCGAATCATGTCGATTCGTTCATCAATGTCAAACAAAGGCGTTTTACTTGGGTTGGGGGCAACAGCAACAACGACGTTTTCGAAAAGACGAAGGGCGCGGCCTATGATGTCAATATGTCCTTTGGTGATGGGGTCAAAGGTGCCGGGGTAGACTGCAACTTGAGACTGTTCATGATTTTCCATAGAAAGAAAGGACGGTTTCTCCGTAGCGATATTTTTTTAGAAAATGAATCTCCCCGACCACTTCAGGCAATAACTGCTTATGAAAATGTTCGATGATTAAACAGCCATTTTTCGCAATAATATCACCCTCTTGTAGCCTTGGCAATACCTTTTCAATTTCATCGCTTTCATAGGGAGGGTCCATAAAAATGAGGTCAAAAGAATGAGTGCTTGCCTTTAAATAATGGGCTGCGGCGATACCGTAAACGGTGGTTTGATCACTCAATTTACATGTCGTGAGATTTTTTCGGAGGTATTGCAAATGCCGCCCGTTTTGTTCCACAAAGGTGACCTGTCTTGCCCCTCGGCTGGCCGCTTCAATGCCCACTGCTCCGGTTCCGGCGTAGAGGTCTAGAAAGGCTATATCAAAGACCTGGTCGGATAAAATATTGAATAAAGCCCCTCTGACTTTGTCGGGTGTCGGACGAAGTGCCAAACCGGAAGGAGCAAAGATTCTTCTGCCTTTTAATGATCCTGAAATAATTCTCACTCGTGTAATCTCCGTCGATCAATGAAAAATGTAATGATCGCTGATGCCGATGGTTTTCTCCAACTGACTTTGACATTAAAATAGGGGGCGGAGTATAATTCTAGCGGTCTGGAGGTTTTATGCTCAAGCGATTTTCGGCGTTATTATTCATTATCCTGCTCACCGCTTGTACTTCCAGCGCCCCGCTTCTCATGCCGACCGCCACGGGTAAGCATGTCCCTCAGCGTGACTCCATTCAAATCCTGGTGAAACCGATTACCACAAAGGGGATCGGTTCTGAAGATGAAAAACGACTTGGCATAGACCTGTCAGATTATTTTACGGCCTTTGATGTGGCGCTTGTCAATCAGACTAAGGAAGACATCACCTTTTTATTGAACGATATATCCTTGCTCATTGAGGCAGAAGAAGAGTACAGGCCCTTGGATGAACAAGGCAGTATTCAATATTACAAGGATGGTGATGACCCGGACCGGCTTGTTTTGATTCCAAAGTCAATCAAAAGGGTGAATAAGGAAATTGGCATTATCAAAACCATCCGCTTGCAGGAAGGTGACATTGCTCCGAGAAGTCAAAGAAAAGGGCTCATCCTTTTTAAAAAGGTCAGTCAGAAACACTGCCGGGATGTTTTGTTGTCATTTGAAAAAATTACAGTGATCCGGACAGGAGAAGTAAAGCGATTCTCTTTCCCTTTTTCGTGTGATGAGAAGAAATAGTCGGTTTGGCTTAAAACGATTATTGTGAAATCGTTTCGACAGATTCCAGTGCCGCAAGGCTTTTTCGCCGATTATCAAGGATGGTTTTATCCATGATAGCGCCACAATTGATGCATTTCCAGACATTGAAAATAACAAAAAAATCGGAAAGACGCTCAAGGTACATTAACCCGCTGCATTTAGGACATTTCATAATATGTTCTCCTTAATATTTGAGTAAGAGCAAGACACACGCTTTTTAGATTGCAAATAATATGCCATTTTTTTCTTAGGTTTTTAAGGGTTTAATTGGGAGGAAAG
This sequence comes from Nitrospiria bacterium, assembly GCA_945787655.1. Taxonomy (GTDB): domain Bacteria; phylum Nitrospirota; class Nitrospiria; order SBBL01; family JAADHI01; genus JAADHI01. The sequence goes on along the minus strand of CALZIJ010000005.1, from coordinate 60,272 downwards.
CCTTCATTTGTCGTTAGAAAGCGACAAAATTTTGACATCAGTGACAATATTTTGTACTGAATTTGGGAAAAATTCCCAAATTCTGTTTCCGGAGTCCGGAATATGATTAAGATCAAAGACTGGCCCAAAGAGGAAAGACCCAGGGAGCGATTGCTTAAAAGCGGGCCGGCTTCTCTTTCAGATGCCCAGCTTTTGGCGATATTGCTCCGAACCGGGTCAAATAAAGGGGATGCCTTGCAGCTTGCGATGCATCTTTTAAAAAAGTTTTCACCACTGTCTCAATTAGTACACACCAGTGTCGCGGAGTTGTGTTCTGTAAAAGGGGTGGGTCTGGCAAAAGCAGCGCAGCTGAAAGCGGCAATAGAATTCGGCCGCCGTTCTCTTGCCGTTTCTGATTTTGAAGGAACAAAAATTTCAAAAAGCCAGGATGTTTTTCAACATTATGCCTATCTTCTTCGAGGGGCACGGAAGGAGTTTTTCAAGATTGTCCTGATGGACCAAAAAAACAGAGTGATTCGTGATGTCATGGTTTCAGAAGGGAGTTTGACTGCAACGATTGTCCATCCGAGAGAGGTTTTTCAACCTGCGGTGAGGGAATCCGCTGCGGCTGTGATTTTTTTGCACAATCATCCCAGCGGTGATCCGGCGCCGAGTGAGGAAGATAAGAATACGACGAAAAGACTGATCATGGCGGGGGAGCTTTTAGGGATTCCGGTTTTGGATCATGTCATTATCGGGAGCAGGGATTATTTTAGTTTTGCTGATGCAGGATATATGAGTAGTAAAAAAATGGACGAAGGGAGCATTTGTAATACAATATCCTTTTCTACTATGTTTTAGAACTGAAAGGAGTTGCGCGTGCGACCACTGATCAATTTATGGCTGATGGTTTTGGCAAGTACGATTGTTTTGTCCGGGGTTTTTTATCTTGCCGAAAACTATGCACACATTATTGGAAATTTTTATTTTTTAATGGGCGTGGGTTTGGGTGTCTACGCTATTCTTATTTTTTCAAAGTGGCTTTCCCATAAGAATAGGAAAAAAACCGCCAATGAAGAGTAAGAGGCCTGTGTGGCAGTAGAACTGGTTGATAAATCTGAAATTGTATCGATCCTGGAAGAGCTGGGTGTTCTTTTGGAGCTTAAAGGAGAAAGCCCTTTTAAAGCAAAGGCACATGCCAATGCAGCCCGGGTATTGGAGCAATTTGAGGGAGACCTTGTGGAAGCTGTCCGGTCCGGGGTGCTTTTAAAGGAAAAAGGGATTGGCAAAAGCTTGTTTGAAACGATTACGGAATGGGTGAACACAGGAAAATCCAGTTATTATGATGAGCTTAAGGCATCGATTGCGCCGGGCCTTTTGGAAATGCTGGAAATCCGGGGCTTGGGGGCAAAAAAAATTCGCCAAATCCACAAAACATTAGGGATTTCAAACCTTGTCGATCTGGAGTATGCCTGTGTTGAAAACCGATTGGTGGATTTGCCGGGATTCGGACAAAAAACCCAGGAAAAAATACAACAGCGCATTGCTTTTCACAAACGTCATCAAGGCTTTCTTCATGCCCATACAGCGCAAAGCATCTGCGAAGCTCTTTTATCTCAGCTTGAGGGAATCAAAGCCTTCAAGCGTGTTAGTGCCGTGGGGGCTTTGCGGCGGCGGGATGAAATTGTAAAAGGCATTGAGTTGCTGGCAAGTTGTCTCTCCCCTAAACGTGCAATCAAAGCGCTTGAAACCATTGAAGGAATCGATGAAACGACAATACAATCTAAAGTTCAATCCGGATTTGAAACGGTGGAATGTGCCATGAGAGACGGCATTGCCGTTTCGATCCACCTTGTGCCTGATGACCGATATCCTTTTCTATTACATCATTTTACGGGGAATGAGGCCTATCAACGGGCCTTTTCTGCCCGCGCGAAGCAGTTTGGCATAAAGGTGAGTGATTATGGCCTTTTCTTGGAGGATCATGTCTTGCCTTGCACAACGGAAGAGGATTTATTCTCCACCCTGGATTTAGACTTTATTCCCCCGGAACTCCGTGAGGGACGGGGCGAGATGAGCGCTGCGATTCACCGTGAACTTCCGGAACTGGTTGCAGAAAAGGACATTCGGGGCATTTTTCATGTACATAGCACGTATAGCGATGGCTCTGCACCGCTCTCGGAAATGGTGGCGGCTGCGGAGGCGGGCGGATATGAATATATTGGCATATCGGATCACAGTCAGTCCGCTTTTTATGCAAATGGTTTGAAGCCGGACCGGGTTCAAAAGCAACATGAGGAAATAGAGGCCCTCCAGGACCAACATGAAGACATTGCCATTTTAAAAGGAATAGAGTCGGATATTTTAACAGACGGGAGCCTGGATTATGACGAAGAAACGCTGGCCTCTTTTGATTTTGTAATTGCTTCAGTTCATTCCGGTTTTAACATGACCGAAGTGGAAATGACCGAGCGGGTGATTCGAGCCATTTCCCATCCTTTGGTGACCATGTTGGGTCACCCGACAGGACGTATTCTCCTATCACGGGAACCTTATGCCCTTGATGTGCCAGCGGTTATTCGGGCCGCAAGGGAATTTGGGGTCATTATAGAATTGAATGCGAGTCCTTTCCGGCTTGATCTGGACTGGCGATTTTGTAAAATGGCCAAAGAGGCGGGCGTAAAGCTGAGTTTAAATCCGGATGCCCATCAAATGGACAGCATGACGGAGCTTGCCGCAGGAGTCGGGGTTGCTCGGAAAGGGTGGCTCAGCCCAAATGATTTAATTAATACACTGTCCAGGGACTGTATTTTAGATTATTTAAAAGAAAGGAAAACCCATTTTTGAACGTAATTTTCAAGTGTTTTTAAAGAAATATCAAGTGGAATAACCCTCTTTTCCTATCCTGTAATAAATACTATACCGCAATAAATTTCCCTTTTTCAAAATTGGTCGATTTCTTGACACAATAGGGGTTCTATGATACCCCTTTGAATGGATCATCAGGAGGGGACTGCCTTGTCTATACGCAAGAGCGCTATTATCGAGAAGGCTCAAAAGCTTGTTTTAAAAGGGAAAATTAACGAAGCCATCGAAGAGTGGGAAAAGCTTGCTGCCGAAACACCCAATGATGGGAATATCTATAACTCCATCGGAGATCTCTACCTAAAAGCCAATAAAAAAGCGAATGCAACGGTCGCGTATATCAAGGCAGGCGAGGCTTTTCACTCCGCGGCTTTTGAGCTCAAAAGTATCGCCCTTTATAAAAAAGCGCTAAAGGTTGACCCTTCAAGATATGAAGTCTATGAAAAGCTTGCGTCTGTCTATGCTGAACGCGGGTTAATCGGGAATGCCATTGACGATTATTTAAAGGCCGCCAAACATTATGCCGATCACGATGAGTTATCTGCGGCGCTGACTATTTACCAGAAGTTATCCGAACTTGATCCCAACAATGTAAAAACCTGGCTCGAAATCGGGGAGATCTGCCTTAAACAGGAAAAGAATGATGAGGCCCTTGAGGCATATAAAAAAGCATTTTCTATATATGAAACCAAGAACAAAACGGAAGATGCAGAAAAAATCCGTAACATTATCATAAAACTGGAGCCTGAGTTTGGCCAAGTTGAAACAGAAGAAATGCCGGATGAAAAAGGCATTGAAGAAAGCATAGAAACAGCCGAACCCTCCGAGCCCCCAACGGGCGTTGATCACAACTCGATAGAACCGTCCCCAGAGGTTAAACATCCAGAACCGGAATCCTCCGGTGATGCTGAAGAAGAGATGGCCGGGTTTATTGCCCCGGAGTCCGAGCCAATGGCCGAAGAGCAAACCTATTTTCAATCAGATTATTCCGTGATGGATTTTCAGGATGTTGGGGACATGGCTTCAGAAGAGGAACCCAAGGGCAATGCCTTGGAAAATGCCATGACGGAAGTTGAGGTGTACATACAATACGGGCTATTTGACAAGGCAATAGACCAGATTCTTGACGTAACAAAGTCCTTCCCTCAGGAGGCCGTGCTGTTTTTAAAGTTAAAAGAAATCTACACGCAACAGGGAATGACTGAAAAAGCGATAGACGTTTGCCGAACTTTGATGGATATTTACGAGGAGCAGGGTGAGGCCTCTGCTTTGGAAAAAATAAGAGAGGAAATTACGGAGCTGTTGCCTCAAAATAGGAAAACCCCGCAAGCGACTGACCCTGTTCACCTTGAAGAAACGCAAGTGTCAGAATCCCTTGGCCAATCGGCTGAAGCGAGCCAGTCGTCAGAAAGAACACTCACTGCGGGGGAGCTACCCGAAGTGGAGACATTTGGAGAAGAACTCTCCATTGAAAATTCGTTCACAGAGAATCCTTCAGAACCCACAATTGTTGGCCTTGATGAAGTTTCAAACCGTGGAACCACCGAGAGGCAGGCGGAAGAAAATAAACTTTTTGATCATCAAAAAGAAGCGGCGGTCAATGAAAATGTTTCAAAAGAGGCCGACGCGGAAGAATATGTTGATTTGAATGAAATCCTTTCTGAAAGCTTTAGTAGTGAAGAGGATGAATTCGAACCTTCTGACAAGGAATCGTTAAAAAAACAAGAAGACATTCAGCAGGACCGTAAAGAACAGGAAGCGGAAACACAGTATGACCTTGGCATCGCCTACAAGGAAATGGATATGATGTCAGAGGCGATGAACGCCTTTGAGCTTGCGGCCGTCGGTGAGCGATTTGAAGGGGCAATGATTATGCTCGCATTTTGCCACCGGGATGAAGGGTCGATCTCGTCTGCGATAACCGTATTGGAAAAAGCGTTGTCCGACCCAAAGCACAAAGAAGAAAATATGATTGCCTTAAAATATGAACTGGCACTCCTTTACGAGCAAACAGGAGATGAAAAGTTCAGTTTTATTGTTAAGGAAATTTATGAGAGTGATCCCACTTTTCGAGAGATTTCCAGCAAGTACCAAAATACCTTATTGCAAAAAAACTAGGCATTCCTCCCCTTTTTAATTTTGTATATCAATACAATCCCTGCATTTATTCGGAGCTCCTGATGAGGCTTGCGCCGAAAATCCTTTAAAAATGTGGTATGATTCTTTTCATTTACCGGACAAATTATGATACTTGTCGGATTGACTGGAGGGATTGCCTCCGGTAAAAGCACCGTCTCAGATTTTTTAAGACAGGAAGGGGCTTATATCGTTGATGCCGATCAGATTGCGCATGAAACTATTCTTAAAGGGAATAGTGGATACCAGCCGGTGGTGGACTTTTTCGGTCGAGAAATTTTGGATGCAAAGGAAGAAATTGACCGGAAGAAGCTGGGTCAGATTGTATTTAACGATACCGTTAAACTGAACCGGCTGAACCAAATAGTGCATCCCCTTGTTTTTGAATGTTTGGCACTTGAAAAAAGAAAGATCAAAAAAACCCATCCTGAAAGTGTTGTCGTATTTGACGCCCCTTTGTTGATTGAAGCGAATGCACATCATAAAATGGATTGGGTGCTGCTGGTATATGTCGATCGAAAGACGCAACTTGCGCGTTTAATTCGGCGGGAAGGCTTAACTAAAGCAGAGGCTGAAAAACGGATAGATGCACAAATACCCATTGATGAGAAAATACCTTTTGCAAATGAAAAAATAGATAACCGAAAACCGATAGAGACCGTTCGGGAGGAGGTTCACGCGATTTATGCGCGCCTCCGAAAGAAGGCTTGAGCCTATAATATAGGGCGTCGGATGTTCACATTGGAGAGCAAAATGCGTAAACAGACCATTACAAAAGCCGTTATCCCGGCTGCGGGACTTGGTACGCGGTTTCTGCCTGTGACCAAGGCATCCCCAAAAGAAATGCTTCCGCTTGTAGACAAGCCTCTAATACAATACGTGGTTGAAGAGGCGGTGGCTGCGGGGATTAGTCAAATCATTATTATTACCGGCCGGGGGAAAAGGGCCATTGAAGACCACTTTGATATTTCATTTGAATTGGAAGAAATATTAAAAAATACCGGAAAAGATGATTATATCCGGGATTTGAGAAAAATATCTGACATGGCGGACTTCTGTTATATTCGGCAAAGTCAGCCACAGGGTTTGGGGCATGCCATTCTTTGCGCAAAACATCTGATTGGTGATGAACCTTTTGCCGTGCTGCTGGGAGATGATATCGTGGATAACGATGTCCCGGCTTTAAAACAGATGATCGATGTGTACGAACGTACTCCGGCCCCGATCATTGGTGTTCAGCAGGTGGATCCTTCAGAGGTCTATCAGTACGGCATTCTGGACGCCAAACCTGCCTTGGATGAATTGTACAAAATAAATCATTTGGTGGAAAAGCCATCCGTGGAAGAAGCCCCTTCGGATCTCGCAGTGATTGGACGGTATATTCTGATCCCGGAGATTTTTGACTTGCTTGAGAAGACTAAACCTGGGAAAAATAATGAGATACAATTGACGGATGCCTTAAATGACCTGACGGCGTTAAGAACCATGTATGGCTATCAGATCAAAGGGAATCGGTATGACGCCGGGGACAAACTGGGTTTTCTCCAGGCCACCGTGCAAATGGCTTTGAAAAACTCAAATTTAGGGGAGCCATTTAAGCAATACCTGAAAAAGCTGGCATTATAAAGTGTGTTTCTCAAATCCCTAAAAACTGGAATCTTCATTGCTTTCCCTTCCTCGAAGGGCATATACTCGGGTTTTATTTTTAGTCGCGTCGTAGGAGTTGTTTGTGTCAAAGCCATCAGAAAAGAAGCCTGAAAAAGAGAAAATTCCTGTAAAACTTCCCCTGCTCCCCGTTCGGGATATTGTTGTTTTTCCACATATGGTCCTTCCTTTGTTTGTTGGAAGGGATATTTCTGTGAAAGCCATAGAAAAGGCCATTTCCGATAAAAAGCTGGTTTTACTTGCTGCCCAGAAGTCATTGGAAGTTGAGGTGCCGCTTCCTGAGGATATCTATAATATCGGCACAGTCGGTACGATTATGAGAATGCTCAAGCTTTCGGATGGCAGGATTAAAATATTGGTACAGGGGCTTTCAAAGGCGAGAATTACATCATTTTCGAAAACCAAGCCCTATTACGAAGTGGGAATAGAGCCTGTTGAAGAGCCACACCTGGATGAAATCTCTCCGGAAGTCGAGGCCAGCGTCCGGGCGGTCAAAGAACAGATGGAAAAAGCAATCTCTTTTGGGAAATTCCTGATGCCCGATGTTGTGGCGCTGATTGAAAACCTTGAAGATCCCAGCCGTTTATCCGATCTCGTCGTATCCAATTTGGGGCTAAAGGTTGAGGTGGCGCAAGACGTTCTTGAAACAGTAGATCCTGTTGAGCGGCTTCGAAAAGCGAGTGAAATCCTGGGGAAAGAACTCCATGTGCTGATTATGCAACAAAAAATTCAATCCGAAGCCAAGGGTGAAATGGACAAAGTCCAGCGGGAATATTTTTTAAGGGAACAATTAAAAGCCATTCAGAAGGAGTTAGGCGAAACGGACGAGCGCTCGGAAGAGATTCAGGAATTCAAGGAAATGATTGTTAAGGCAAAAATGCCGAAGAAAGTTGAGAAAGAGGCGAATAAACAACTGCGGCGGCTTGAGCGCATGCATCCGGATTCCGCTGAAGCAGCGACGGTTCGGACGTATTTGGAGTGGATGGTTGAAATCCCCTGGAGTAAACAGACCAAGGACCGGCTTGATATTGCCGCAGCTAAAAAAATACTGGATGAAGATCATTATGACCTTGAACGGATAAAAGAACGCATTTTGGAATACCTGGCTGTCCGTAAAATGAAGGGAAAACTAAAAGGCCCAATCCTTTGTTTTGTGGGGCCTCCCGGTGTTGGAAAGACCTCTCTTGGCAAGTCCATCGCCCGTTCACTGGGCCGGAAATTTGTAAGAATTTCATTGGGCGGCGTTCGTGACGAGGCTGAAATTCGAGGCCATCGCAGAACCTATGTCGGTGCGCTTCCCGGCCGGTTAATACAGGGGATAAAACAGGCGGGCATGGCGAATCCGGTTTTTATGCTGGATGAAATCGATAAAATCGGAACCGACTTTCGAGGCGACCCGTCATCCGCATTGCTCGAAGTGCTTGATCCCGAACAAAATCACACGTTTTCAGATCATTATCTCGGCGTTCCCTTTAACCTTTCTAATGTCATGTTTATTACAACGGCAAACCAGATTGACCCCATCCCGCTCCCCTTGCGGGACCGGATGGAAATGATCGAACTTTCCGGCTATACCGTGGAGGAGAAAGTCGGTATTGCAAAAAACTTCTTGGTTCCCAGACAGCTTGAAGAGCATGGAACAACCCCTGAAGCCGTAAAATTGACTGATAATGCGATTGAGCAGGTTGTGACACATTACACAAGAGAAGCGGGTGTCCGGAATCTGGAGCGGGAGATTGGGCGTATTCTTCGAAAAATAGCCCGAAAATTGGCTGAAGGTGGAAAAAAGAAAACCCGTGTTACCGACAAGAATCTCCATCAGTTTCTAGGGATTCCAAAATATCTACCTGATGCGGAAAGGGAAGCTGACCAGGTGGGTGTGGCCACCGGTCTGGCCTGGACGCCGACTGGCGGAGACGTATTACAGATTGAAGCCACGCTCATGGCAGGAAAAGGGGCGTTGATCTTAACCGGGTCGCTGGGAGACGTGATGAAAGAATCCGCCCAGGCGGCTCTGTCTTATATCCGGGCACAGGGCAAGGCTTTAAAAGTCAATCCTGCGCTTTTTTCCAAGAATGATATCCACATTCATGTTCCTGCCGGTGCAATACCCAAAGACGGACCCTCTGCCGGGATCACGATGGCCTCGGCCCTGGCTTCGGCCCTGACGGGTCATCTGCTTCGTGGGGATGTGGCCATGACGGGAGAAATTACACTGCGTGGGCGGGTGCTCCCGATTGGGGGATTAAAGGAAAAAATCCTGGCTGCAAAACGTGCAGGGGTTAAAACAGTCATATTGCCAAAGCGCAATGAAAAAGACCTCGAAGAAATCCCGAAACATATGCTGAAAGGATTGGAACTGGTCTTTGCCGACCAGATTGATACGGTCTTTCAAACCGTGTTTTTAAAAAAAGGCAGAAAGAAAAAAAAGGTCGTATCGAAAACATCCCGTCGTGCAGTGAAAGGAGTGTCCTCTCCGGCCATTGTCTAATGTGAATAAAAAGATGAGTGAATTTGGTTTTATTGAACAAATTCAACGTCAATTTAAGCACACGCAGCCAGGCTCCTTACTGGGGATCGGGGACGATGCCGCTGCAGTTCTCCCCAAACGGGGAACCGCCACTTTGTTGACCACAGATACCCTGATTGAAGGGGTCCATTTTAACCGCGCATTCTCCACATTTGAACAGGTCGGTCAGAAGGCCGTTGCAGTCAATGTCAGCGATATTGCCGCCATGGGGGGGACTCCCAGGGCCATGCTGGTTTCGCTCGGCGTACCGGAAATCACAGACACCCACGACTTAAAAAAGCTTTATCGGGGCATTTCAAAATCCTGTAAAAAGATCAATATTGACTTAATCGGGGGGAATACTGCCCGGACGACGGGCCCTTTTTTTATTGCGGTGACCTTGTATGGCGAGGTCATGAAAAAGAAGATGGTGCGGCGGGATGGCGCAAAGGCAGGTGATGTGCTGTACGTGACCGGGTTTCCCGGAGAAGCTGCAGCCGGACTTGAACTTTTAAAACAGACGGGAGACCGTCGCCGCTTTTCAAGACTGGTGCGCCGTCATCAGGTGCCGGAAGCCCGATGGGAGGCCGGGCAAATTTTAGCCAGAGAAAACCTGGTCTCGGCGATGATTGATCTTTCGGATGGCTTGGCCGCCGATTTAAACCATATTTTAATGCAGAGCCAGGTCGGCGCCATGCTTGAAGAGGCTGCCTTTCCAATCTCTCCTGCGTTAAGGCGTTTTACCAAAACGCTCAAAAAAGATATTTTAAAATTGGTTCTTTACGGCGGGGATGATTATGAGTTGTTGTTTTCAGTCCCGCTGGCCAAAGAAAAAAAACTGCTTAACTGTTTAGCTGAAAATCAAATCCAGGCGACACGGATTGGAGAAATACTTCCCAAAAAACAAGGACTGTTGCTCAAGGGCGTTTCAGGGAGACAAGGCCGGATAAGCCCACTTGGATTTGATCATTTCAGAACGCTCTGAAGAATAGATGAGACGGTACAATGCCTCGCCTTTCGGGTTCTGGCTAAAAAAACGGCCACTCCCCGCGTATATTGGGAATTAGAAAATGACGCATCCTGCACCGTGATTGGCGCATTTATATTCACAACAGGGACGTTGCGATTGGTGTGAAGAGGCCCTAACTTAAAGTTGCAGTGGTATCGGCGGTTTTATCCGCAGGCGTCTCATGATTTAAATTGACAGAGACCAGTTTGGAAATGCCGGTTTCTTCCATCGTCACGCCATACAAAACATCTGCGGTTTCCATCGTCAGCTTATTATGGGTGACGACGATAAATTGAGTGTTATCGGACATCTTTTCCAGGGTTTGCGCAAACCGGCGGGTATTTTCTTCATCCAGGGGGGCGTCAATTTCGTCTAAAAGACAAAAGGGTGTTGGGTGAATAAGAAATGTGGCGAATAGCAGAGAAATTGCCGTAAGGGCTTTTTCTCCTCCTGAAAGTAACAGGATATTTCTTTTCCCTTTTCCGGGCGGCTGGGCAAACATTTCAATCCCGGACTCCAGGGGACGGGCCTCGTCAATCAGCACAAGTTCTGCGGAGCCGCCTCCGAAAAAGGAGGTATAGACGGTTTTAAACTTTTCATTGAGGGTATGAAAGGTGTCGACAAACAGGCCGCGCGTGGTTTTATTAATCTTGTTAATGGCTTGGTGCAGGCTTTCGATCGACTGCATTAAATCATCTTCCTGTTCTTTTAAAAATTGAAAGCGGGTGTCGAGTTCCTTGTATTCCTCGATTGCGGCCAGGTTCACAGGCCCAAGGGTCTCGAGTTGCTGCCGGAGGGTTTCGGCTTTTGCCTGAGCGGCCTCCAGGGGCAGGGCCTCTTTAAAATCAAAGTCCTCTGAAATATCGATATGATATCGTGTAGAGATTTCTTCTTCTATTTTTTCACGATTCATCCCTGTGGACACTTTTTTTAAGGCATTTTTTTGAAGAGCTTCCTGCACCGAGTTTAATTTGGATTGGACCGAAGCGATGTCTTGATCGGCGTCGTTTAATATCGATAATAATTCAGCATGTTCTTCTTGTATTTTCCTTAAAGTCTCTGTGTGTAGCGACAATTCAGAAGCAAGGGTTTCAATAGAAGCGGAAGCGTCTTTTTCTTCGATTTTTCCAGCATTTAATTTGTCCTGAAGGGTTGCTTTAAGTGCTTCCATTTCGTTTAATCGTGTGGACAGATTTTCTCTTTCACGCTGAATTCGCGCCTGTTTTTCAAGGGCATGTTGTTGCTGGGCTTTGAGCGTACTGGTTTTCATCCGAAGCTGCACGACGGTTTCATTCAGGCTTTCCAATCTTTGTTTCTCCGCATCCAGGTATTCTTTTTGGTTTCGGAGCGCACTTTCTTTTTCGGATTTTAAACGCTCCGTTTCCGTGATAAGCCGCTGTTCCGATTGGAGTGACTCGGTGAGTTGTTCCTCCTCGCTGTTCCCTTCTTCCTGTTCAAAGAGGATGGTTTCAAGTTCACCCTGAAGGCGTTCAAGTTCATAAGAAAGGGTCTTTTTTTCATTATGACTCTTTGCAAGCGTGACATCCAATGTCCGAATTTCCTCATTTAAAGCGTTCAGGGCAAGGCGAGTTTGACGCGCAATGTCTTGTTGAGTCTCGATGTCTTTTTGAAGTGCTTCTGCTTCTTTCTGCAAAGTATCCGCTTCCTGGGTCAGGAGTTGAAGCGCACGTTTTTGGCCGAGTAAGCCTTGTTTTCCCTGTCCTCCCGCTGAAATAACACCGTATTGATCGAGGACTTCCCCCTGTAAGGTGACCCAAAGGAAGACATCGGGATGGCGCGCCCAGGCGTTCAGGGCCACTTTGAGGTTGGAGGTTAGTACAATCCCCTGAAGCAGGGCTTCGGCAATGGATTCAAAGCCGTCTTTTATGGTGACCCGATCCAATGCCATACCCAGAATCCCCTGATTTTCGTCGATACCGAGAGATTTATAGGGGGATGGCCCAGTACGCGGGTATCGCGGGAAAAAGGTGCCACGTCCCATTTCAGAGGCTTTAAGATGTTGAATCCCTTTTTGTATTTCGTCGTGATTTTCAACCACAATGCCCCGTAGCCGGTTTTCAAGCGCGGCTTCCAGCGCTTGTTCATATTGAGGAGGGACATCGATTAAATCCGCGACCATGCCTTGTAAACCATCAAGTTGCAGCAATTGGTTCTTGCTGCCTTCACGTTCATTTAAAAAACCACGGTAAAAACCTTCATGTGAAGCAATTTGTGCCTTGAGGTCACTTAAACGTTCTTTCATTTGAAAAAGCTGTTTTTCCTTGGTTTGAATGGTGGTTTCCGTTTGGTTCAATAGTTGGGTTTTTTCTTGCAGCGTTGCCCGGCTTTGGGCCAGCCCGGCTTCATTTTGATGTAAGGCGTTAACAAGGGTTTGCAGGGATTTTTCTGCGGTTTCCTGTTTTTCCTGCAAGGTCGACTGCTCGATTTGAAGTCGTTCTTTTTGTCTGAAAAGGATCTCCTTGCGGTTTTCAAAATGAATCACGTTGTTTTTAGAGGTGGTTAATTTCGCGGTGAGATCGAATAAGGCCACCTTGTCCCGTTCGAGGGTGGTGTTTCCAGAGAGCACGGCTGTTTCCAGTTCGGTGCGTTGTGACTCGGCGTCCTCGCGTTCAGCTTCTTCACTGGGGAGGGTCTGTGCAAAAGAAGCCAGTTCCTTTTCAAGTGTGGCGGCTTCTGCCTCAAGTGTCTGAAATTCTAATTGGACAGCATGGATGTCTTGCTCGGTTCTCAGTTGGTTTTCATGCCATTCCTGGCGTTGGGCCTGAATTGTTTCGACCTTTCCTTCCCATCGTTGGATGGTTTTTTCAATCTCTGAAATTTGACGGCTTAATTTTGTCAGATCGGCTTCTTTTTCAATCAGGGCCAGTTTATATTCATTTTGTTTTGATCCTAATGATCCCAGTTGTGCGGATAATTCTGCGGAGTTTTCCTGAAGTTGGTTTTCTTCCTGTTTTAAGGCTTTTTCTTCTGATGCCACTTCAATCCACTCGTGGCGTGCGATTTGTAATTCCAGTGCTTTGAGTGCTTCTGCGGTTTCTTTGGACTTTTCGGCTTTCTTGGCCTGCCGGTCCAGCGCATTTCGTTGTCGTTTGATTTCTCCGATAATATCTGAAACCCGGATCAGGTTTCGTTCTGTTGCCTCAAGTTTTCGCAGTGCTTCCGCTTTCCTAAGGCGGTATTTGGCGATACCGGCCGCTTCTTCAACGAGTTCTCTGCGTTTTAAGGGAGAGGCTGTGATGAGGTCATCCACTTTGCCCTGTTCAATAATGGTATGCGCGTGATAACCCGCGCCCATGTCGATGAGTAAGTCCCGTATGTCCTTCAGGCGGCAAGGGGACTTATTAATCAGATATTCGCTTTCCCCTGAGCGATAAAGCCTTCGGCTAAAGGTGATCTCGGAATAAGGCGTGTAAGGTGCGGGCAGCTCGTTGGCGATATCCCCGATGGTGAGGGTTACTTCAGCGATGGAAAGTGGTTTTCTTTGTTCTGTTCCATTGAAAATCACATCCTCCATCCGCTCTCCCCGGAGGCTTTTTGGACTCTGTTCTCCGAGTACCCAAAGAATGGCATCCGAGAAATTACTTTTACCACAGCCGTTGGGTCCGACAATACCAGTGATCCCTTTTTTAAAAGTGATGACTGTTTTATCAAAAAATGATTTAAACCCAAAAACTTCTAAACGTTTAAGGCGCAAGACAGACCTTCTTTAAGTAGTATAAGAACGACACATTGAGCTTCCCTCTTGCAGGCTTAATAGCATACCCCCAATCACTTGTAAAGAGGCGGAATCAATCCCTCGTATCAAATTAAATGCACACCCCCATATACAGTATTTTTTTTGTGAAAGCTAAAATTATATGGGCTAATCTCTCACTTTCTCCATGAGAGTAACATATTTCTGATTACCGGAAAAATGGTAAATATTCATTCCGAAAACTGGAATCCCCAACGATTTCAATAGATTTAGGTATGGTAAAAAATCAATATACATTAGGAAATATTCTGATTGGGGCAAGTTTTAAAACAGGCATATATGTTGCTATACAGAATAGATGTCAGGCGGGTGTAGGACAAATGATAACGACAATGAAGACTTGAGGGATCAACCATGACCGGGAACAAAGTAAAGCGGAGAAACGGGATTGAATACAATTTTGAGAGCAAGATAAGGGTGTATGAGAAAAAGCGCTTAAGGCCAAGTACTGACCTAAAAGAGGAAACACGTTTTATGACAGGGTTACATGATAAGAAAGCCGATATTTTGGCAAAAATACAACAGTGCAGGATTTGTCCAGCCGGATATCGCAGAAAACTTTACAGGCAGCTCCAGTGTGTTGATATTTCCAAGAAAGAAGCTGGGACGAAGCTGGAAGAATTGGAGAGAGAAGTGGGCATGATTTCCTTTAACTTGTTGTTAAATCCGACATGGGTCCGGGGGTTATTAAAGTTGACGGATGAAATCCTTGATCAGACTCCACCGGAGGAAAGAAAGCGGTTATCCAGTGAGCTTGATCAATTACAAACGGATCTGTCCGGACTCAAGCGGGAATGCAAAATTTTCCAATTGGAACTTTGAGATTTAAATTAACCAGAGAGGAGCAGATGCAATGGTATCGGCAAGCTTGAATAATATCGAGATGTTTTCATCAGGTGAAATGAATATTAGTCAAAGCCATTTATTGAGGAATCGGGATGCGGTATTTGAGAAGATTGACCTCGTTAAGCACCGGAGTACTCCAGAGGTTGTGATTATGGGAAAAAACGATGAAATCCTTTTTTTAAATCATCGTGAAATCTCCCCCCTGACGCTATTAAGCGGTTTATATGAAGATGCAGGAAAAATGGAAGCCGAAAGGTTTCGGGGTTTGCTCAGCCGGCTTCGGAGGGCTGTCATCGCCAGGGAACGCCTTCCGGCGATTGAGCGTCCGATGGAAGCACCAACGGAACTCTTTTCATTTCGAGGGTCGGAGGTTTCGTGCCGCGGGCTCCTGTTGAAAGGAAATAAAATATCCCAGGAATGGGTGATGATCCTGATAGAAAAAGTGAAAAGCAGTGCGCCTGTTATGCCTTTACAAGGGGTATCTCCTTATTTTACACCTCGAGAAAAGTCAGTGCTGACTCTTATCAAGAAAGGGTATACGAATAAAGAAATTGCTTGTGCGCTTGATATCGGAGTGCATACGGTCAAGGATCACCTAAAGCGGATAATGAAAAAAGTAGACGTGCATACCCGCGCGGGTATTGTTGGAAAACTAAATGGGGCATAAGGTATACTTAACTTAATGAGCAATTAAAAGCCCGAGCTTACAATATTTCATTATAAAAAGGGGATATCACATGTTAGTGATTATCAGTGATTTACACCTGACGGACGGAAGCTCCGGTGATACGATCAATGGAGAGGCATTCAGGGTATTTAAAGAGGATTTTCGCACCGCGATTACAGATGCCTGTTACCGAAAAAATGATTCGGGGACGGTTTCATTTATCCCGATCAAGCAATGTGATTTAATTTTAAACGGGGATATTCTGGATGTAATTCGCACAGAAAAGTGGAGAAAGCACCCGAAACTTTTTCCTTGGAGTGACAATACAACTGATAAATTTGTGGATTTTGTTGCCACAATCACACACGATATTCTTTCCAATAACGCGGAGGGTCTGGCTTATTTAAAATCCTTGACAGACGGGGTCACTGTCTATGACCGAAACGGTAAATCACATGGCCCTATTCCGGTAAACATACATTATCTTGTGGGAAATCACGATTGGTTTTTTCATCTTCCTCATCCTGAAATGAATGTTGTTCGGGCGCATATTGTTGATGCGATGGGCCTTCAAAACGACCCGAAGGAGGTTTTCCCTCACACCATTGAGGAATTAAAGGATGGTGAGATCGAGCAGCTGTGTGAATCACATTCCGTGTACGTTCAGCATGGGGATATCTATGACGAAATCAACTTTGATGTAAAGCATGGACGTAACTATTCCTCATTAGGGGATGCTGTTGTCGTATTACTGCTAAATGCCTTTCCGGCCAGGGTTAAGGATAACCTGAAATTGGAAGAAGATGACCTACTGTATGTAAACCTGAAGGAAATTGACAATGTGAGGCCGCTGGCAGAAATTCCCAGTTGGGTCTATGGAACTTTGCGCAAATATGCGGCGGGCGAAAAATTTCAAAGGGCGGTAGAGGCATGGAATGAATGCCTTTGCCAGTTTTTAGATAATGATTTTGTAAAAGGTTATGATCGGCCCTGGCGACCGGATTTGGTGGATGCAATACAGGTCGCTTTCAAAATTTCAGCAGTCATTCCTATGAATACGATTGTACGGATGACAGACCGCATTGCCCCTTTACTGCAACAAGGAGAGGACCATTATGTCAAAGCCGCCATGAATGAACCTTGGCTTTCCAAACAAGGAGGGGCCCCCGCCAGGGCACGGTTTGTATCGTATGGCCATACCCACACCCCCCTCCTCTTTCCAATCGATGAAGTGGAGCGGAACAATGAACGTGTTGACCAAATCTACTTTAATTCAGGGACGTGGCGGCGTGTTCACCGCCGTTGTGAACGGATACCGAAGGAATATGAGTATACAAAATTCCATGTGATGACCTACCTTATTTTTTATAAAGATGGGGAACGCAGCGGGCGACCCTATGAAACATGGACGGGTCAGCTCGGCAGTTGAAGCGCCGGAAAACTCCCCTTAGTCCTCATTCGATGCTCGACGAAAAATTTCAGATATGCTGGCAAGTAACGATATTTTAATTCTATTTACAACGCAAGGGTATATCCAGAAAAATAAATGTCCGGTTCACATTCCATAAATGTCGTGTTCTGTGTTTCAAGTCGTCAGGTCTGATTCACTGAGAAGAAAATCAAAATCCAACTTCGTGAGAGAGTAGGCGGGTCCTGCTTGTTCGGCTCCACCCATGACGGCTTCATAAAGTGCTCTTTTTTTCTTTTTCAGCAGCATGATTTTTTCTTCAATGGTATGCCGCATTAAAATACGGGTAATCGAAACATTTTGTGTTTGTCCGATGCGGTGCGCCCGGTCTGAGGCTTGGTTTTCTACAGCCGGATTCCACCAGGGGTCAAGATGGAAAACATAAGAGGCCTTGGTCAGATTCAAGCCTTGCCCTCCCGCCTTTAAACTCAGCAGAAAGACCAATGGCATGTCCGAATCTTGAAAGGACTTAACGAGGTTTTTCCTTTTTCCTGCCGGGGTGGAGCCATCGAGCCGGAAGAACGGCAGTTTCGCAGCCTGTAAATCACTTTCGAGCAAGTCCAGACCGCTTGTAAATTGTGAAAAAACCAGCGCGCTGTGGCCTTCTTCGTGGAGGGCCTGAAGCTGCTGGACTAAAAAAGATATTTTAGGAGAATGTTCTTTTCCTGTTTTAAGATCAGAAGCAATCAAGCGGGGTGAGACACACAATTGCCTAAGTTTCATAATGGCGGTCAGGGCAATAATTTTTGCCTGTCCGGATGTTTTGTCCCGATAGGCCGTGTTAATTTGGGAGGAAATCATGGCAACAGTTTGTTGATAAAGGGATTTTTGTTTGTCCGTTAAATCAAGGTAAAGGTCCGTTTCAATCTTAGGCGGCAGGTCTTTTAAAACAGATTCTTTCATCCTTCTCAAGACAAAGGGGCGCGTGCGTGCAATGAGCACTTGAAGGAGTGGCGAGTCCTCCAGTCTAATTTGAGATTTGAAGCGGTCGTAGTCCTCAAGCAGGCCTGGAAGCGCTAAATCAATCAGGGAATAATATTCACCCAAGTGATTTTCCAGAGGAGTCCCGGTCATGACCAGTTTGAAAGCCCCCTGGAGTTGTCGAGCAGCGCCGGTGGTGTCTGCATAAACATTCTTTACTGCTTGTGCTTCATCAAAAATGATGACATGAAACCGGAATGGTTTAAGTATATCAATATCCCGGCGCACGAGTGCATAAGTAGTTAATACCACGTCCATACCGTCAAACGCGTGGTTCCTGTTTTTTCCGAAATAAGAGTAGACTCTAAGCTTGGGGTAAAATCGCTTTAATTCCTGTTCCCAGTTAAACAGCAAGGTTGGTGGTACGACAATAAGATGAGGTTGATCGGAGCGGATCAGCGGGGGAATGATTTTTTCTTCAATGGCCGCAAGCAGAGAAATCGACTGAAGTGTTTTACCCAGACCCATATCATCAGCAAGTACTGCCCCAAATCGATGTTGGTATAAAAAGGCCAGCCAGTTCAGCCCTTCTTTTTGATAGGGACGAAGTTTTGCCTTGAGGTTTCTGGGCGTCGTGATCGCATCAATTTTTTCAAGTTGAGTCAAACTTTTAATTAAGTGCTCGTCTTCCTCAGGCAGTTTAAATTGTACCCCTTCGCGCCGGAGGGAGACCCAGTCCAAAATCTGCATCCGTGGGATTTCAACGATTTCCCTTTTTCCTTTTTTATCTTTATTGGGGGATTTATAAATCAGTGAAAGTGCGTTAATAATTTTTTGGGCATTGGAATCGACAATTTGTATCACCCCGTTTTCTTCCACTACTCCTTTGTGTTCCAGGAGTTTTTGTAAAACGGACTCGTTGACAATGACCCCGTCGGAGCGGATTTCGGGCCGAATTTCAAACCAGTCGATTCCAGGCCGTCTCCGGGCATCAAATGAAAAATCCCATTTTACTGTTTTTACGGGTTTACCCTTGTGAAACAGTTTTATTCCAGCCGCTTCACATTTAGCGTGCAGCAGGGAAATTTGCGCATAAAGTTGCTTGGCTGGCAGGGTAACCTCATGATAGACCGTAATGTCCTTAAAAATTTTAGGACCAAACAATTCAAAGGGGATTTGATAAAGTTGGGCTTCTTTTTCTTTATTATTTGGAACAATGAACCATTTTTTTTCACTAAAATGAAGCCGGACATCCTGTCCTTTAATAATCAGGTCATAGCGCTTCAGGAGGTCGCGTGCTTCTTTTTTGAGTGCATACTGGGTGAAGTCCCCATTTGAAAGCGCTTTTCGAATCATTTGGGTTGTATCCATCCCTTCTTTTGGGGAAAAAAGGCGAAAGAAAGTTTGATAGAGTATAGTGAGTCGTTTCAAGGCTTTCAAAGCGGTTGGAAAAGTCCGGTCTTGTACATCAGTAAAAAAACGAAAAGTATGTGCTGTGGGTTGCCCCTGTATTTCTCCCAAACAACATTCCATTTTAAGGCGGGTGGTCTCTTCATTTTGCTGGTCGATGGTTAAGCGGTAATGATGTTCGGATTCACAAGGCTGGACCGGAGTGCCGTGGACTTTCAAGACCAGGTCTTTCAAGGTTTGGTCCAGAGAATCTTTTGAAATATTGAACTGAATTGACTGAAAAGTCGCCAGCGGGACTTTGAAATGGATGTTTTGAATAATCCATTCCCGGTCGGAGAGCTGTCGGTCCTGCGGTTCATCAAAATAACTATACGATGGGGCGGATGGACGGAGCAGGTGGTCCAGCGTATCAAAAAGCCGCCATCCGGAGGTATCGGTTACCCGGCCAAATT
This sequence comes from Nitrospiria bacterium, assembly GCA_945787655.1. Lineage (GTDB taxonomy): Bacteria > Nitrospirota > Nitrospiria > SBBL01 > JAADHI01 > JAADHI01. The sequence continues at coordinate 40,570 of CALZIJ010000005.1, read as the reverse complement.
GTCCGGTTTCAGGATCTACTGCAAAGTCCCAAAACCGCTCGACATTTCTACAAATCACATCATCTAAAATCGTAAGGGCATGGACTTCCACATGAGACGCCCCCGCATCAAGTTCTGTTTTACTCTTATAGAATTTTTTAGGCGACCACGACAGCGGAATACGCCCACGATTACTCTCCAGAACCATGGAATACTGATCTCCGAAGCGAGTGAGATGTTCAAAAAAACGGTCTCTGAGGGACTGATCACTGTAATATCGGTAAGTAAATGCAGAGAGTCCTTCTGGCAAGCCAAATGGGGAATCCACGACAGTGCCGCCACGCCGGAGAAAAACCGCAGGATAATCTCCCTTGGATTCTATGACCAACTCCAGCGCACCAAACCGTTCCTCCTCTTCCTCAGCCAGAAATACCGAAGATGCAAGGGGCTTACTGGACACATTGAGGCGTTTTGCGAGGGGTTGCTTTGAGATCACCTGGTTTCTAAGCAAAACGGCCTTTAGAGATTGCAGGCGGTTTTCATTCTGATCCGCTTGGTGAAATAGTTTTGAAGAAATGAGATTTAGGATTGTAACGAGGCCGCAGATGACATGCTTGCACTGTATGTCTGTATTCCAAGCGGGACAAGTACAGGAATAAGTCAAGGTTCCTTTTTGGGAAGAAAAGGAGACGGTATAAGGTTCGGCGCCCAAAACCACGGCGGTCAGAAGCATTTGTTGATTTTGCCAGGTGAAGGATTTTAGGCGCTCTTCCTTATAATATTGAAATCCTTTTAATAAAACCGGTTTAGAGGTAATCAGGTAGAGGCTGTTGGGCTGAAGCGCTTTTAATAAACTTAAGAGGTCAGGTTGATCTGATACACGTCGTTCTCTTTGCATTAATCCGTTGGTTTCCGGGGGGCTTTAATTACTCTTTTGAATAAACTTAAAGAATTCTGAATCAGGTGTGAGGACCAGTTTAGTGCCTTCTTTAAGCACCTTTTTGTAGGCTTCCATCGATTGCAGGAATTCGAAAAACGAAGGGTCTTGCCCATAGGCCTCTGCATAAATCCGAAAGGCTTTGGCATCTCCGAACCCCATCAATTGCTGTTGCTGATTATAGGCTTCCGCCAGTAAAATTTCCCGTTCTTTTTCTGCGGACGACCGGATTTTCTGGGCTTCTTCTTCCCCTTCGGAGCGATAGCGTTTGGCTTCCCGGCTCCGTTCCGCCTGCATTCGAGTAAAGACGGCTTTTTCATTTTGCTCAGGCAAATCGGCTCGTTTAATCCGCACATCCTTAATTTCAATGCCGTATTCCAGTGCTTTTTCATTGGCGATCCGTGTCACGGTGGCCATGATATCCGAGCGGTTTTGGGAGATAATTTCAGAAAGGTCATGCTGCCCCAAGTCCACACGCAGTTCGGAATAAATAATATCATCCAGGCGGGCGCGGGCAGCTTCTTCAGTTCTGAAAGCTTCATAAAATCGGAGTGGTTCGACGATCCGCCATTTTGCAAAATTGTCAATCACCAGTGTCTTTTTATCACGTGTGACCACATCCTGCGGCTCGGAATCGTAATCAAGCAAACGTTTATCAAATTTAATCACATTTTGTATAAACGGAACTTTTAACTTAAGACCGGGTTCAGTGATGGTGCGCACCGGTTTCCCCAATTGGACCACAATGGCCGTTTGAATAATATCTACAATGAAAAAAGGAGATCCGCCGACCATAATCAAAATAAAAAACCCTAAAATAGCGATTGCGGCAGTTTGCAGTTTGGTCATGGTTTTCCTCCCTTCAGTGTTTCTCCTAAAGACAGAAACGGGAGGACTTTCCCACTGATCTTTTGATCGATAATGATTTTTTCAATCTCCGGCATGATTTCCGCCATCGTCTCGATATAAATTCGTTTGCGAATAATGGTTTCAGACTGCTTATATTCCTTGAGTGTGGCTAAAAAGCGGTTGGCCTCCCCCTCTGCTCGTTGCACACGGGCTTCGGCGTAAGCTTGTGCCTCGTTCAGAATTTGAGCGGCCTGCCCTTTGGCTTTGGGCATAATGTCATTGCGATAGCCATGAGACTCATTAATCAGTTTTTCTTTGTCTTCTTTTGCGCTGGCGACATCTTTAAAGGCGGCAGCGACAGCCTCCGGGGGATTCACATCCTGGAGTTGTACGGCGGTGATTTGGACTCCGGCCGAATATTCATCGAGAATCCCTTGAAGTAAATCCTGGGTTTCTTGCTGGAGTCTGGCTTTTCCGACAGTCAGGGCTTCGTCTATTTTACTTTGTCCGATAATTTGGCGGATGGACGCTTCTGCGCTGGACTTGATGGTGGAGGCGATATCCGCCACTTTAAAGAGAAATTCCTGCGCATCTTTAATCCGAAATTGCACAATCATTTGAATGCCGACAATGTTTTCATCACCAGTCACCATCAAGGCTTCTTCGGGAACAACACGGGTTGTTCCGCCCCTGAGTGTGACAAATCCGATTTCAATACGGTGTAGTTTGGTGACCTTGGGCAGTAGCACTTCTTCAATGACAGGAATCTTCAGGTGGGGCCCGGGGGTGGTTATGCGTACCATGTCGCCGAACCGCAATACAATGCCCTGTTCATCGGGCGCAACAATGTAAAACCCTTTCCAAAGCAGGAAGGCAGCGAGAATAAGCGCCGCTACAATTTTCCATCCCTTGAATAAGGATCCGCCTGGGCGTTGTTTTAAAAATTTTTGAAATTCTTCAAGGACCTTTGCAATGGGGTCCTCCATATCACCGGGGCCGCGTGGTTCCCAAGACATAAACGTTGTCCTCTGGAGAATAGAATAATTAAAGCCCGAAAAATTACCTTAGCACCTGAGCACCCGGAGGTCAATAGCCTGATATTCCTTTTTGGGAAAATGATTGCGTTGTATTCTCGGCACATGACTTGACACGGCAGAGCCTTCTGCTTATAAAACGGGGGCATTGTTCGCCAGGTTTTACGTTGTCCCCGTTTTATCGAAGAATAAGAGGCACTTTGTTTTTACAACAATTAATCAACGGATTGACGCTGGGAAGTGTTTATGCGCTTGTCGCTTTGGGATACACCATGGTATACGGGATACTGGGTCTGATTAATTTCGCTCATGGGGAGATCTACATGATCGGGGCATATCTGGGCATCGTGTATCTCGCCCTATTTACGGCCTTGGGCCTGACCGAGTCGCATCTTTTTCTCTCCCTTTTTCTGGTATTTGTTTTTTCTGCGTTGACCTGCGCAGGGTATGGAGTGACTTTGGAGCGGGTTGCATATCGCCCTTTAAGGTCTGCACACCGGCTCTCTCCCTTAATTTCCGCCATTGGCATGTCCATTTTTTTGCAAAATTATGTGATGCTGGCCCAAGGGTCGGCGGACAAGGTGTTCCCCCATATTCTTTCACCGGAACCCATTGAATCCGGGGGATTTCCCATGAGTAAAATTCAGGCGTTTATCATCTCCGCTTCTTTTTTATTGATGACGGCACTTCATTTTTTCATTCGCAAGACTCGTTTGGGCAAAGCGATGCGGGCGACATCCCAGGATAGGGTCATGGCGACCCTCTGCGGTATTCCCATTGATCGGATCATTGCCATCACATTCATCATTGGCTCTGTTTTGGCTGCGGCGGCGGGTGTGATGGTGTCGATATATTACGGGGTTGTAAACTTTTATATTGGTTATGTCGCGGGGATTAAGGCCTTCACTGCCGCCGTACTGGGCGGCATCGGCAACATTCCGGGCGCCATGCTGGGTGGATTGGTTTTGGGCATGGTGGAAAGCTTGGGGTCCGCTTATATTTCTACCGAGTTTAAGGATGGTTTTGCATTTTTAATCCTGATCTTGGTGCTGATTTTTCGGCCAACCGGTTTATTGGGTGAAAAAGGAGGCGACCGGGTATGAGAAAAGAGCGGGCCGGGTTTGTTAAAAATCAACGTCAATGGGTATTTTATTTTCCACTTTGGCTGGGTTTGCTCGCATGGCCTTTGATGGGCTGGAAAAATGCCGGACAGCTCGCGCTGACAATGATGGGTGCAGCCTTTTTTAGTCATTTCATCATCCGGTTTTGGCCGCATGTTAAGCTTCAGTCAGTTTTTAAAACAGTCCCTTTTTATAGCGACCGTTGGCGGAAAAGTATGGCGGGACTGCGTATAAAAATCGGGTTTTATGTCGTGTCTGGTTTCCTGATTCTGATTCTCCCGTTTTTTCTCAACAATTATTTTCTGGATATCTTAAATTTGGCGGTCCTTTATGCGCTCCTGGCCGTGGGCTTGAATATCACGGTGGGTTATACGGGGCTTCTTGATTTGGGTTACGCCGCATTTTATGGTGTGGGCGCTTACACGTATGCCCTGCTTTCGACCAGCATCGGACTTTCATTCTGGTTGGGCATTCCCTTGGGGGCGTTGTCTGCGGCCTTTTTTGGTTTGATTTTGGGGATTATTACACTGAGACTTCGAGGCGATTATCTGGCCATTATTACACTCGGTTTTGTACAGATTATTTACCTTTGCCTCAATAACTGGGATTCTGTGACGCAGGGTCCGAATGGAATTATGCAAATCGGGCGGCCGATGCTGGGCAGTTTTGTTTTTCGAACCCCCTTTCATTTTTATTATTTGGCGCTGTTTTTTCTGATTTTGACCATCATAGCGGTTCACCGTTTATTACATTCTCAAATCGGGCGTGCATGGATTGCCATTCGGGAAGATGAAGTGGCGGCCGAGGCGATGGGCATTGACACAACCCGCGTTAAAATTTTGGCCTTTGTTCTCGGCGCCGGTGTGGCGGGTGTGGCTGGTGTTTTTTTCGCAGCACGGTACACGTTTATCTCTCCTGTAAGTTTAACCTTCTTGGAATCGGTCCGCATTCTTTCAATGGTGGTGTTGGGCGGTATGGGCAGTTTGCCCGGCGCTGTTTTGGGCGCATTCTTACTGACCACTCTGCCTGAAATGCTGCGAGGACTTGCAAATTACCGCATGTTGATTTTCGGTATGGCCCTTGTGATTATGATGGTTTTTCGTCCCCAGGGGCTTTTGGGGAAAAAATCGTGACGGTTCGTCACGCCGGTCCAAACCCTGATTATATGACCAGAGGAACAGAAGCGGTTACGCTCAGTCAGGTATCTTTTTTCGGGAGATGGCCGGGTGTGTTTCCCAGAGACATCGTTTCCAGATCGGCTTTCATCGTTCTTTTGGGTAAACTTTCGGATAAGTGAGACAACACTTTCTGAGCTGTTGCTCGAAAGGTCGTCAGTTTTCCTCCGTAAATACTCAGACAGCGGGGTTGTTTCGGATCATCGAGGACAAAACGGGTTTCTCGTGGACGATGCCCCAGACCCTGACTGGATTTGGGCAAGACACGCAAGCCCGCAAATGCGGATTGTATGTCCGATAATTGAAAGGATTTAAAGTGCGGGAAATAGGTCGAAAGGGTTTCGAGCAGATATATTTTTTCACTTTTTAACGGGGCCACCTCTGAGGGGTTTCCCTTAAACACGGTTTCAGTAGTGCCCACCATCATCTGTCCTTTCCAGGGCATTACAAATACGGGACGCTGGTCTTGTGGCGCTTCCAGATAATAAATCCCCTGTTGAATGTGTGTGTCAATCAGAATATGCGTCCCTTGAACCCATTCCGTTTCGATTTTTTGAAGCGGGGGAGAGACACAATCCAAAACACCATTGACCCAGGGGCCTGCGGCATTGACGAGGGTATCCGCGGTGCACTGTCGCAGTGTGCCGTCTTGTTTATAGTGAATATGATAACGGGATTCTTTTTTGGTCGCAGAAGTGAGTATGGCAGGCAGGGCCAGTTTGGCCCCCAGGGTTTGGGCGGAATGCATGACCGCCTGAGTCAGACATTGATCGTCTGTTTGCGCATCCCAATATTGAAACACGGCTAAAAGCCCGTTTGTGTCCATCCCGTCCAGTGTATCCCATTCTGATGTGGGCACTTTTCGAAAGCCGAGACCTTCACCAAAGCCACCCAGAAAAGCATAGAGAGAAAGCCCCAGCCGAATTTTAAGCGGGCTTCGTTTGGCTTTTTGAAACACGGGCAAATAAAATGGAACGCGGCGCACAAGGGTCGGTGCATTTCTGATGAGCCATTCCCGCTCGCGTAAGGATTCATAAACGAGGGGGAGCTGCCCCGTTTCGAGGTAGCGCAGTCCGCCGTGAATGAGTTTGCTGGATCGGCTGGAAGTGCCGCTTCCAATATCGTGTTGCTCCAATACGAGAACGTTGAAGCCGCGTGCGGCAGCGGCTTGCGCAACCCCTGCGCCGTGTATTCCGCCCCCGACCACGACCATATCAAAATGGGTTCCGGTCAAAAACACCCTCCCGTTCTGAGGCGCGGATCACTGAGCATTTTTTCAATATCCATGGTTTCGATCAAACCCGCGCCGCGTGAATGAAGCAACAGCGCCAGATCCGGATCAGTAATTTCATAAAAACACCATTGCCAGGGCCCGGCCCAAAGCGGCGTTAAATCCGATGGAATTTTTGTGTGATTGCAAATAAGAAAGTCCGGAGACAAGGCTTTTGCCTCCTGATGACTGGCTTCTGACCAGGATTTCAGAATCCATCCGCTTCGGGATCGGTTCCTTTTTTTGACCGCTCGAATGACTTCTGCGTCATACGCGATCATACAGCACTGTTTTAACACAGGTTGAAGCACTGAAAGCACGGCATTGAGCATGGTTTCAAGCCCATGTTTTTGAAGACTTTCATCCTTGAGTTCGACAAAAGCAGAGACCCGTGGGGCTTTTTTTAAAAGGTCTGCCAACACTGAAAGGTGCGGGATGACGACTCCTTTCCCGACAAAACGATCACCAAATCTTGCGGGCTCACAGGCTTCTGTTTTTTTTAGGGTTTCATAAGGACAGGTGAGCAGGTTGTGTTTGAGCCCTGTGGTGCGTTCCATGGCAGCGTCATGAAAAAGGACCGGAACCCCATCGGAGGAAAGCTGGATGTCACACTCAACAAAACAGGCACCGTGTTCGATCGCCTTCGCCAATGAAAGTTCGGTATTTTCCGGGTAAGAAGCAGCATATCCCCGGTGTGCAACGAGCTGCGGTGTACTCATTTTTGTCTATCCCGAATGATATTTAATTATAGTTTACCCCGGTTTTATTTTTGGTGCAGAACCTTTTTCATGAGGCCTTTCCAGGTTTTATAGCGATTTTGGATTTCGGTGTTATTTTTTGGAGAGAACTTTATCGGTGGATGATCCGGTGGACTTGGTCTTTCGTTTTGAGAAAGCAGGAATAAGAGGCCGCGGGCGGTAGCCTCATGTATTTTCGGACGCATGAGGCACTGCCCTGAGAGATCCGAAAGGCGCTGGCAGGCACCATCAAGTCTTGATATTCCGCCGCTGACGATGAGGGATCCTGTCGGATGATTGATGTTGTTCATTTCGTCGAGATTACTCTGAATTAAAAACAAGATGCTTTCGATCACTGCGGTAAACCGTTCGGGAATACTTCCTTGCCCAATGAAATACGGCTCCTGATTTGGAGACCAGAATGGGGAGCCGATCCCGCCAACGGCATTAAAAAAAAGGAGCGGGTTTTGGGTCTGTGTAAGCCAGTCATCTGCTTTTTCAAACAGGTTGTCAATCTTGTATTGATCGGAAAACCAGGATACCGCAGAACCTGCACCGTTCACTGTGCCTTCGAGTGCAAAAAAAGACTGGGTGGAATCAACAAAAACAATGCTGTTAAGCAGCTGATTTGTAAGCTGGGTCGGATGGCTTTGGAGATTTTGAATGAATGCGCCGGTTCCGATATTGATAAAAGTGTGGTCGGTATTAGGCCATCCTTGTTGAAACAGGACAGCCGATTGGTCACCGGTCACGACTAAAAGCGGGATTTGCTGACCGGCAACAGGAATGTGCCCAAAAGGATATCGGGAAGGAACCGTTTCAGGCAGCGCGCACAAAGGGAGATTAAAAGCGTCCAACAGGGTATCGTCCCATTGTTTCGTATGAATATTCCATAACAGAGTCCGCGAAGCATTGGCCGGGTCGACCAGAAATCGGCTTTCCTGCGTCAATCGTGAAATAAGGAAACTGGACAATGGGCCGAAGGCGAGCCGGTTTTCTTTGAGTGCGGCCTGAACATCGGGAAGGTGATCGAGGCACCAGCGGAGCTTGCCTGCACCGTAATGGGGAGAGGGGAACAATCCCGTGCGTTGATGGATATTGGAGCGCTCTTTTTGAAACAGATTCATCCATTCGGCTGAACGCCGGTCTTGCCAGCTGATTATACTGGATAATGCTTTGGTGGTTTTACGGTGCCAGCATGCAATGGTACTGCGCTGCGTGGCGAGTCCCGCGGCGGTGATCCGTTTTCGGTCTACCGGGCTTAATTGTAAAACAGCGTCTTCTATGGCGGTTTTGACAGAAGAGACCAGGGCTTCGGCATTATGTTCTACCCAGCCGGGTTGAGGAGAGTGTGTTTGAAGCTTGTGATGAGACCGGGCGAACAAGGTGCCCTCCGTATCAAAAATGAGCGCCCGGCTCGCGTGCCCGCCCTGATCGATGGTGAGAAATAAAGGAGGGTCTGGATTAAAACCCAATACGGATGGCGGGTTCTGTCGGGGCTTGGGCATGAAAATGTGACCGGGTTATAGTTGTTCTTTTTTGGCTGAGCTGACTTTTGGATCCGCACGGTGGTTTTTATGGGTTTTAATACTGTGCAGACTCCAGCCAATCACAATGCCAATCGCGATGAGAAAAAACATCATCAGGGCCCTGGACATGGACATTGTCCAAAAAAGAAAACGAATTTCTACCACCGCGACATTTTGAATAATGAACACGACGAGTAAACCGGCAAGCGTTAAACTCAGAATTAATTTGGGATGCATTGATTCCTCCGATAATGAGGTCTGTGTTTACCCGGGTTCAATCCAATATTAAGAAGGGCCGTTTAAGGCGGAGTGAACGGGTTTTTAGAGACCTTAAAATAAATAGCATTATTGGGTTTCAGGGATCAATCATTATCAGCCGGGAGGGGGTTTGCGTTCAGTCGAGTTTTGCGGGATGTTTCCACAGGCCTTGAAGGTGGAATCAAAAGGAAAAAATAAAGCCGGATTTAAAAAAGAAGGACTTCTCCCGGGTTTTGGCCTGAGGTGTTTTTGTCCTTTTCGGATTTAAATTCAGGCTGGTCACTGAGTTGTGAAAATTCAGATTTTTCTGCGGTGCCTTCAAGATGAAGCCGAGTGCCGAGATCTTTGTGCAGATCTCTGATCACGTGGTCAATTTTTTGTAAGTTTTGAATCATGGGGTCTTGAAATTGTAAATGGGAGAGTGCGGAATAGGACAGGTTCAGAATCATTTCCAAATGGGTATTTCCCGCAGCGTCGGAGTTTGACATGGATTCCCCAATCACTTTTTTCAGATGATGCATGGCACCTATGAATTCTTCGAGTTTTTCGTTCTGCTCATTGGTTTGTTTCATGAGGGCCGGAAGACTTTCCCGAATGGCCTGGATGGTTTCTCCAATCATCCGGTTGGTGGATGCAATCTGATTGCTAAGCTGATTCATTTCTTCGGAGATGACGCCAAAGGCGTTTCCTGAAGTCCCGCCAAGCCGGGCGGCTTCTATTGTGGCATTTAAGGCCAGAAGTTTGGCTTCTCCTGCCAGCCTGTCAACGGCCTCACCCGCTTCCGAGATATCGTCCGACAAGGTCAAGGCGGTTTTGACGGTATCACTTTGTTTCCCCAATGTGTTTTTAGAAAAATTTAGATAGCCTTCAAGTGCAGTGTTTTGGTCCGAAAAATTTTTTTCGAACACATCCTTGGATTCCTGAATATAATCCCGCGCGTGAACGACGATATCGTCGATACATTTCCCGATAGACAAGGTTTCTTTTTCACTGAGTTCTTGGGCCGCATGAATCTGACCATTGATTTTCCCGCGGAATTGAGAGAAAAGTGTTTTTAAGGTTTCAGGGTCATCGCAGACAGAACATTTTTCACGCACAGACTCCCCTGTATTTGCCATTTGATGTGATAAAGGAACTTCAGGCGGATCGGTTGATGTGCCCTTCTCTGTTACATTTGACTCCAGGGGATGTCCCGCGGGTTCTAATGGAGATGGCGAAGCCGCATTTGGGAAATGACTGTCTTGCGCCGGACCGTCTTCCTCTGGCGGAATTCCAGGAGAGGTTTTGCCCAGGGTGGTGCCTTCAAACCCGTCTCGATTTGAAGATCCCTTCTTCCTTTTTTGCCAAAAAAATTTCATCGTTATGCGGTCAGTTTTTGCACTGTTGCCACCAATTGCCCTGCATCAAAGGGTTTAACGATCCATCCGACTGCTCCTGCGGCCTTGGCTTGTTTGATTAAAGCCGGTTGTCCCTCAGTCGTGAGCATGATGATAGGCAATGCCTGGTGGCTTGGTTTTTGCTTAATGGCGCTGACCATTTCCAGTCCGTTCATATTGGGCATGTTCACATCGCTGATGACCATGGCGATGTTCGGGTTTCCGTCAACAGCGGAGACGCCTTCATTCCCGTCAGCGGCTTCGACGACCTCAAAGCCGGCATGCCCAAGGGCCATACCGACCTGTTGTCTGACTGCGGCTGAATCATCCACCACTAAAATCTGCTTCCCCATGTTAATCCTCCTTGTTTTAGCCTAAAAGGCGTACTATAGATTAATACGGTATCTTCAAGCCGCATTGGCAATGGTATCGTTTCCGGGATAATAGACCGATTGATTGATTGGGAAACGGAATGAAAATTTGGTCCCCTTCCCGTGCTGGCTGAGGATCTCGATCTTACCGCCCCGTTTTTCACATTCTGATCGAACGGCCCCCATGCCCACACCCCTTCCTGAAAATTGGGTCGGTGTGGCTTTCGTGGTAATCCCATCATGAAATATGGCATTAAAAAGGTCTTCTTCGTTGTCGTGAGGCAGGTTGGATTTTTCGGCCATTGCTTCAATGCCTTCCCAGTTGATCCCGCGTCCGTCGTCTTCCACCGCGATGACGAACTCGTTATTCTCGACATAAGTTTCTATTTGAATTTGTCCGGCGCCTTCTTTTCCGGATTCCACTCTTTCGTCTTCGGGTTCGATGCCGTGGTCGACTGCATTTCTAAGAATGTGGACGAAACTTGACCAGAATGGCGCCCAATCTTCGTTTTTTAACCGAAGATTATGCGGCCGGGTTTGTATGCTGATGTTTCCTTTCCCAAGTCTTTGGGCCAGCCCTTCTGTTTGTTGTTTGATAAATTCCAATCGATGTTTCGTGGATTCCAGTTTCCAGGATTGGACCATTTTTGCAATTTTTTCAGGTTTTTCTTTGTCTAGCAGAGCGCGCAGGACCGCTTCATAATCCTCGTCATTGATCTCAATGTTTTTATCCATCTGCTTGCCCAAAAGGTTGTCCAGGTTGTCACGAACGGCATTCCACTCATCTCCCAGATTTTTCAGCTCAAATTCTTCGGGTGCGGCCCCTTCGGAGACAATTTTATCTTCCAGGGAATGACACAGGGAAGAGACGCTGGCCATGCCAAACAAACCGGCATTTCCTTTAATGGTGTGGATGATGCGTTTTAAATGAGGTAAATTTTCATATTGATTGGCAAGAACAGCATCCACCAAATGATCCGTTTCGGACAAGAATTCGAGAAAACCCAGTTTGTCTCTCATAATGTGACCAAAAACATCCATGAGCTGTTTTTGCTGGGCTTCTGCATGCTCTCTTTCAACCTGGCTGGTAATGTCCGTAATAATGATAAGCACCCGTTCGATTGTGTTTTCGGCATTTTCGACGGGTCTGTATGAGAGTTCCAGAATCGTTGTTCCGGAGACAAGGCGTTTAGGAAGTTGATTGATGGCCACTTCTGTGGGCAGAATCCCTTCTTGAACGGACTCCATGCCGAGCTCAAAATATTCTGCCACTGTGGCGTCCACAGGACGAATATAATCTGAAAAAGTTTGGTGTTCCTGACTTTGACCGAACCAGCCTGAGACTGCGGATGAGCGTTCCTCAGACATCACTCCGAAAAGGTCCACGGTGAGAAAACCCTGTCCGATGTTATTCAGAATCATATGGACTTCTCTGGTTCTCTCCTGGACAATTTTTTCCAAACCGATCACATCATCAAAGAAACGCCGGGAAATATAACAGGTTGCAACCGTTTCAAGCACCACAAAGGCGGCATGAACAAGGACCACCCAAACCGATGCATCATAATTAAACACACTGCTGGGGAGGTAGTACCAAACAATGAGGTGGTGCAGGGCGACCGTGACCGCCGCGACGATATTCACCGCCGGATTGGCATAGGCGCACAGCATGGCAAGAAGCGCAAAAAAGTAGAAATGCATTTCGATTTGTACCGGCCCTTGGCCGAAGTGGACTAATAGTCCGCCCATGCACATGGATGTGAATCCGTAGATCATGGACTTGAGGCGCTCGTTTTCCATGGAAAACTGAGCAATCGCCGGGCCGGTTAAAAGTGCACCGGTTAAAAGCAACGCAGACAGGGGTCCGGTATCTGCAGCCCAAGCGACCAGCATAAAGACAGGAATGTGGGCAAAGAAGAAATAAAGTGCAACTTTGTTCAGTTTTTTTAGATAATTGTGTTCAAAATCGGTGACCTCGTCCGGTAATACAAGATATTTTTTAATTGACATCACTCCCCTCCTTACGTGGAAAAACCAGTCCCTTTGACCATGTAAATAAGTGTTTAAAAAATGAAGGTATTCCCTTCAGGTTTAGCGTGGAATTCAGTTTCAAGGCGTTCTAGTTCTTGTTGAATATCCCAATTGCTATCGACCCAAATACAGGCATCTCCTGCTTCAGACTGGTGGACGGACTGAAAGGGAGCACTGTTCACGGAGCGGACCTGAATTTTGACCCCGTTTAGGACCATGGGTAATGCGATTTGTATTTCTATGCCGTAGGCGAGCAGTGCGTTTTTTAATCGTCCCAGGAGTTGGTTGGATACTTCTCCGACCCAACTGTCTGAAAGTGTGGTGTTCGTTTCTCCGAATGCTGCTTTGACCAAAGGCTTTTCAGCAGCAAACCCGACGGCCCCTTTGTAGTCTCCTGAAAACCCAATGACTGCGACGATGTCGTAACATTTTTTGTTCTCACTTGATTCGGTGAAATGAATGCCATATTGTTGGAATATTGCATTAATTCCTGTAGCGATGGTTTTTTTGAGTACAGTGTCGATTGTTTCTTTTGGTTGAGTTTCCAAAAGTTCCCCCTCCCCCTGTTTTTGTTGGATAAGCATTAAACACTAGCCATAAAAAACGGTGCTTTATAATGAATATGGACGAGAAGCCGGTTAATATTTACCGATTCGAACCATTGAAGCGGATATCCTTGAAGCATCGTTTTATCCCCGGCAACGGATTGTTTGTCATCAAGGTCCGCAATCGGGTACTGCCGGATAATTTCTCTTTTTATTGCCATATCTTTAGCCCATACGAAAGTTTAGCAGAAAAAAGCTCCTATGCATTTCTTGTAAAAACAAGGCAATGTGTCCCTTATTAGGGTTATCGGCAAGGGACTAATAAAACTTGAGGAGATAGAAAGATATGGTTTGAATTTTTTTAATGAAAAAGGGATTTATCAAAACAAAAGGCTCCGCAAAGGGAGCCTTTTGATGAGGAACGGTTATGAAGAAGAAATGCTGTCAAAAGGTGAACCGTTTCCACCGACGAATCAGAAAAAGCCCCAGAAGACCACTGATCATCAGAATCCAGGTGGAAGGTTCCGGAATTGGCGCGGGTACCTTGTCAAGCCGGACACGTCGGCCGGTTTCGAGGGTCAGTCCCACGGTCGAAAAATCGGAAGAGACCGCTGCCCATGCGGAAATCCCGGTCGGAATCCCCATAAAACTGCCCAGCATGGACCAATCGCCTTCGAGGGCTCCGATGGCGAAACCGTCAGTACAGCAGCCAATCCAGTTTTTCCGGCTTTCGAAGTGTGTCCCGCCACCTGAGATGGAAAGGCCTTCTCCGGGGTCGTCGGAGAGTGAAAATCCCGCCGTATCCCCGCTCAGATCCCATGCAGTATGTGTTCGTCCACCGGAACCATCCTCAACGTCGTCATGCACGGTGACAAGGGATAAGCCATCAGAAGCATTGACCAAAAACAGTTGGGTGAGGCTCGATACCAGTGTCGGCCCGCCATTAAGGTGTCCGTTGTAGCTGGCCCTGTCGGGATTGTTGTAGCGGTAAAAATCCGAAATGTTAAGGCTGGTTTCAAATGCGGTCATCGTTCCTAAGAGGTTAGAATCAAAGTCTCCGGCCCCGGCACTGGATTCCTGTGCGATCCGAATCGAAAGCGCATGTGCCGTGACAGTAAAGGTCATTAGTGAAGCCAAAATAACCGTTCCAATCAAAAAGAACTGAATGTTTGAAATACGCATGATGTCCTCCTTTTTTTGCTGCCGATTAAAACCTGAGGTTTAAAAGGAACAATAATCCGCGAATAATATTGTATTGTGGTTGAATCGAATAAAAATATGCTCTTTTTATAGAAGTTTTGTCAAGTATCTTTCACTCCGCCTACAAAAGGCGCAGTGAGTCATAAAGAGACAGGCACAAAAGCGGCGGAATTCAGGCGAAGCCGCATTTGGTGAATCGTCATTTCCGACTTTACTTTTTATAACGGCTCTGTTTGTCCTTCGGTTTTTATTGTGAATGTTAGTATTTTCGTTCGGCGGGAGGAATTTTTGTAATGGTGACCGGTTTGTATTCGAGTTTTGGACCTTCTTCTGTTCTAAAGGCCAGGGTGTGTTTCATCCAGTTTTCATCATCTCTTTTAGGAAAGTCCGGCCGGGAATGCGCCCCGCGGGACTCCTCACGTATGGTGGCGCCAGCAGATAGGACCTCGGCAAGGTCCATGATGGAATGGAGTTGTAGTGCGTCAATTAATTCCAGGTTAAAAATGTTTCCCCGATCTTGTAGATAAAGGTTTGGGATGCGTGCTCGGACAGCTTTTAATTTTTCTAACCCGGCTTCCATCCTTTCGCGTGTTCTGGAGATGCCAAAATGTTCCGCCATAATGGTCCCGATGGTTTCACGGAGAACACCAACCCGTTCTCCATCTTTCCGTGACATGATGGATGAGATTTTCTCTTTCTCTTTCTGAAGGTGGGTTTCCGAGATGGGTTTGATCTCATGTTGTTCTGCATATTGGGAAGCGAATTCTCCCGCTCTCCGCCCGTAGACGATGGTTTCCATTAATGCATTGCCCCCCAGTCGGTTGGCGCCGTGGACCGAAGCACATGCACATTCTCCGGCGGCATATAGGCCCGGCATCGGTGTTTCGCATTGTGTGTTGGTCGGGATGCCGCCCATGGAGTAGTGTACCCCCGGTGTGATGGGAATGGGAGCCTCGACCGGGTCAACGCCGGCATAGGTGATGGAGAGTTCCCAAATCTGAGGCAGCCGCTCCATAATTTTGGCTTTACCGAGGTGGCGCAGATCCAGCATGACACAACCATTGACACCCCGGCCCGCCATAATTTCCTGATATTCAGCGCGCGAAACGACATCCCGGCTGGCCAGTTCCATAGCGTTGGGCGCATATTTTTCCATGAAGCGCTCTCCACGCGCGTTAAACAGGTATCCACCTTCACCGCGTGCGCCTTCGGTAATGAGTATCCCGGTGGACTTGAGGGTCGTGGGATGAAATTGAACAAATTCCAAATCTTGAAGCGGCACTCCCGCCTGGTAGGCCATTGCCATGCCGTCTCCGGTGTTGATCAGTCCGTTGGTCGAAATTAAATACACACGTCCATAACCGCCCGTGGCCAGGATGACGGATTTGGCGCGGAGGGTGGATAGTTCTCCAGTAAACAAATTTAGTACGACTACCCCGCAACAGACGCCTTCCTCTACAATCAGGGAAGTAACATACCACTCTTCATAGATATGAGCGCCTCGTTTCAGGAGTTGTTCATAAAGCAAATGCACGAGAGCATGCCCTGTGCGGTCTGCCACATAACACGTTCTGGGATATCCGAGGCCGCCAAAATTTCGTTGTGCGATGCGGCCTTCGGCATCACGGGAGAAAAGCGCTCCCATACGTTCGAGGGTCATGATGTCTTCAGGCGCAGACTTGCAAAGGATTTCAATGGCATCCTGGTCACCCAGCCAATCGCTGCCTTTGACGGTATCGTACATGTGGGATTCCCAGGAATCGTCCTCGCGAATAGCGGCATTAATGCCCCCTTCCGCCGCGACGGAATGGCTCCTGACGGGATGAACTTTTGAGACGATGCCAACATTGAGATGGGCGGGTACGGCCACAGCAGCCCGCATCCCGGCCAAGCCGGCGCCGACGATCAAGACATCATGTATTTGCATGCATGCTCCTTATATTGAGGGGTGTGTCTGCAGTGCGTTACTAAAAGGTGAATTTAATCTGTTGTTATTGTTGAGACTTATATACCCTATCGATCTCTGTTCTGCAATACAGTGTTTGTGAAAAGGAGTCCTTGTGTACTCTGCCATGCATCTGTGTGCATGGACGTGTTTTTCTGACCACGTGTCCGGCAATATGCCCATAAAAAATTATGAAAAAATACTATTAAAAATAAAAAATAGCCCCATTTTCAAAAACACCTATTATAATATTAAGGATCAATCGAAAATTTTCCACTTACATAGAGTTAAAATGAGTTTCAGGAGCAAGCCACGAAAGCGTCAATGGGCCGGATTTTTTATTGGTGGTTATATTACGGTTGTGATGTCTATTGTGGGTTTTTCCGGGTTATTTGAATCTTTTGTACAAAAAGGGCCAATGAATACGGGACATGAAACACTTGAATGCAAAGAGTGCCATCTCACTGCGCCGGGGACTTTTCGTCAGCAGGTCCAGGCAAGTTTAAAATATGCGTTGAATGTTCGCGAGACAAAACCTTATTTGGGGCACTTACCGGTTAAAAATCAGGTTTGTCTTGATTGTCATGACCGTCCTGAAGACCGTCATCCCGTTTTTCGATTTATCGAACCCCGTTTTGCAAAGGCGAGAGAAAAGATTCAGCCACACTCCTGTCTATCCTGCCACATGGAACATATGGGACGGCGCGTTACCATCGAGCCGGATTACTGTATGCATTGTCATGCAAAATTATCACTAAAAAAAGACCCCTTAGATATTGCACATCATACGTTAATAGAGGAAAAAAAATGGAACACTTGTTTGAGGTGTCATGATTTTCACGGCAACCATATCTTCGATACAGCCACACATACTTCTAAAATGATCGCTGAATTTAAAGTAATGGACTATTTCCAAGGGGCTCCTTCCCCTTACTCGAGCGAAAAACGATATGAAGCCAAAAAACAAAAAGAATAACAACTTTTCATACAAAGTTTATATATTGCTCGCTTGGGTTGCATTAATTGTGTATCTCTTTGTAAGTGCTCCCCCGCCACTACCGGAAACGACACCCGGGACTGAAGGAAAGCGGATCAGCAGTTTTCAACTGTTTGAACTGGTTCAGCAGGAAAATGCCATCGTCCGAAAAATATGGACCAAGGAAATTGTTGGTGCGGGGAAAAAGCAAGGATTAAAATTTGATGAAGACTGGAAAGACAAGGAGGTCAAGGCAGGGCCGCTTCCAGCCTTGTTTTTACGTGCGACCGCGAGTGGATTGGAAGCGAACCCCATTCCTCTCAGTCTGTTTCTAGGCTCTGATGCGCCGATTAATCAAGCCAATGAGTTTGACCCCGAACAAAATAAAAGATTTCAAGAGATAAAAAAAACACGTCTCCCCCAGTTTTTTTATTCTGAAGACATCGCACGCTATACCGGCATGTTTCCAGACATTGCCGCGGTCAAACCCTGCGTCACATGTCATAACGACCACAAGGAAAGCCCTAAAGATGACTGGGAACTTCTTGATGTCATGGGGGCGACCACATGGCTTTACCCGGATGAGTATCTGAGTTTGGAAGAAGCAATCGGTGTGATTGAAGTGTTGCGCACACAATTTAAATCGGTTTATGAAAGTTACCTCGAGAAGACAGAAGCTTTTTCAAGCCCGCCCGAGGTTGGAAAAAAGTGGCCGAGAGAAGGCTATTATTTACCCTCAGCCGAAGTGTTTATGTCGGCTTTTGAGCAGGAGGCTTCCAGCAAGACAATGCGTTCACTTTTTAATATATTGAAAAAAGATGAATAAAGCCTACATTTATTTGAACATCATTGCTCTGTTTTTCTATGGCCTTCAATATTATCTGGACTGGACCTGGTTGTGGTTGTCTGAACGACAAGACTCGGAGGGGTTTAAACAGGTTACAGGGCTTTTTTTGTTGATCTTTTTGTTGTTTCAAAACGCACTCATTCTTTCCCGAGTTCACCCGCTATGGAAAAAATATCAGAAAGGGTTTTATCAACTTCATACTCAATCCAGTATATTTTCTATTCCCTTACTATATTTACATGCTGTGAAATTCGGGTATAACTACACCCTTTTGTTGAACCTTTCATATACGATGAATGTCCTGATCGGGTCTCTCGCGCCGAAACCTTTGAATATTCATAACAAGCGGTATGGCTATGTCTGGATGGTCAGTCATGTTGCCTTGGCAGTATTTACTTCTTTCTTTCTGTTTTTTCATATCTTTACAACCTTTTATTATAATTGAGGAAGATCGATGCTAAGGAGAGAGAGAAAACAACTTGAATATGTGTGTAAACAATACCACCACCCAATTGTACTCGGCATGGCCACAACTTTTATTGTCACCTTGTTGGTTTTTTGTGGGGGAATGGGGGGACTCTATTTCTATTTTTCATTAGTTAAAGATGAAGTGATTCCGATTGCAGATGTTCGATTGCGTGTGAAGCAGGCCATTTTTGTTGTGCTCTGTTTTTTACCTGTGATTGTCTATATGTTTTGGCAGTTAGGCTGGCGCGTAACCTATCATACGGTCGGTGCGCTTCAACGGATTACAATTGAGTTGCAAAGGCGAATTAAAACCGGAGAACGGACGCCCATCAAGATCCGGGAGAAAGACCGGATTCATGATTTAGTCGTGGAAATAAACCGTCTGCTCGAATTAAACGAGATGCCCCAGAAGCCCGATGTTCCGATAAAAAAACAAGAGCAGCCCGCTGATGAGAAAAAAACCAGTGACGATCAGGACGAAGGGAGTCTTTTTTACGGAAAGAAATCCGAGGCTTAAGCGATATTTTTTTAAATCAGTTTAACCTACGGGATCTTTTCAAAGCGGACATTGAGTTGTCTTGCGGCCAGCACTTCATTCATGCGTCCCACTTCCTGACTTTGAGGGGCCTGGGTGAGTTTTTCAGGGCTGTTATCAATTTCTTTTCGAATCTCAAGTAAAGCATTCGCAAAATCATCGAGTGTCTCCCTGGCCTCGCTTTCAGGGGCTTCAATCATTAATGATTCCGGAACAATCAGGGGAAAGTTAACCGTTGGCGGGTAAAATCCGTAATCGATCAGCCGTTTGGCGATATCCCATGCATGGATGCCTTTTTCGCGAAAAGCTTTGGCTGAAAGGATAAATTCATGCATGCAAGGACGCTTCATCGGGATGTTGTAAGCGCTTTCCAGTCGTTTTTTAAGGTAATTGGCGTTGATGATCGTGTTGCGGCTGATGGCCGATAAGCCTTCCGCACCGAGTCTGCGGATATAGGTATAGGCCCGGACGAGGATGCCGAAATTGCCGTAAAAACTGTGTACACGTCCAATAGATTGGGGGCGGTTTGCATCGAAAAAAAAGTGTTCCCCTTTTTTTTCGATGCTGGGTGAAGGGAGATAGGCTGTGAGATGATCTGCCACACCGACCGGCCCGGCCCCGGGGCCGCCTCCGCCATGTGGGGTTGAAAAGGTTTTGTGGAGATTAAAATGGACAATATCAAACCCCATGTCTCCGGGGCGGGTGAGGCCCAATACAGCATTTAGATTGGCGCCATCCAAATAAACCAGTGCCCCGGCGGCATGGACCGTGTTGACCACTTCGCCAATTTGTCGTTCGAACAAACCCAGCGTATTCGGATTGGTCAACATCAAGGCCGCGGTGTCATCATCCACCACCCGTTTTAAATCCTCAAGATCGATCACGCCTTCTGAGTTGGATTTGACGGTTTTAATCGTATAGCCGGAAAGGTGTGCACTGGCCGGATTGGTGCCGTGTGCCGAATCAGGAATAATCACATGTTTTCTTTGCCGGCCCATTGCGGCGTGATAGGCGCGTGTGATGAGCATGCCTGTCATTTCACCCTGGGCGCCTGCCACGGGCTGCAATGAAACCCGCGCCATGCCTGCGATTTCACACAGCAGGGTTTCCAGGTGGTGGAGTAACATCAATGCGCCTTGGACCGTCTTTTCCGGTTGAAGTGGATGGATGTCTGAAAAACCGGAAAAACGCGCGACATCTTCGTGGATTTTAGGATTATACTTCATTGTACAGGAGCCCAACGGATAAAAGCCGGTGTCTACGCCGTAGCTTTTCTGTGACAGCCGTGTATAGTGCCGCATCAGTTCATTTTCACTGAGTTCAGGCAAGTCTAATTCAGATTCACGCTGGAACTGTTTTGGCAGGACCGATTCAACTGAAAACCCTTCCAGGGATTCGGTGGGAAAAGTCACGCCCCGGCGTCCGGGGGCCGATTTTTCAAAAAGCAGTTTTTCTGGCATATTTTCCTCTAATTTATAGGTGCCCTTGTGCCTTGGCCTGAGCGTAGGCGAGTTGTAGTCCGACGATACTTTTGGCATCCCGTATGGTTTGATCTGTAATTTTTTTCATCGCGTCATCAAAAGGGAGGGTGATAATCTCAATCACCTCGTCCGGGTCCAGTTTTTGGGTGGCAGGGGTCAGTTCTGTGCCTAAATATAGATGGATCACTTCGTCACAAAATCCCGGCACGGTGAAAATCGCGGTGAGTTTTTGTAGATGGCCCACTTTCATACCGATTTCCTCTTCGACTTCCCGACGTGCGCAGTCTTCCGGTTGTTCGCCTTTGGACAGTTTTCCGGCCGGGATTTCGTAAAGATACCCTCCCGCAGCGTGTCGGTATTGGTGTATTAAAACCACTTGCCCGTCTTTTAGAAGCGGAACAACGGCTGAGGCCCCGGGGTGCCGTATAATTTCAAGTGTCGTATTTTTGCCGTTGGGTAAAGCCACCTCTTCAACGAAGAGGTGGACGGGGCTTCCTTTGTAGATTTCCCGCATCATGATTTTTTTTCGGGTTTTAAGCCGGCAAGGTCAATGACCGCCGCCGCCAGTGCTTTTGCGACCTCGACCATAAATGAAAGGTCGAGTGTTTCGACCTGGTCACTGGGTTGATGGTAATGCGGGTTTCTGAAGTTCGCGGTATCGGTGAGCATGACTGCGGCATAGCCTTTATCCCAGAAAGGCACATGATCGGAACGCCGCGAATCAGGCAGTGCTTCCCCCTTTCCGGGGACGAGCAGGCTGATTTCAGGCAGATCGGGGGTGTAGGTATTCACCGCTGTTTCAAATGCAGTCTGAATGGGTTTGGAAGTTTCATTTCCGACGAGTCCGATAAAATCACCTGCATCGGGTAACACAAAGGGCAAACCCGGCGGGGTTTTTTGAGATCCGGGTGTGTGGTCGGTGAAGCCGATGCACTCCAGAATCAGGGCGCCAAAAATGGGCGTGCTGTGTTCTTCCAAAGTATTGAGGTAGGCCGTGCTCCCGATAAATCCCTGCTCTTCGAGTGAGAAGGCCACAAAGTGCGGTGTCAAATGTCCTTCCATGGAAGAAAGGAGCCGTGCCACTTCGAGTAAAACGGCAAGGCTGCTGGCATTGTCATCGGCGCCGGGCGAGCCGGGTACCGTGTCGTAGTGCGCGCCAATGATTATCTTTTTATTCGAAGGGTCTTGTCCTGGTTTTTCAGCAACAACATTGAAACAGGGGGACCCGTTTGCATCGCTATGCCCTTCTATCGGGGAATATTCAGAGTGCAAACCGCACGCTTCAAAATGCTGTGAGAGATAAGATGCGGCCGATAAAAGGGCGTCCGGTGAGCGGGTCGGTTCCTTTTCACCGGTGAGCGCTTCAAGGTGATCTCGGATGGCTGAAGGGGTGATGGTTTCGATTAATGGACCAATTTCAAATGAGGGATCATGTCGTATCACGCGGAAAATCTTTCTGTACAAACGGCCGGTAAAACAGTCGATCAAAAAGCCCATGGTATTTCGCGGGGGAAATGATGTCAAGCAAAAGCTGAAATCCCTTTGAAAGCCGATATTTACAACTTGAGCGACACCTCTGTATAGTATGGCCCCATGCTGACCCGATTGGATCGATACATTATAAAGGAACTGAGCGGCCCGTTTTTTCTGGGGATGTTTATACTGCTGTTCATTTTAATCAGCCAGCAAATTTTAAAACTCATGGAGCTGGTGATCGACAAAGGCGTAGATCTCTTGAGTGTCGGGGAACTTTTTTTACAGGTCCTGCCGTCCTTTTTTGTGATTACCTTACCCATGGCGGTCACGATGGCCTCGGTGACCACATTTAACCGGCTGTCGGCCGACAATGAAATTATTGCCCTTCATGCGGCTGGGATGGGGTTTTGGCGCTTGTTTAAACCGGTTTTGATCTTTGCTGTTTTAATTTCCTTACTGACGTTGTGGATGGGATGGATGGCTGGTCCGCGAAAAGGGTCTTTAAAAAACCTGGCGGTAAAGCTGTTGATGCAGCGGGCCAGTGTCGGACTTGAAGAAGGACAATTTAACGGGATTTTTTCAAATATGATGATCTATGTTGAATCCATGCCGACATTTTCAGAAATGAAAGGGGTTTTTATCTTTGATCAAAGAAAACCGGACAATGCCGTCGTGATTGTTGCCAAAGAAGGCATTCTGATGAGCGATCAGGCTACCCAGACCATCGGCCTTCATCTGGTCGATGGCAGCCTGCACCAAAAAGTTCCGGACAGTGACCGATATCAAAAAATGACTTTTTCCAACTATGATGTGAATATTGATTTCTCACAAATGGCTCAGCAGCAAAGAGGGACTGATGGGCCCTCACTGGCTGACATTCAGAGACGTATTTCAGAATCGAACGGTGAAGACTTACAGGCCCTCCGTCTGCTTTCACGGTATTACAGACGGTTCTTATTTGCAGTGGCGGCCTTCATATTTTGTATGATGGGCATGCCTCTGGGTATCGTTTCTGGCCGAATTACGCGGGTTGGCGGTTTTGCCGCCGGAATCGTCATGATTACGCTGTATTATATGTTGATGACGCTGGGCGATGCCTTGATTGCGGCGCGCATCGTATCACCACTGGCTGCGGCGCTGCTCCCCGTTTTTGTCATGAGCCTGTTTTGTATCTATTTGTTGAAAAAAATAGCGACCCATGTCTCCCCGACTCTGTTCGGGATTGCAAGTAAAAGGCCCTGAGGGTAAAGCCGTCACCATGTCTATGATCACGCGCTATATTTTGAAGGAATTCCTGCAGGTATTTTTTATTACGGCCCTGGCGCTTGCTCTCGTGGCGTTCTCGGTCGATTTCATCGAAAAGATTCGCGCACTTTACCCTCATGATCCCGCATGGAAATGGGTGTTTCAATATTTTATCTTTCGGCTGCTGTATCTGTTTTTTGAGACACTGCCGCTTACGGTATTATTGAGCACCCTGATCACCTTTGGGGGGCTTTCGAAAAACAACGAGATTACGGCGTTTAAAAGTGCAGGCATACCGGTTTACCGTCTGGTTCTGCCGTTGCTTTGTTTTGGGGTATTGGTCAGTGTGTTTTCATATCAAATGAGTGGTACACTCATCCCGACCTTGTTGAAAAGGTCGGATTTTATTCGTACGGTGGAAATAGAAAAACGGAAGCCCGTCGGGCGTTTTGTGGAAAACAAAACCTGGATGCATCTAGACAGCAGGCGTTTGCTTTACGTCCAGGTGATTTCCCCGGATAAAACCAAGATGGAGGGGGTTCATCTTTATGTATTATCGGATGATTTTACCCTTAAAGAAGAAACGGAAGCGGCCGCCTTGATTTATGAAGCAGGCCGTTGGCTGTTCATGGAAGGGACACGTCGTGTTTTTCAAAAAGACGGGGCGGTTCAATTTGAACGTTTTGAATATGAGGAAATCACGCTTCATAAAAAACCTGAGGATTTTAAGAAGGTGGCATTCGAACTCAAGGAAATGACCTACAGTGGTCTTGAGTCCTACATTGCACAACTATTAAGCGCCGGATTTAACCCCACGCGGTATCAGGTGGATTTATGGGGGAAAAAGGCGCTGCCGTTTGTAAACATTATCATGGTTTTTTTAGGTGTTCCTTTT
The DNA here is from genome assembly GCA_945787655.1 of Nitrospiria bacterium. GTDB lineage: Bacteria > Nitrospirota > Nitrospiria > SBBL01 > JAADHI01 > JAADHI01. Next base: position 16,290 of record CALZIJ010000005.1, on the reverse strand, counting down.
GCACTCAAGGACCGTCGGAGTTCGGGCATTGCCTGGGGCATCGCGCTCAGCCTTGCGATTGCTCTTTTTTACTGGCTTGTCTTTTCCGTCACCCTGGCCCTGGGTCGTTTGGAAGTCTTGCCTCCCTGGCTGGGCGGTTGGAGCGCGAATATTCTCTTGCTCATGATCGGGCTTTCGCTCTTTTTAAGAGTGCGGCAGTAAGCCTGTAGCCGATGCGCCCTCCTAAGGGTGGTACGGCAGACAGCGAAACCTGGTCGTTTGCGATGCAGTCGCTGTCAGTCGAAGCGGGATCTTTCTCCTCTCGGTAGAAGTAAAAAAACCGTTTCTGCTGAGAGGGGGTAATGGATAATAAGGGAGGAATCCCTTCTGCGGCTTTTCGGGGCTATGAAACAATTTCCGAAAGGATTTGGACCTGGACTTTCTCCCCTGCGTTTAATCCCTCGCCTTCTTCGGGTAAAATCATGAGGGCATTCGCCTTGACCAAGGACATGAGTATGGCGCTGCCCTGGTCGCCGGTTGAGCGCACTTGATATTCCCCGTTTTTGACAGAGACCACGGCCCGGAGAAATTGACGACGGCCCGGACGTTTTCTGATTTTCTCGGATAAGGTTGCGGTGAGAAGCGGCCTGAAAATTTTTTCACGCCCTGTGGCTTTCAGGAGCGCAGGGCGCACAAACTCCTCGAAAGTCACCATCGAAGAGACCGGATTTCCGGGCAGCCCGAAAACAGGCCGTCCGGCTTTGGTTCCGAAAGCAACGGGTTTTCCAGGTTTCATCGCGACTTTCCAAAGCCGCATGGTGACGCCGAGTGATTCGAGGACTTCAAGAACAAAGTCATAGTCCCCCATTGAGACCCCTCCGGAAATCAGGAGGAAATCAGATTGAAGCCCGATGGCTATTTTTTCTTTCAGGTCTTCTTTCGAGTCCCGGGCGATGCCGAGTGTGACAGGGATGCCGCAGGCTTCGGTCACTTGTGCGGCAAGACCATACCCATTGCTGTTTAATATTTTGTTCATGCCGCGCGGTTCGTCGAGATCGGCGAGTTCATCTCCTGTCGAAAGAATGGCGACTTTGGGTTGTTGAAAAACTGGTACGACGGATTTCCCTATGGATGCCATCATGGCGATCTCCGCCGCCCGGATTCCGGCCCCTTTTTTTAAAACAGGATCTCCAGAGCGGATGGCTTCTCCTTGAAGCCGGATAAATTCCCCATGCTCGGATGGTGTGTGGATGCGGACGGCTTCCCCATCTCGTTCGGTCTCTTCGACTTTAACCACGGCTTCCGCGCCTTTAGGAAGCGGCGCGCCGGTCATAATTTTGGAAGCTTCTCCCGGCCCAAGGGTTTTTAGAGGCATTTTACCTGCGGGAATTTCCTCGATGATGTTCAGTAATACAGGATGCTCTTTTGAGGCGGACGCCGTATCCGAAACCCGGATGGCATAACCATCCATGGCTGAGGTATCCCAAGGCGGATGATCGAGCGGAGACCGGATGTCCTCAGCAAGGGTCCGGTTTAAGGACTGGGAAAGAAATACTTTTTCAGGGGATGTGCTGCTTATTTCATCAAGTATAATTTTTTGAGCTTTTTCAACCGAGATCATCTTAGTGCCTCCTCCCATCCTAACCTGTGATCTCAGTACTCTAAATGAATGTTTTTAAGGTTGCAAGCTTTTGCGTATAAGAAGTCATTTCGTAAAATGATGGTTTTAAAATTCATAATATTTGATGAAAAAAACATCTTCCACTGGCCCGTGATGGATGCCTTTCGTGACGACTTATAGGGTCCTTTTGGGGGATTGTTTCTGGTGGCTTGACTTTAATTTTCTTATTTTATATGATGTGCGCTCTTTGAAATCGGGGGGAGATAACTATCTGTGCTTACAGCGCTTTTACCTTCTAACTATCTACCCATACTTGTCTTTTTCTTCATCGCACTTGCGTTTGGGGTCGTGACGATTATCGCCGGGTATCTTGTCCGGCCCAAAAACACATACGACCAGAAGCTTACGCCTTATGAAAGCGGCATCTTGCCTGAAACAGATGCCCGCCAGCAGTTTCCGCTCCGATACTACTTAATTGCTATGTTATTCGTGCTTTTTGATATTGAAATGGTTTTTCTTTATCCTTGGGCGGTGAGCTTCAACCAGATTGGGTTGTTTGCTTTGGTGGAGATGATTTTATTTTTAGGCATTTTATTTGTCGGGTATTTTTATGCGTGGAAAAAGGGGGCCCTTGAATGGGACTAATTGATCGCCAGTTTGAAACCAATATTATGACGACCACGATTGATTCGGCCGTAAACTGGGCGCGGAAATCGGCTTTGTGGCCGATGACTTTTGGCCTGGCTTGTTGTGCAATCGAGATGATCGCAGTGGTCTCCGGCCGATATGACCTGGATCGTTTTGGGGCAGGGGTTTTTCGCGCTTCTCCCCGCCAGGCCGATTTGATGATTGTCGCAGGGACAGTGTGCCGGAAAATGGCGCCGGTGATTCGAAGAATATATGATCAGATGCCGGAACCCCGATATGTTATTTCAATGGGATCCTGCGCAACTTCAGGCAATATTTATAATAGTTATAGCGTGGTTCAGGGGGTAGATCGTTTTGTCCCCGTGGATGTGTATGTGCCGGGGTGTCCACCTCGTCCGGAAGCGCTTTTGGCGGGGATTTTGCGTTTGCAGGAAAAAATTATGGAAGGCAAGGTTTTCAGGACTTAAGCACTGGAAATTTATCACTGATTTATGCAGAACATTTCTGAAAAAATAAAGGCGGCCTGTCCGGAAGGTTTTATTTCAGAGAAAGTGGCCTATGGGGAGTTAACCCTCGAAGTGGAAAGAGACCATATCCTGAAGGTGTGCAATCTTGTCAGGAATGATCCCGAACTCGACTTTGATATGCTCACTGATCTTTGTTCCGTGGATTTTCCAAATGAGACGCCGCGTTTTGAAGTGGTTTACCATTTTTATTCACTGGAGCGGAATCACCGGCTTCGCATCAAGGCTCGTGTTCCGGAAGAGGATTGCAGAATTGATTCGGTAGTTTCGATTTGGCGCGCCGCCAATTTTATGGAACGTGAAGTTTACGATATGATGGGCATCTCTTTTAATCACCATCCGGACTTGCGGCGGATTTTGATGACGGAAGACTATGACGAGGGTTTTCCGTTGCGCAAGGACTTTCCCGTTGAAGGGAAAGGGTGGCGGGATAGTTTTGATAATCTGTCCTCCGATGCGGGTTAACCTTTTACAATAATATTGAATTTTTTTTGGACAAGGCGAAAGCAGTAAAAGTCTTAATTATATGGAAGAAAAACAAGATAGCGTGACAAGGCTCGATCATTATGGTGAAGATGATTTTGAGTTTGAGCTTGTTGACGGAAAACCTAAAAAGCGCGTAGAAGACCTCCTTTTAAACATGGGCCCCCAGCATCCTTCGACGCACGGCGTGCTTCGTATCGTGCTCGAAATGGAAGGGGAGGTGATCGTAAAAGCAACGCCTTATCTGGGATACCTCCATCGCGGTGTTGAGAAACTGGCCGAAAATTCAACTTATACCCAAATTATCCCTTTGACCGACCGCTTGGATTATACCTCTTCTATGACGAATAATTATGCATTTGTGCGTGCGGTTGAAAAACTGCTTCAGGTCGAAATTCCGGAACGGGCTGAATATATTCGGACGATTGTCGCGGAAATGCAGCGTTTGGCGGGACATCTTTTTTGGTTGGGCACGCAAGCGCTTGATATCGGGGCGATGACGGTTTTTTTCTACACCTTTCGTGAAAGGGAGGTCTTGCTCGACTTGTTCGAGATGATTTGCGGCGCCCGGCTCACAATGAGTTATTACCGTGTGGGAGGGGTGGACCGTGATTTGTCTCAAGAGGTTGTGGATCGTTTGTACGAGTTTCTTAAAACCTTTCCTGAAAAAGTAGATGAATATAACACCCTTCTTGAAACAAACCGGATCTGGATTGGGCGAACAAGGGACATTGCCGTGATATCTGCGGAGGACGCGGTGAGTTACGGTTTGACGGGTCCGGCGCTGCGTGGGTCCGGGGTCAATTATGATATTCGCAAGGCGGAGCCCTATGGGGTGTATGACCGGGTTGAGTGGGAAGTTCCCCTCGGAAAAAATGGCGATACTTATGACCGTTACTGGATTCGTGTTGAGGAGATGCGCCAAAGTGCAAAAATTATTAAGCAATGCCTGGATCAGCTTCCGGAAGGCCTAATCGCCGTGGACTTGCCGACAATTACCTATCCCCCTCGAGATAAGGTTGAGACCGATATGGAAAGCCTTATCCATCATTTTATGATTGCGACCGAAGGGTTTGATGTACCTGAGGGCGAGGTTTATTGCGGGACCGAAGGGCCCAAAGGTGAGTTAGGGTTTTACATCGTTAGTCAAGGGGCAAACAAGCCGTATCGGATGCGAATTCGTCCCCCTTCTTTTATTCATATGGGTGCGTTTGAGCACATGGCTTTGGGGTATATGATTGCGGACATTGTGACTATTTTTGGTACCTACGACATTGTGATGGGGGAGTGTGACCGCTAGTTCGCAGTGCCGTGAGGCTGGAGGATTTACAGATTTAAAGTGAAATATAAAGCCCTTTCAAAAGAAGCTGTTTCCAGGATAAAGGCGGAGTTTCCAAAATATCCGGACTTAAGGTCGTTAACCCTGCCGGCATTGCGAATTGCGCAGGAAGAAATCGGGTATGTCTCTGAGGCCGCGATGATCGATATTGCCGAAGTTCTGGAGCTTACGCCGATTCAGGTTTATGATGTGGCGACTTTTTATAGTCAATATAATATGAAGCCGGTTGGAAAATATTTGCTTCAGGTATGTAAAACCCTGTCGTGTTCACTTGTTGGAGCAATATCCATTGTCGAGCATTTGCAAAAAACTTTGGGGATCGGCATTGGTGAAACCACGGAAGACGGTTATTTTACGCTCAAAGTCGTTGAATGTTTGGCGGCTTGCGGCAGTGCGCCGATGATGCAAATCAATAACCGTTATTATGAGCAGTTGACTCCTGAAAAGGTGGATAAAATACTTAACGATTTGAAGCAGCATGGAGAGAGCGACCTTGCAACAGGTCCCTTTATGCTGCCGATTTTGCAAGGACAGTAAAGATGGCAAAATACGAACTGGTACTTTTTAAAAATATGGCTCAGGCGGGCTACGATGGTTCGATTGAGGCGTACAAGACAACGGGCGGATATACCGCACTTGAAAAAGTATTGAAGGACCGCACTCCGGAAGAGGTCATCGAGGAAGTAAAGAAATCGGGTTTGCGCGGTCGAGGCGGGGCTGGATTCCCAACCGGTATGAAGTGGAGTTTTATTCCCAAGGACCATAAGGGGCCCAAGTATCTTTGTTGTAACGCGGATGAGAGTGAGCCGGGAACCTATAAAGATCGGCAGCTGATGGAGCGGGATCCACACCAGATGCTGGAAGGGATTGCCATTTGTTGTTACGCCATCGGTGCGCAAACAGCCTATATCTATATCCGGGGAGAGTTTGACCTGGGGGCCGAAATTCTTGAAAAGGCGATTCAGGAGGCCTATGATGCCGGCATGATCGGGAAAAATGTTTTTGGCAGCGGGTTCGATTTTGACGTTTCTGTTCATCGAGGCGCCGGAGCTTATATTTGCGGTGAAGAAACGGCGCTTTTGGAGTCCATCGAGGGAAAGCGCGGCAAGCCAAGAATCAAGCCTCCCTTCCCGGCCATTCATGGTTTGTATCAGGAACCCACGGTCATCAACAACGTCGAAACATTGGCAAACCTGCCCCATATTATTAACAGGGGGGGCGAATGGTTTGCGTCGATAGGGATTGGAAAGAGTACCGGCACGCGCGTTTTTTCGGTCAGTGGTCATGTGAATAATCCGGGAAATTTCGAAGTGCCAATGGGGGTGACGCTTCGGGAAATGATTTACGATATCGCAGGGGGCGTTCGCGGGAATAAACAATTAAAGGCGTTTATTCCGGGCGGGGCTTCTGCACCGATGATGAAGCCAGAGCATTTGGATACCCCTCTGGATTTTGAATCCGTAAAAGAAGCGGGTTCCATGCTGGGTTCCGGGGCGATCACGGTAATGGATGAGGACACGTGTATTGTTTGGGCCGCAATGAACCTGATGGAGTTTTTTCATCATGAATCGTGCGGGCAGTGTACCCCGTGTCGTGAAGGCAGCGGTTGGGTGCTGCAGATTTTGCACCGGATTGAGCAGGGCCAGGGGCGTGAGGGGGATATCGAGCAGCTGGAATATCTTTGCGGAAGAATTGAAGGGAAGACCGTTTGCGCTTTTGGCGAGGCTGAAGTAGGACCCGTGCTTTCCAGTATCAAGCACTTCAGGGATGAGTTCGAGCAGCATATCCGGGAGAAAAGCTGTCCATTTAACCCCAATGCCGCATTGTCGATGGCGCATTAGCGAGAAAATGTTCTCAGGGTTCAATATAAATTGAGTATGTTGGTTATTAACATTAAGGAAGTCAGTTCATAATGAGTTCACGGGTCACACTTAAAATCAACGATCAGGAAGTAACGGTTGAAAAAGGAACGCGGGTCATCGAGGCGGCCAAGCTTGCTGGTGCTGAGATTGCGCATTTCTGTTATCACCCCAAGCTTAAGCCCGATGCCAATTGCCGGATGTGTCTGGTTGAAATTGAAAAAATGCCGAAACTACAAACTTCGTGCAGTACGGAAGTTACGGAAGGCATGGTCGTTCAGACGGCCTCAGAGAAGGTGTTGGATGCGCAAAAAGGAGTAATGGCGTTTTTACTGGGGAACCATCCGCTGGATTGTCCGGAATGTGATCAGGGCGGGGAATGTCAGCTCCAGGATTTTGCCCACCAATACGGCGCCATGACGTCTCCTTTTGGCGAAAACAAGCGGACTTTTGAAAAAACCTATTTTGGCCCGCTCATTGAAAAAGAAATGAACCGCTGTGTCAGCTGCCTTCGATGTGTCCGTTATTGTGATGAGGTGATCGGTTCAAATGCCTTGGGTTCGATGAACCGTGGATCAATGCACGAAGTCGGCGCTTTCGCGCAGCAGGAGCTGGATTGCGAATTTTGCGGGGGGTGCGTGCAGATTTGCCCGGTCGGTGCATTAACCTCCAGGGTATCGATGTTTGATTATCGGACCTGGCAGCTGAAAAAAACAGAAACCATCTGTAATTTTTGTGGCGATGGATGCACATTGACGCTTGAAACAGTTAATGAAGAAATCAAACGGGCGACTTCGGAAACCGGTACGGGAAGAAACGAGGGTGATCTTTGTGCGCGTGGTTTTTTTGGGTATGATGCCGTCAATCATGACTCTCGTCTGACACGACCCCGTGTTCGTTTAAATAATAATGACCTTGAGGTGACTTGGGAGTGGGCTTATCAAAAGGCAAGCGAAGGATTGAAAGCCGCCATTGAAACGCATGGTCCTCAAGCGATTGGCGGAATTATTTCTGCGCAATGCAGCAATGAAGAAGTGTATTTGTTTCAAAAATTGATGCGGGAGACCATCGGTACACCGCATATCGATAGTGATGCGCGTTTTGGTTTTATGAATGCGATCACGGCATTTCATGATGTTTTTGGTACGGCCAGAATATCCCGTTATGAGGATATCGCCGCCGCGGACTGTCTTTTGGTGTTTGCCGGAGAAATGACTGAAACAAATCCGATTGTTGCCCTCAAAGTAAAAGATGCCGTCCGGAACCATGGCACAAAACTGGTGACCATCGCCCCTTATCATCGTAAAAGAGAAACCTATATCAGTCATCTGCCCCACCTTGCGCATCAGCATGTGCAGATCAACATGGGGACGGAAAATACAGCGATTCTTGGATTGACCAAGGCCATAATTGATTCGGGTGCGGCTAAAGGTGGGGCCTCCGAATTGATTGAAAAAATGAAATCTGCGGCAGATGCAGTTTCTTTTGCGCAAATAGAAGCTGTCACAGGTGTGTCCGAAGAGGCCTTCCGGGATGCTGCCGCAAAATTTGGTACAGCCGACAACGGAATGATTATCGCCGGTCGATCTATTTTGCGCGGAGCGGGAGGCTATCAGTCCATGCTCCGGTTGGCCGAAATGGCCATTTCAACTGGAAACGTGGGGCGTCCCGGCACAGGTATTCTTCCCTTGGCCAAAGAACCCAATGCCTTTGGGGCCGTTGAGATGGGGGGGGCGCCGGAATTTTTACCGGGCTTTCAGCCGATTTCCTCTGAAGAAAGGGGATACACGGCCATTGAAATGATTGATGCCGCCGCTCGTGGGGAAATCAAGGTCTTATACTTGGTCGGGGAAGATCCCTTGCGTTCTCTTCCGCAAAAACAGGTTTCGGAAGCCCTCAGTCAGCTTGATCTGCTTATTTGTCAGGATCTTTTCCCGACGGAAACGAATGCATTGGCCCAGATTGTTTTGCCTGCCGCAAGTTATGCAGAAAAATCGGGACACTTTACAAACCAGGAAGGAGAAACGCAAAAGGGTCGCGAGGCGATTGACCCCCTTGGTAATGCAAAACCGGATTGGCAGATTTTCTCAACGCTAATCAATAAAATGAAAACCACAGAGAACGTGCCCTATCAGAAGCTGCTTGGTCATCAATCGGCAGATGCCGTTTGGAAGGAAGTGGTCATGGGAATGCCGCCGGGGTGGCCTGTGCTGTTAGGTTCTGAAGGCGTTAGCGCAAGTATTGCACGATATGCGGAACGGTTGGATCTGCACTGGGCGCTACCTGAAGCTGCTATAAAAAATGGCGCATTTGATTTGCAGGTCGGTCAAAGCCTGTTTCATGCGGGAAAAATGTCTACCTATGCTTCAGGTTTAAAGACCCTTTTGGGCAAAATGGTGGTTCTGATTCATCCTGAGGATGCTGAACGTTTGGATATTGACGAAGAAGAAATCGTTGAAATTTCGGTTGACGGCAGTGAGGGTGCGATTCAGCTTCCTGTTAAATATAGTAAGAAATTGGCAGAAGGCACACTATTTATACCAGAGCATTTCGCGCTCAATATAAAAAAAATGCTCCCTTTTGAAATTGATGCAACGTCCGGTGTGCCCTATGGCGACCGAGGCAAAGTGACATTGGCCAAAGTGCAGGTGGCCACTCAGTAAATTAGAGGAAAGATGGATTTAGTTATACAGGTTGTTGTGGTCATTATTCAGATTGCCGCGGTATTAGGGGTGGTTTTAACGCATGTCGCGTATTTGACTTATGCCGAGCGAAAAATTTTAAGTGACATGCAAGACCGACTGGGTCCGATGGAAGTTGGGCCGCATGGACTGCTTCAGCCTTTGGCGGATGGACTCAAATTGTTTTTTAAGGAAGACATTATCCCAGCCGGAGCGAACAAGATCATCTTTTCGGCGGCGCCGATATTGGTTTTGGTTCCGGCGCTTATCGGATTCGCCGTTGTCCCCTTCGGGCGGGATTCTCTGCAAATAGGCCCGATCGAAATCACGCCGTATATTACCGATATTAATATTGGTGTACTGTATGTTCTCGCATTTGCTTCCATTGGGGCCTATGGCATTTTATTGGGTGGATGGGCCTCAAACAGTAAGTATGCGCTCTTGGGCGGCCTGCGTTCAGCCGCACAGGTGATTAGTTATGAGCTGCCCCTGGGTTTGGCCCTGGTTGGACCCATCCTTTTATCGGAATCTCTGTCAATGAAGACCATGACTGAAGCACAAGGTGGCGGAATATGGAATTGGTTTGTGGTGGCACAGCCCATTGCCTTTGTCGTTTATATGATTTGTGCCATTGCGGAAACAAACCGTCTGCCCTTTGACATGCCGGAAGCAGAGAGTGAGCTGGTGGCAGGATTTTTTACAGAATATTCGGGCATGCGGTTTTCCTTCTTTTTCCTCGCGGAATATGCCAACATGATTTTGGTGTCTTGCATCGCTGTTGTGGCTTTTTTAGGCGGATGGCAGGCGCCGCTTCCCGCGCTGGAATTTATCCCTCCCATTGTCTGGTTTTTAGTCAAAGTATACTTCCTGCTGTTTTTCTATATTTGGTTGCGAGCCACTGTGCCAAGACTGCGTTTTGATCAGTTGATGGCCTTTGGATGGAAGATTATGCTGCCGGTTGCGCTTGTTAACGTTTTATTAACGTCGATCATTAAGTATCTTTTGAATTAAAAAGGATCGCGTATGGCTTCAAATAAAAGTTTATTAAAGACTGTCTTTTTCTCGGAAATACTACAAGGGCTTCGTCTGACCATAAAACATCTTTTTAAAGGAAAGGTGATTACGCAACAATATCCGCATACAAAGCCAAATTTACCGGACGGATGGCGGGGCGCGATTGTGCACCTGCGTTATGATGATGGAACCGAAAAGTGTGTCGGTTGTGCCTTGTGTGAGGCGGCTTGTCCCTCTCATTGTATTACAGTAATTAGCGCGGAAAGACCTGATTTGCCGCAAAAACGTATTGCAGAGACATACATTCTTGATATGACCAAGTGCGTTTTTTGTGGCTTTTGTGTTCAGGCGTGTCCTGTAACTGCTTTGGCCGCCAGTAAAGAATATGAACTGGCGACAACAGATAAAAGAAAGCTTGTGATGACTAAGGATACGATGTTGACTCTGGGCGATAAATATTTTCCGGTCAGGGAGAAACGTCCGGTATATTCAGACGCCAAAATTAATCTCTACGAAAAACTGAAAGCTCAAAATTTCCCCCATGTCAAGAAAGGAGAAGCCTAGTAATGGCACAGCTTCTTTTTTTCTATTTTGGCGGAATGGCGGTCGCCGGAGCCGTGGTGGCGGTTTTTACGCCTAACCTGGTGTACAGCGCGTTGTCATTGCTGGTGACCTTCATTCACATCGCCGGGATTTATATCTTACTGAATGCTGAATTCATTGCGGCGGTGCAAATCATCGTGTATGCCGGGGCCATTTTGGTGACCTATGTTTTTGTCTTGATGTTGTTTAATCCAAAACAGGAATAGCTATACCTGCACAGGCAATATAAAGTAGGCGGTTTTTTAGGGGTTGTTGTCCTTTTTTTAATGTTGTTTGCGGGTTTCAAAACAGAGATATTAAGCAAAGGGGGTCCATTGACACCGGAATCCGTTCAGGAAATCGGGCATACCCGGGTTATCGGAAACGCATTGTTTACCGAGTTTATTTTCCCTTTTGAAATCGCTTCTCTTATTTTGCTGGTGGCCATGTTCGGGGCCATTATTTTAGCCGGAAGAGGATCAAAAAGAGCAAAAGGGCCTGGTGGAAGGGTTGATTTGACCACACGTAGAAAAGCTGAAAAAGCATTGGTTAACGAAAGATGATTCCATTAGAGTGGTATATCACATTAGGATTTTTTTTGTTTTCGCTGGGAGTCGTGGGTGTTCTGATCCGAAGAAACATCATCATGGTGCTGCTCTCGATTGAATTAATCTTAAATTCCGCAAACATTACCTTTGTGGCGTACTCGAATTTTCATCAAACCATTACGGGACAAATGATGGTGTTTTTTATTCTCACGATGGCGGCCGCTGAAGTGGCTTTGGGCTTGGCTTTGGTCATCGCACTGTTCAGAGTCAGAACGACGCTGAATGTAGACCAGATTAATCTTTTGAAATGGTAAGCCGTATGGAAAAGAAAGTTAAAATCGACTGATGGACATCGCCTCATTTCGCCCGATGCTAATTATGCTGGTTTCCTTGGTTGGGGCCGGCTTAATTATTGCCAACAGAGACAATCCCAATAAAAGAGAAGCCTGCTCCTTTGGGGCCGCTGTAATCAAATTTTTATTGGTCATCTCTATGCTTCCCGGTGTTTTAGCCGGAAATACTTACAGTTTTACTCTGTTTACATTTTTGGAGGAAGTGTCCTTTTCACTTAAGGTCGATGCGCTGGGGATCACCTTTGCTATCGTCGCGTCGACTTTGTGGATGGTGACCTCGATTTATTCGATTGGGTACATGCGTCCGACGAAAGAACATGCCCAAACCCGGTTTTATGCCTGTTTTGCGGTGACCCTTTCAATGACCATGGGGGTGGCTTTTTCGGCCAACTTGGTTACGCTTTATCTTTTTTATGAAATGCTGACATTGATCACCTATCCGCTTGTTTCACACAAACAGACAGAAGTGGCGTATGCCGGAGCCAATAAGTACCTTTTTTATCTACTGGGGACCTCGAAAGCCTTTTTATTGGCCGGAATGTTGCTGACTTATGCCGTGGCGGGCACACTCGATTTTCAACATGGCGGACTTTTCCCGGATGGGGTAAGCGCCCCTATTTTGGTGACGATCTTTTTTCTGCTGTTATTTGGTGTTGGAAAAGCGGCAATCATGCCATTCCATGCATGGCTGCCTGCAGCGATGGTGGCGCCGACCCCCGTGAGCGCCCTTCTTCATGCTGTGGCTGTGGTAAATACCGGGGTATTTTCTGTTTTAAGGATTATTTTTCATGTTTTTGGTGTAGATTTGATGCAGTCATTGCATTTGGGAACAGTAACGGCGGTCTTGGCCTCCTTTACGATTGTAATGGCCTCTTTATTTGCGATGACACGGGATAACCTGAAAGCCCGATTGGCGTATTCAACTGTGAGTCAACTCTCCTACATTATTTTGGGGGGCGCATTGCTTACGGTATCCGGCATGACCGGTGGCATTATTCATATTGCCAATCATGCCTTTTCAAAAATCACCTTGTTTTACGCCGCAGGGTCGATATATGTGATTACCCACAAAACGGATATTTCCCAAATGAAGGGCATCGGGCGGCAATTGCCTCTCACAATGGCGGCGTTCACAATCGGGGCATTGAGCATGATCGGTGTGCCGCCCGTTTCAGGTTTTGCTTCAAAATGGTATTTGGCTTTAGGTTCTATAGAATCTCACCAAATCCCGGTATTGATTGTGCTTCTGACCAGTACCTTATTAAACGCGGGTTATTTTTTACCAATTGTTTATAACGCATTTTTTAAACCGCCGGATGAAGCGCACGAACACGCTGTGGCGGGAGATAAAGATGGCGGTCATGACGATGAACATCATGAGGTCAATGAAGCCGACCATAAATGTCTCGTAGGGCCGCTTTGTGTCACGGCGGTCATCGCCGTGCTCTTAGGGATATTCCCCAACTTATTTCTTAACCTTGCAAAACTGGTGATTGGCTAATGTGGATTATTAATTGGCTTGAAAAGATTATTGAAAACCCGGAAGAGATGAAAAAAACAAAGAAATTTTTTCTCTACTTCGGCATCGCACTCGTTATTATTGACGTGATTATCCATATCCCGTCGCTACATTTGGTCCATATCTATTTTATTTGGGATTGGATTCCGGGGTTTTCTTCGCTTTACGGGTTTATTTCAACGTATTTGATTATTGTGATTTCAAAATGGGTTGGGCACACATTCTTGATGAAGCCTGAAAATTATTATGATTGATCTCTGGATTCATCCTGGATTTCTGTTTTTTATCGCTGCGGCTGCATTGCCGTTTGTAAAAGAAAAATGGAAATCTATCTACAAAATGGCGACGCCCGTAATTGGTTTTCTTGCGCTTCTGATTGTGTCGCATGGGAATCATGGGGTGTTGCCTTTATTAGGGCAAAAAGAAATGATCTTTGGCCGGGTGGATAAACTGAGCCTGGTGTTTGGTTATGTGATTACGATTGCAACATTTATCGGTATGGTCTTTTCCCTCCATGTCAAAAACGATAAAGAGCATATGGCTGGTTTGATTTATGCGGGATCGGCCTTGGGAACTGTTTTTTCTGGAGATTTGCTGACCCTGTTTTTATTTTGGGAAATCATGGCGTTTTCATCTGCCATGCTGATTTTTTACGCACCCTGGAAAAATGCTGAAGTGATCGGTATGCGCTACCTCTATGTTCATATTTTTGGAGGATTGATTTTACTGGCAGGAATTTTTCTTTATGTCGGAACCACCGGGGAGATTGCGTTTAACGAATTACCGAAAGAAGGGATCGCTTCAATGCTGATTCTGGCGGGATTTCTTTTAAATGCGGCGGTGCCCCCGCTTTCGGCATGGCTCCCGGATGCTTATCCGGAGGCAACGATTACCGGCGTCGTGTTTATGAGTGCGTTTACGACAAAAACGGCTGTATATGTTTTGATTCGTGGATTTTCGGGCTTAGAACTTCTGGTCCCGCTGGGTGTCTTTATGGCCCTCTACGGTGTGGTGTATGCCGTGATCGAAAACGATATCCGGAGATTGCTGGCTTACCATATCATTAGTCAGGTGGGATACATGGTGGCTGGAGCCGGAATGGGTTCTGAAATGGCGGTCAATGGGGCCACGTCACACGCCTTTGCCCACATTCTCTATAAAGGCTTGCTGATGATGGGGATGAGTTCAGTGATGCTCATGACCGGACTTCGGAAACTCACAGACTTGGGGGGACTGTATAAATACATGCCCTGGACATTTATGTTCTATATGGTCGGTGGATTTGCGATTTCAGGGTTTCCTTTCTTTTCAGGGTTTGTGAGTAAATCGATGGTCATCTCTGCGGCGTCGGAGTTACATCGGCCTTGGGTCGCCATGCTTTTAACGCTTGCGTCGGCAGGAACTTTTTTGCATACGGGACTCAAGCTTCCTTATTATGTTTTTTTCTGGAAAGACTGGGATCAATCAAAGCTTAAAGCCGTTGATCCACCAAAAAATATGCTTTGGGGAATGGGTTTGGCAGCGTTTGCCTGTACTTTTATCGGTATATTTCCAGGGGCGCTTTATCAGGCCTTGCCACATCACTCAGAATATCATCCCTATACCTGGGGGCATGTGATCGGGGCATATCAAATCCTGTTATTGACCGCAGTTGGATTTTTTATGTTATTAAAAAAACTGGACCCGGAAGTGACGATCAGTGTCGATACCGATTGGACTTACAGAAAAGCAATCAAGGGTTTTACATGGTTTATTAACAAACCGATCGTTATTTATGAAACATACATTGTTGAAGCCTATAAAAAAATACTGATAGAGCCCGTGAAAAAATGGTCAAAAATAGGTTGGACAATCGATACATGGGTGTTTGATGGCCTGGTCAATGCGTCCGGATGGGCCACATTGCTTGAGAGTAAGATCTCTGAAATGTTCGATATGCATATTATTGATAAGTCATTGAATAAAGTTCCCGTCATTATCGGCGGGAGTGCAAAACGTCTCAGAAAAATACAGACGGGTGCAATTCAAAATTACATTATGGCCATGGTGACTGGTGTGGTTGTCATTGCTATTATTTCGTTTATTTTTTACTAGGTAGAACTAGGAGGCTTCATGGGAACAAATGTTTACGGATTTCCGCTCCTCTCTCTTATTGCTTATATCCCGCTGATTGGAGCGATTATTCTTCTTTTTATGAAAAAAGAGGATGAGAAGAAAATCATGCAAACGGCTTTTGCCGTTTCCATTGTGACGTTGTTGGTTTCTTTGCTCCTGATCCCCGGTTTTGATTCGAGCAAATCCGAAATGCAGTTTATTGAAAAACTTTCATGGATTCCCAGCCTTGGGGTTGAATATGTGTTTGGGATTGATGGGATTAGCTTGTTGTTGATTGTAATGACGACCATTATTACCTCCATCGCCATTGTCAGCTCCTATACCGCAATCAATATGAGGATTAAGGAATACTACGTCTCCATTCTATTTCTGGAAACCGGGATGCTGGGTGTTTTTATGTCCCTTGATTTTTTCCTGTTTTATATCTTTTGGGAAGTGATGCTGGTCCCCATGTATTTTATGATCGGGATATGGGGCGGAGGACGCAGGCTTTATTCTGCTATAAAATTCTTTTTATATACATTATTTGGCAGCCTTTTTATGCTGTTAGGCATATTGGCCATATATTTCTTAAATGCTGACCCGCAATATGGAAGCGGTCAATATACCTTTAATATACTCGAGTTGCAGAAACTTAATCTACCGTTGCACCCCTACCAGTTTTGGCTGTTCCTCGCTTTTTTTCTTGGATTTGCGATTAAGGTTCCCATGTTTCCATTTCACACATGGCTCCCGGATGCCCACACAGATGCGCCTACGGCAGGCAGCGTCCTTTTGGCTGGTGTATTGTTGAAAATGGGGACTTATGGGTTTGTCCGATTTTGTCTTCCCATTTTTCCTGAAGCCAGTGTCTATTTTATGCCCTATATGGCTGGATTATCACTTGTTGGCATTGTCTATGGCGCACTTGTTGCGCTTGCGCAAAAAGATATTAAACGGCTCGTGGCCTATTCTTCCGTCAGCCATCTCGGTTTTGTGATGCTGGGTATTTTTGCATTAAACACACATGGCATAACGGGAAGCAT
>CALZIJ010000004.1:62954-75025 GCA_945787655.1 Nitrospiria bacterium | reverse complement strand
CCCAGGAAGTGATTGAGATGCCAAACTGGAAGCAAAATAATGCAATTGTTTTTTTGATCAACGGGCTTGGACGACGTGTCGCGGAGTCATCGGATGGCACTTCGCCTCCAACATTATTTGTGGAGTATGTTGAAACTTCGGAAACGTCTCCGGCCCCAGCTCCGGCCCCAGCCCCAGCCCCAGCTCCAGCTCCGGCCCCAGCCCCAGCTCCGGCCCCAGCTCCGGCCCCAGCCCCAGCTCCGGCCCCAGCTCCGGCCCCAGCCCCAGCTCCGGCCCCAGCCCCATCGGGAAATACCTACTATATTTCCCCTGATGGAAATGATGCAAACGCTGGGAGCACCACAGCACCATGGGCGACATTTTCTCATGCGTTTTCTTCGATGACGGGCGGGGATGTTTTAATTGTTAAAGACGGTACCTATAATGAAAACATGGGTGAATGGTTTTGGTCGGGCGGCGTAAAGCTGTCAAGTTCGGGTCCGCCCGGCGGGACTCAGGAAAACCATACGATCATTATGGGTGAGCGTGTCGGAGGCGTCATTGTAAATGGAAGGCTTCATGCAGTGGGTTGGCCGGAGTATGTCACGGTGATGCAGTTTACCTTTTTAAACGGCGGCGAAATCGATAATACCTCCCAAATATTTGTCAGCCGTAGTGGATTTAAGGGCGGCCTAAGTACGGCACGGAGTTCTTATATTTATAAAGAAGATATCTGGGCCTGGGGAAGTAATCGCTACACGATTAGTAATTATGCGGCGGACCATGTTGTGGACAATCGCGTGATTGCACGATTAGATGATCTCGGCGAAGTTCCGTCACTGCCTGTGGGCGCCATTTCACATTATCTGACAAACTATTCTGTGATCGCGAACGCACTTCTATTCGATGTCACTGGAAGTTTTGCCCAGCCTTATGATCTGGTTTACAGTTCTCGTCCGGATGTTGGCTTTAACAAACTTTACGGGATTATTGGATTTAATGCGGGGTCTGAACTGGGCGGGATTTACCCGGGTGACGGGGGCGCAGGCGGACACGAGATAAACAATTCGGTGGTGTGGGGCACTTCGCGGCGAGGGATGAAATTTAATTCCCCCGGACCGAATTTTGTTTTAAATTCAACGATTGGCCAGAATGCAGGGAATGCCATAGAGGGTCAGGACAATATTACGGCTAACAACAATATCTTCTTGAATAATGGCGGGATTGAATCGTTGTCGCAGTGTGATAATAATCTCTTTTCCAGCAGCGGCCCGGCAGGGTCATGCTCAAATTCAGATACGACGACGATCCCGGAAATACGATATTTACCCCGGTCGCCGATAAGTGGAAAAGGCGCCACGATTGAAAAACGTTATCAAACGACACTGAACCAAAACGATGAGTATGATGTGACGCTTACAAGCGAAGATCTATGGCCATGGCCATATGAAGATATTATTAAGAGAGATATGTGTGCAGAGAGCAGTTATGGGTGGTGTGCCACGAATAAAACATTAACTGAATATGTTTGGGAATTTTTAGGATATACCATTCCTCCGGAAATTTATGGCCCTTGAGTTGGGTTTGAAGATGATCTTAAAACCCCCCTTTTTTATTAAAAAAGGGGGGTTTTTTACGCCTGGTCAAAGTGAACTCATACCCTGTTTTTATGGAGAAATCGTGCCATCCTGTCCAAAAAATTAAGGTAAAAATAGAAATAGCCTAAGTATGGGAAAGCATATTTGTGTCGATACTCATTCTTGGTTCAGCCGCGCTACGCGAGGCTGAACGGGTTGCGGTAAGCTGCTGATCCGGAGTCGCGCTGAAGCTGACACCGCTTCGCGGCTACGCCCTATTTCACTTGCTGTCACAACGTCGTTGTGCCCTCAAGCTGAAAAGGGTGCAGCTTACCTCAACCCGATATAAAAATAGTGCTTAAACGCTGGTTTTGACTAGATTGCATATTCTCCATATATGATGTAATCTCTCTCAGCATTCACTAGGATGTATCAATGGATCGCAATATTTCAGAGATTTTCACGCGTCATCCTATTTCCGTCCCGCCCCATACCTGTGTTCAAGAGTGCATTTCCATCATGAAGGCCCACAGGATTAGCTGCCTGCTGGTGACCGAAGATGAAAAACCGGTCGGAATTTATACGGAGCGGGACATGGTACTGACACTGAGTCAACGGATCGATTTAAACACGGTCGAGATCTGTGAGTTGATGAGTGCGCCTGTGATTGTCGCCGGGCATGAAATTTCCGTGTTTGAAGCTTCCTATATCTTGACGATAAATCATGTCCGGCATCTTGTGATCACAAATGACGAGGGGCGTACCGAAGGCGTCATCACACAGACCGACATCATTACGAAACGGGGCCTGAACTATTTCGGCGGACGGGAAAACATCCACAATTTGATGATCAAGAAAATGCTGACGGTCACAAAAGAAACGCCTGTTCTGACTGTTGTGGAGAAAATGGATCGTTATAACGCCGGCTGCGCCATTGTTGAGGAAGATCACAAGCCGGTCGGGATTTTAACGGAAAAAGACATGGCCTCACTCATGTTGCTGGGAGCACAGATCGAGGCCTTAACCATGTCGGACGTCATGAGTACTCCGGTCAAAACCATTCCGCTGGATATTACGGCCTATGAAGCCATCAAACTCATGAATCAATATCGCGTAAGACGGCTTGTGGTCATTGATGAAAACATGCAAACAGCGGGCATCCTGATTCAGGACAACATTATTCGAGAACTCGAAGGCAACTATATTCATTTCCTCAAGCGGATATTAAAGGCAAGAGATATCGGGCTCAAAAAGACCAAAGCCAAGCTGTTGGAACAATCGCATTATCTCGAAAATATTCTGCGCTCTTCCATCGATATGGCGATTATCGCGACGGACCTGGATTTTAAAATTACATATTTTAACCCGGAGGCGGAACGGATATTTGACCGATCCGCAGTGGCGGTTGTTTCCCAGGGCCTGGTAAAAACCCTGGCGATCAAAGAGCTCTCGGCCGCTAAATTGAAACAGGCAAAAAAACAGATCAGCAAAAATGGCGAATACTGTTTTTCACTGACGCTGGATGTTTCAGGGGAAAATCGCATTATATCCGCCCGAATAACGGATATCCGGGACAACGAGGGACAGCGGTTCGGTTATACCCTGATGTCCCGTGATATCACGGAGCAGCGCTTGGCAGAAAAAGAAAATGAACATTCGATTGCCCGGCTGAATGCCACGCTGGATTCGACAACGGACGGGATTCTGGTCATGAACAGTGACGGGGAATATACGGGGTTCAACCGTCAATTCATCGATTTGTGGGAAGTGCCCAAGGCACTGCTCGCTCACGAGAAAAGTGACCGTGCTATCCGGTACTGTTTAAAAAAGCTTCAGGAATCAGAAGCATTCATGGGTACGCTGGGCAACCTGGCCGAGCACCCGAATCAAGAAAGCTTCGATATCCTGTATTTTAAAAACGGCCGGATCTTTGAGTGTGCTTCCAAACCGCAAGTTCTTAACAAGGTCGGTGTGGGCCGGGTCTGGAGTTTCCGGGACGTCACCGCAAAACGAAAAGCGGATGAAAAATTATTATTGGCTTCCCGGGTGTATGAAAGTGCGATAGAGGGCATTATGATTACCGATGCGGACGGGACGATTAAATCCGTCAACCGCGCCTTTACGACCATCACCGGGTATACGGAACAGGAAGCCGTCGGGAAAAATCCCAGGATGCTTCGATCCAATCGGCACAAGCCGGCGTTTTACAAAAAGATGTGGCGGGAGATTCTTTCGACGGGACGATGGCAGGGAGAAATCTGGAACCGGCGGAAAAACAGGGAAACCTACCCTGAACATCTGACCATTTCTTCAGTAAAAAATGATGAAGGCAATGCGATCCGCTATGTCGGTGTTTTTTATGATATTACGGATATCAAGGCCCATGAAGAGGAAATTCGGCACCTTGCCTACCATGATCCGCTAACAAAGCTGCCCAATCGCCTCCTGTTTCAAGACCGGCTGACCCAGGCCATCGCACGTGCCGATCGCAAAGGCGCGAAATTGGCCGTGATTTTTCTTGATGTGGACCATTTCAAGGACCTCAACGACCGGCTGGGACATTATATGGGGGATCTGTTTTTACAGGAAGTCAGTACCCAATTTAAAAACTGTCTTCGCACCGGGGATACCGTCTCCCGTTTTGGCGGCGACGAATTCACGATCCTGATGGAAGAAATCAGCGGCGTGGAGGATGCCTCCACCATTGCTCAAAAAACCCTGAATCTGTTTAATAAAACTTTCAGACTGGAAGGGAATGATGTGTATCTCAGCGTCAGCATCGGGATCGCCATCTATCCCGATGACGGCCGCAGTCCGGAAGTCCTCAAAAAAAATGCCGATACGGCCATGTATCATGCCAAGGCAGAAGGTCGAAACAACTATCAATTTTTTAAGCCGGAGATGGCGGTCCGAGTTAAAGAACGGGTCACTTTGGAAACCGATCTGAGAGAGGCGCTGATCAAAGATGAATTCAGGGTCAGGTATCAACCGATCACGGATCTCAACACTCAGTCAACGACCGAACTGGAAGCCCTTGTCCGTTGGAAAAAATCGGGAGGCCAGGTGATCACTCCGGGGTATTTTATTCCGATTGCCGAAGAAAGCGGGCTGATCGTGCCCATTGGCACCTGGGTACTTCATCAGGCCTGCCGTCAGACCGCAGCGTGGATTGAACAAGGCATGCGCACATTACGCATATCGGTCAACTTGTCTGCTCGCCAGTTCAGGGAAAAGCATTTACTGGATACCATCGAGAGGACGCTTGAGGAGACCGGGCTTTCGCCCGAATCACTCAATCTTGAAATTACCGAATCCGTGATGATGGAAGACATGGACGCGTCAATACAAACCCTGAAACGGTTTAAGGAGATAGGGGTCTGTATTTCTATGGACGATTTTGGTACGGGCTATTCGTCTTTCACTTACCTTAAGCGGTTTCCCATTGATATTCTAAAACTGGACACCACGTTTATACGGGATATCGTGGATGATCCCGATGCCGCAAAACTTGCCGCCGGCATGATTTCTCTGGCAAAAGGACTCCGGCTCCAAGTCGTAGCGGAAGGGGTTGAAACGGAGCAACAACTGGCCTTTCTCAAGGAACATGGCTGCGACAAGGTGCAAGGATATCTTTTTCATGAACCCCTTCAGGAAATAGACGTCGTTGGTGCTTTGACATAAGCGCACCCTGCGCCGTTTAAACCCGTTAACATCCCAGGATCGGGTTACCCGGTGGCCGCTTCCATAATATCCATCATGCGTTTGACATAATCATTTTTGGACGTTAATTCATCATCGATGAGTTGCGCGCTTTCAAAGAGTCCAAGGATGCACTTTTCCAGCATGGGATCATTCGCATTCGCGATATAACGCTTTGACAAATTCCGAACGACGGGGTGGTCCGCATTCACTTCCAGGATGCGTTTGGATTGCGGGGTATCTTGTCCCATCATTTTCATCAAATGTTCGGTGTGTTTGTCTGCGCTGTCTGCGCTGGCGACCAGGGTGACGGCTGAGTCCACGAGGCGCTTGGAAATCCGAACGTCTTCGGTTTTATCTTTTAGCGTTTCCTTAAACAGGTCGATTAAGGCTTTCGAGAGCTGATTTTCCTTGTTTTCAGCTTCCTTTTCGTCCTCTTTTAAATCCAGATCTCCCTTGTCGATGGCGTTGACCGGTTTTTTATCGTACTCCGGAATGGAGGGAATGATAAACGCGTCTACCGGATCGATGAGGTAAAGCACCTCGGTTTCGTGTTTTTTAAAATATTCCATATTGGGGTTGGTCTCGACCTGGGCACGGTTCTCACCGGCTAAATAATAGATTTCCTTTTGATCTGCTTTCATCCGGGCAGTGTAGTCTTTAAAGGAAGAAAGGGTTCCTTCCTTTTGCTGCGAGGTCTCAAAACGGAGCAGATCCACGATTTTGTCCTTATTGGTAAAATCACTGTTCACGCCATATTTAAAAAGTTTGCCAAAGGTTTTATAAAATTCCGCGTATTTTTCAGGGTTTTTTGACGCCATTTTATCGAGCCATTGCAGAATTTTACTGGTGAGCGTGGTTTTGATTTTTTGCATTACGGGAGAAGATTGCACCATTTCCCGTGACACATTAAGCGGAAGATCTGCCGTGTCTACCACCCCTCGGATAAACTGCAGATATTCAGGCAAGAGATCCTTGCAGTCTTCCATAATCATGATGCGATTGGAATAGAGCTGCACGGTTTTGTGATCCTGGGTCCGCATCAGTTCAAACGGTGCACGTTTGGGAAAAAACAACAAGGCTTTAAAGGTCGCCCCGACCCCTTCCAGGGAAAGGTGTAAATGGTCCAGGGGATCTTCCCAGTCATTGGCGACAAATTTATAAAATTCATTTAACTCATCGTCTTTTAAATCTTTTGTTTTTTTAATCCAAAGGGGTTCTATGGTGTTGGCTTTTTCTTTGCCGACAAAAATAGGAAAGTCGGCAAAATTGGAATATTTTTTGATTGTATCCTTGACTTTAAATTCTGTTGCAAAGGACTTGAATTCATCTTTTAAGGTGAAAGAAATTTTGGTGCCGCGCTCCGCCTTGTCGATTTCTTCAATGCTGTAACTGCCACTGAGGGATGAGGTCCAGCGCAGACCAACCGAGTCTTTGTCCGCGTGACGCGTTTCAACCACGATTTCGTCGGTGACCATAAAAGCAGAATAAAAACCGACGCCGAATTGTCCAATCAAATCTCCAAATTTGTCTTTTTCATCTTTGTTTTCCTGTAAAAATTTCAAGGTGCCGGAAGAAGCGATTTTTCCAAGATTGTTCATCAAGTCATCACGGGACATGCCGATGCCGAAGTCTTCGATCGAAAATTGCTGCGTTTTTTCGTCGGCTTCTATTTGGATGGTGAGTTCTTTGTTGCGATCGAGGATGGTTTCGTCTGTCATTTGCCGGTAGTGAACCTTGTTTGAGGCATCAGAGGCATTTGAAATAAGTTCACGTAAAAAAATTTCGGGATGCGTGTACAAAGAATGAACGATTAAATTAAGCAGTTGGTTCATCTCTGCCTTATATTCAAATATCTCTTTATTTTTAGTGGTTTCAGTCATGAAAAAAGCTCCTTTGACTAGAGTTTGTGATGCGAAATGGGTTTATGTGCCCAAGGTTGAATTCAAGGATTTGAAATGTAACACAAGTCATGATCCTGAGTCTTGTCTCTATTTTTTGGTGCTTGTATCGATATTTTCTCCGTAAAAGATATAACGTCTTTTAATAATTTCAAGCAGGGGCGGTAAAAAAATGTGATCCTCGGGTTTATGGTCGCGATTGTTCGAATATGGGGAGGGCTTTGGGGAGGAGCGATCGAATATGCGCCACGCGGCTCCGGCCGCTGGGGTGTGTAGAAAGAAATTCTGGCGGTTTTTCTCCACCGCCCTTGCCCATGCGCTGCCAAAATGCAACCGCTTCTCGCGGGTCGTATCCGGCCATGGCCATCAGAAGGAGCCCGATTTCGTCCGCTTCGGATTCATGTTTTCGGCTAAAAGGCAGCATGATGCCGACCTGAGTGCCAATGCCAAAGGCCTGTTCGATGGATTGCGTGGTTGCGGGGTCGCCTTGCCCCAGGAGAAGGCTGATACCCTTAATGCCGATGTTGGCCAACATTCCGGTTGACATCCGCTCTGCACCGTGGTGGGCCAGCGCATGTGCGACTTCGTGTCCCATCACAACGGCCAGGCCGGTTTCTGTTTGGGTGTATTTTAAGATGCCGGTGTAAATAGCCACTTTTCCGCCCGGTAAGGCAAAGGCATTCGGAATGTCTTTTTCTATCAGGTTAAATTCCCATTGATAGTCTGTCCGACCGGATACGGCGGCAATGCGCTCCCCGACGCGTTTGATGAGGGCCACTTTTTCACTGTCTGTAGAAAGGGGTTCTTTCTCCAGTGTTTGTTGATAAGCGGTTTCCCCCAGAGCAAGTTCTTCGCTTTCGGAAATTATCATAAACTGGGAGCGTCCGGTAATGGGAACACTTTTGCAGGAAGAAAGCGAAGTCATCAAAAACAGGAGTATGATGATCTGAATTATAAATTTCTTTTGAACCCCCAAGGGCATGTGCGATATAAACATGAGACAGTCTAATTGAAATAAAAAAGATACATACGTAGTTCTTACTTATCAAAAATAAAATGAAAAAACCATTATAATAGACAAATACCCTGTTAAAGCCAATGTTAAATGGCGACTGTTTTTTGGTCTGAAGCGTAGAGTGAAATTCTGTATTTTTGATACAGCTTGTGTAATCGGCCGGATGGTGATCAAGAAAAATAGATTGATTTTTTTTACGCTTTTTATTTTGCTGACAAGTACTCCCGGATATGCCTTCGGTTTTGAGACCGGCAAAGCGACGGCCGAAAAGAAAACCGAGTCGCACGCTCAACCCAATGAAAATTCCGAGCCCCTTGAACCGACCGAGGATGTCCCTTCTTTTTTTGAACGCAGAATGACCTTTGAAAAAATATCGGATTTTAATCCCTTTTCAGTGTCCCCGCATAAACAAAACTACCTGTTGCCGCTGACTTATAACAGCTCTCCAAACGGTGCAGCGTACCGATCCCTTACAGGGGACAGGATTCAAAAAGCGGAGATTAAGTTTCAGCTCAGTTTGAAAATTTTGATGATACGTAATCTTTTTGGAGACAATGGGCATTTTGCTTTTGCCTATACGCAAACGTCTTTTTGGCAGGCGTATCAGTTTCATCATTCTTCTCCTTTTCGAGAGACCAACCATGAGGCCGAATTTATGCTGTCTTTTGTCCGGGATGCGTCCATGTGGACTCTGAAAAACAAAATGCTTACCTTGGGGTTTTCCCATCAATCGAATGGCCGGGCAGGTATTTTTTCAAGGAGCTGGAACCGAATATATGTCGATTTCCTGTTTGAAAAAGGATATTTTTTATTGGGGATAAAACCCTGGCTGCGTATCCCGGACCGCACTGAAGAGGATGACAATCCGGATATTGAAAAATATTATGGTTATGGGCGAGTTTTTGTCCTATATCAGAGAGATAATCCCGCTGCACAATAAAGTAAAAGGATATGTTCAGTTTTTTAATGGCTACGGGGAAAGTCTGATTGATTACAACAATGCCACTAATCGTATTGGTTTGGGGATTATGTTGACCAATTGGTTGTAATACATTAAAGTTGTATTTCATCCTTTTTAAGGATGTATGTCATAATGACAGATCCATCTTGCATCGATAATAAAGGGGCCTTGGAATGTGCTGAAACAGGAGGGCTTCACAGGTCTTAATCATTTCAGCTTCCTGGTTTTCAGAATAGGACGTAATGCCATTTTGAGTAGAAAAGTGTTGCGCATAAAGCGGGTCATCCGGGTAAAGTTTGAGAATGTTTTTAAAATACGATTGCGGCATGCGAAACAAACCGAGGCTGACTGAATGAAGCATGCGGACGTCGAGTGCATTAAAAAGGGTGGTGAATAAACGTGCGTAATTTTCCTGGTACCCTTCATGGAAAATCAGGGGTTCAAAACGCAAAGCCAGAGACCAACCGCGTTGTTGCAGTTTTTGTGCGGCGGTGATGCGTCTTAACAGCGAAGGGACGCGGTGCTCCAGAGTGCGCGCTATGTTTTCTGGAGAAAAACTCAGGGCAATGATGATGTTTTTAGTGGCTTCAAACTGAAGCAGCGGTCGTATCCGGGCGCTTTTCGTTCTGAGTTCTAAATAAGCGTGCGGGTGCTGTTGAAAAAAAAGGATAAAATGTTCGGCGAAGCGGCTGTACTGCTCAAACGCCAGGCTGTCGCAATCATATCCGGAATAAAAATAACAAGGCTGTCCGGCACTGTTTTGTATTGTTAATGCAAGCTCTCGTTCAAAGTCATCATAATTTACAAAAAGAACATGGTGTGCCGAGCGGTACATCCCCTGTAAAAAACAATAACGGCAATCATAGGGGCAGTTCAGCATATGAGAAAAATAGTAACTGTGCTGATTGCCAAAGCCGTATCCCGGAGGGGCAGGAAGAACAAATCCTTGATGTTTTTGTGCGAGAATCAGCCCTGCGTGGTTTTTTTGAAGGCGAAAGTTTTGTGCCTTTAGATTAAAAATTTCGCCATACCGTTCGCAGGAAATAATGGGAATATCGGCGCATTGCCGGATGATTTTCTGAACAAGAGGCATTTTGCGACATGCGTCTTCAATATACAGAGCGGACAACTTACTCATGGTCTGTTTTGTGGCCGGGGAAAAAGATCATATGATATCAACCAGGTTCTAGCGTCGTCTTTAAAAGACGACCAAGCTTTTCTGAGCATAAGATGCTTTAGAAGTCGAGTCAATATATTCCTGACTGCATGGGGGATGCGTGCATAAAATCAATACCGTTTTGACGTTTGTAAGCCCTATTGTTGTTTTTCTGCTTTTGAGTGCTTGTATTTACGTCCCGAAAATTGTTGAAGACCGCGCGCCCTCTTGTCATCTCACTACAAAAAAGCTTGAGTTGGCCTTAGACGATCAAGTGTCCAGTTTTTTTCTGGAAGAGGGTTTTCCCATCCATGAATGCCAAGGGGATTCCTGCTGGGTCCAATTGTCGGTCATTGCGGCAGTGCCTATCGGGACCGCACTTGTTTCCGGTACGATTGTCCTTGTTGGAAATACTGTACACTGGATTGAAAAGCAGAGCCGTTGTGAGGAAAGCTTTATTCAGCAACGCTTAAAACACCGAAAGACTTCAAAATCGACCGAATAAGCATTCCCCGGCCAATAGATAACTCATTTTTTTTGAACAGTCGAAAACCGACTTTCGGATCTATAACTTAACAAGAAGCTTGAAAAATAACTATATTTCAGGTGTTTTGTTGTATTGACAGCCTAGAATAATAACTTACCCTTATCTTTATATGCGATTGCAATTATTCCAACCTCAACAAGGGGAGGCCCAATGAAAAAAATAGGCTTATGCCTGATGTGCGCTGTTTTTGTATTATTTCTTCAACCGGTTGAAGCCGCTAAAAAAGAAGTCCCCAAGAGCCTGTCCGGGGTCATAGTGATCTCAGAAACCGAAGCCGTAAAAATGCTGGTGGATAACAAATGCCTGAATCCATCCTCAGGCCGAAAGTGTATTTTTGTAGATCCCCGGAAAAAGAAAGATTTAAAAAGAGGAATTGTAAAAGGCTCCGTTCTTTATATGCTAAAGAAGAAAAAAGACTTCAAAAAAGACAAATTTTTTGCCTCGCTTCAGAAAAAGGGATATTCCTTTAACGATTATGAAGATTTAAAGAATATCGATATCATATCGGGGTGTAACGGCAAGTTTTGTCCGCGCAGCGGCAACCTTCTGTCGGCTTTGATTGAAGATATAGGCGCTGATTTTGTCAAGGCGTCTAATATGAAACTATATTGGGTCCGAGACGAAGGCGTTCCAGGGATCCTGAAGCTTATGCGCTGATCTTCTGATGAAAAAAAAGCTCTTTTCACTGCTTGTTGTGGTTTTTGTCCTTTCCGGTGTGCTCAATATTGGCCTGCTTACCTGGAATCAAGCCGGTCTGGGTTCTGTATTTATTCAAGACCAGTTGAACCAGGAAATCACCAGTGTTCAAAACAGTCTAAAACTGATGTTTGAAAAAATTAATGCCTTTCGCATTGTACAGACCAATTCGGAAACCCTGGAGGAGGTTTTGCTCACAGAAGATAAGGAAGAAGTTTATGATGAGCTTGTGACCATGATCAATCAGGCGGAAAATGTCGCTGGATTTAATCTCGAAGAACTTCGTCTATACCTCCTGAAAAAAGACAAGCTGATCCATTTTTTGTCCGTGCACGACACAGAAGAAACG
This sequence comes from Nitrospiria bacterium, assembly GCA_945787655.1. Taxonomy (GTDB): domain Bacteria; phylum Nitrospirota; class Nitrospiria; order SBBL01; family JAADHI01; genus JAADHI01. Next base: position 63,145 of record CALZIJ010000004.1, on the reverse strand, counting down.
GCTCCCCCAACGGAACATCATGCTCGGGCTTTGAAAATCAAGGTTCAGCCGGTTACAGGTTTGCGTTCTGGGAATTTCCTGAAGATGACGCTGTTGCATTATTTTGCTGTATTTAATTTTGAAACGGGGTCTTTTGACAAGGAAGGGGTTATTGAACTCGGTGTCAATCTGAAGGCCTATCTCGATGCCGA
>CALZIJ010000004.1:0-62907 GCA_945787655.1 Nitrospiria bacterium | reverse complement strand
CAAAAAGGAAAATTTTAGCGATGCGGAAACTGATTTGATCAAAGGCGGTGAAATTGTCAGTACAAACCCTGTTCTTTTTGATCAGGTTGAAGGTGCGCTTAAAAAAGAGTTTTCAAATAGGGCCGGTGAGAATTATCACAGCATAAACGTTGAAATCGAAGCCGCCCAAGAAAGTAATGATGTGGAGGCTGAGGCAGTATCCAGGGGAGGACAACAATATCGTTTCGATTTTATAGCAATTGAAGACTGGGACGGCAAAGAAGCCGGGAAAATAGTGATTGCACAAAACCAAACCCGGCTGGAAAAAACCCTGACAAAAGGACGCTTGATGGCCATGGCCCTGTCTCTAATTGTCACCGCACTGGCGTTGTTGTTTGCATCCCTGTTAATGAAAAAAATTATTCAGCCCTTGTACCAGATGATCAACACATTAAAACAGATTTCCGAAGGAGATTTCACGAAACGTGTTCCCTTGGATACAAAAGATGAAATCGGGGAACTGGCGCAAAGTATTAATTTTCTCATGGAAACATTACAGAGAATGGTGCAGGGGATTTCAAAAAGCACGGCTACACTCTTTGATTCATCAAAAGATCTATCCTCAATTTCTAATCAGCTTTCCATAAGTACACAAGACATGAGTAGTCAGTCCAGCAATATCACGACTGTTGCTGGTAATATTGCGGTCAACGTCAGTTCTTTCGCGACGGCCACCGAACAAATGAGTATGATTACGTCAGATGTCGCAGCCAGCGCCAAAATCATGGAAGAGAATATGAACAAGATGACTGCTTCAGTGGACGGCATCAAAGGCGCGATAGAAGAGATTGCCGAAAATGCTCGTAGTGGTTTTCTGGTGAGCGAGGAAGCCACTTCACTTTCCAGAAATGCCAAGGAAAGTATTCATATCCTTATGAAAACAGCCCAGGAAATCGGAGCCGTATCAGAGGTCATTAAGGATATCGCTGATCAGACAAACCTTCTGGCCCTTAACGCAACGATAGAGGCTTGTGCCGCAGGCGAGGCAGGAAAAGGTTTTGTCGTTGTTGCAAGTGAAGTGAAAAATCTCTCCTCGGAAAGTACCCGTGCGGCACAAGAGATTTCATCCAGTATAAGTGGTGTTCATGAAAATACCAAAAAAGTTGAAACGGCTATGGCAGAGGTGAGCCAGAGTATTGAAAGAATAAAAAATGCGGTCGATGTGATTTCGGAATCTGCTGAAAAGCAACGATCGACAACGAATAATATATCGGAAAACACAATAAATACTAATTCGGGAATTAGTCAAATAACAGGTTCAATGATAGAAGTGGCCAATGGTTCCGATGACATTTCCAAGCGCTCGGAGGAAGTGGCCATGAGTGTCAGAAACATTTCAGAAGATATTCAAAGTCTGGACGGCAATATTTCAAAAACAAGCTCCAGTACCCAGGAAATTAACAAGGCGGCCAAACAACTTTCTGAAATTAGCAAGGAACTGAAAGACTATATCAGTCAGTTCAAATATTAATTCATCATACTTTATAAACATCCCTAAAATATTCAAAATTTATAAAAGGCATATCCTATTGTTTCGGGTTTTGTGTCTTTGATTTTCTTTGTATAAAATTGACGGTTTTGGTCTTTTGGAGGAGCCTGTCAGGGTTTGCAAGGTTGTCCGATTTTACCTGTGGCTGGCTGGACTCTCATTTGCCATTTTGCAGGGGGATATTTTATTGTAAACTTTCAAATTTTAGGGTAAATTCGATTTGTATTTAGAGTTTATGCTAGATTTTTAATATAAAAACTTGATCATAAAATACAAATTCTTATAACTTGGACTTGTATGAATACAAACAAGTCCGTAATTATGGGTTATAAAATGTTCTTTGGTAGGTCAACCTGTAACTTCATCAAACGAAATTAGGAGGTTCAAATGAAGATAAGTAGGGTTGTTGGATTGATGACAGGTATTTTTTTTATGTTACTTCTAGTACCAAACGGGTATTCAGAAACTGGAAATAAAATGAGAGAGGTCGTGCTCAAGGCGCGGGGGGGCGGTTTTAATCAGGTTCCTTCGGTGTCCTCTCAGGGGCGGGCGAAGTTTAAAGCCAGGATCAATGCTGAGCGGACCGAGGTTGATTATGTCTTGTCGTATGACCGGGCGGAAGGCAATGTTTTTATGGCACATATTCACTTTGGGCAGCATTTCGCGAATGGCGGGATTAGTGTGTGGTTTTGCGGAGATCCTGCAAGTCCGATTTTCCCTCCTCCGCCGAATATTTCTGTCCCGCTTTGTGAGCCGAAGGCCGGTGTCTTGGAAGGGGTCTTTACCGCAGATGATTTATTAGGGCCAGGGGGGCAAGGCATTGCACCCGGGGAGTTCGAAGAATTTCTGCGTGCGATGGAAAAAGGGGTGACCTATGTCAATATCCATTCCGACAAGCATATCCCCGGGGAAATCCGTGCCCAAATCAGGTCTTTTCGTAAACCCTTAATGTTTGATTGAAAGAGATTGTAGTGTCGACTTCAATAAAGCGGGTCAAAAGAAAAATCTTTTGACCCGCTTTATTGAAACACTCTTGGAAGGTATTTATTTATATCTTGCAGTTATGGTATATATGTCCTTGTCAGAACAGGACAGGCGGTTGTTTGGAATGTCCCAAAAAATACGGTTACGGCCCTCGAATCTATCCCGCCGTATTCTGACTTGAAAAAATTTAAAAAGCCAGTTGTTCTTTTACCCAAACTCACATAGACGCTGATTTCAATGCTTTAAAATGGAGTATTTCATGAGACGGAACTCGATAATTTTTACACTTGCTCTGGTGATCTTTTTAAATGGATGTTCTTATTTTTCGAAAAAAGGGGATGATGGTCAAAATCCGCCTTCTGCCCCGGAAGACCGCGGGGCAATCACACTCAAAAACGATTGGTATGGAGATCGGGCAGACCGTATAGTCTACCTGGAACAAAACTGGAGCCCTTATGACAGCCTCTGGTTTTATTATACCACTCAGGGTTCTGAGCTGCTTTCCTATGATTATTTTGTGAGCCTGGAACAACTTGATAACGAAAATTTGATGATCGATCCGCATTACATGGCCCGTTTCCGGTTTATTCCACAAAGGCCGACCCGGAATAATCCCGATGGATTGCCCATCGGGATTGTCCGGAATAAAAACTTTGTGGGGTTTACCTGTGCAGCCTGTCATATGAACCAGATTAACTATAAAGGCACAGGAATCCGTGTGGACGGCGCTCCGACCTTGGCTAATTTTCTTGGATTTTTGACCGTTCTTGAAAAAACAATGCAGGTCAATCTCGAAAATGAGGGAAAATTTGATCGCTTTGCGCGACGCGTTTTAAAGGAATTTTATAGCCCGGATGCAAAGCAGGCGTTGAGGGAAGACCTCAATGCGGCTTTAACGGAAATGAGTCTTTACAACCGCCGAAATTTTTCAGAGACAAAAGACGGTTTTGCCAGAATTGATGCCATTGGCCGAATTTTTAATCAGGTCATTCATGCGACGAGTGGCCCGGATTTTAGCCTCCCTCCCAATGCACCCGCCAGTTTTCCTTTTATTTGGGATACCCCGCAACATGACTGGGTGCAATGGATCGGATTGATTCCCAATGCCAATGTCGGCTCCCTTGCGCGAAATTCAGGAGAAGTGATCGGGGTTTTTGGAAAAATAACGGTTGAAAAACAGGATACGATTGTTAAAAAGCTGCACGGATATGATTCTACCGTCGAGGCCAAGAACCTGGTGGAATTGGAAGAATGGGTCCGAAGACTCGAATCTCCTCAATGGCCGGAAGGGATTCTTCCCGAAATTGATGATGCAAAGGCGCGTCAGGGGGAAAAAATCTATCAAAAAAAATGCGTCTCCTGCCATTATTTGATTAACCGCTCTGATCCGAAAAGGAGTATCCGAGCACAGATGTATGGTGTTGATATTGTGGGGACGGATAAAACCGCTGCCCACAATGCAGTCAATGCTGTGGCGCCCACAGGAATATTGGAAGGGGCATTGATGCCGCTTAAAACCGAAAAATTTGGGCCAAAGGCTCCGGTTGCCCTGATTACAAGAGACCTTTCCCTGGGCGTGGTCACGCGAAATAAGGAAGCCGCTTTGGAGGCCGCCATTCTTGCTAAAAAAAATGGAAATGGCATAAAACCGCAGCCTAAGCAGGGCAAGCATCCCGAAGATACAGAGCAAAATCCCTTTGCCTCTCTCCTGTCATACAAGGCTAGGCCATTGAATGGCATTTGGGCAACGGCTCCGTTCCTTCATAATGGCTCAGTTCCGACCTTGTATGACCTGCTCTTGCCGGTGGCCGAGCGGCCGAAACGGTTTGCCGTGGGACAACGTGAGTTTGACCCGGTCAAGGTGGGGTTTGTCAGTCGTCTCGACAACCCGAATGCGCCCTTTATTTTTGAAACATCGAAACCGGGCAATAGTCACGCCGGGCATTTATACGGTGTTAATTTAAGTGACATGGAACGCTGGGCGTTGCTTGAATACCTTAAAACCCTGTAAACAAAAGCTTGCGATCGGAGTAGAACATGCTGTATCTATAACAAACCGGGCAGGGAATTAAGAAGTTAAATTTAAAGAAAAAAACACCTTTAAAATAAGGAGATAAAACATGGCAAAAATTACATTAAAAGGGAATCCTATTGAAACAGCGGGAGATTTGCCGGCCGTAGGCACAGCCGCACCAGGATTTACACTGGTTAAAAATGATTTGTCTGAAGTCAGCCTGAAAGATTATGCAGGGAAAACAGTTGTGCTCAATATCTTTCCCAGTATTGATACCCCGGTCTGTGCGTCTTCCGTGAAACGGTTTAATGAGGAAGCCGGTAAACTAACAGATACCGTTGTTCTTTGCATATCAGCGGATTTACCTTTTGCGCTGGGCCGATTCTGCGGTGCGGAAGGATTGGAAAATGTTATCCCGCTTTCGACCTTTCGATCTCCTGATTTTGGAAAAAATTACGGCGCAGTCATTACGACAGGCCCGTTGACGGGATTGCTTTCACGGGCGATTGTGATCGTCAACCCTTCAGGGAATGTTTCCTACATTGAGCAAGTTCCTGAAATTACACAAGATCCTAATTTTGATGCCGCATTGGCCGCTCTTGCCTAAAGACGCAATGTGGATGTTGTCTGTCTGTTTTACCGCAGTATCTTGGCTTTGAGATACTGCGGTTTTTTTTATCATGCAGGATCTCCAATCTGTCGGCTTTCTATTTCCCCGAATATTGCGGATTCGAAACGATAGTGTTTAAACTCAAGGAGATTTCCAGAGGGATCTTCAAGAAAAAAAGTATCGTGTTCCAGCCGTGTGCCTAAAAATCGGATTCGGGGGTTTTGATAAAACAATAGCCCTTTTTTCTTCGCGCGCTGAGCAATTTTTTGCCAGGTGGTTTTTGATTTTAGAACCAGTCCAAAATGTCGCGGATAGATGCCTTGTTGTGGGGGAATGGGCGTTTCGCTGAGATGCGCAATAATTTGATGGCCTTTAAAGTTCAAAGTTATCGCGGTGGAAGATGATCGGCCAATTTTACATCCGAGTCCGTCTACATAAAATGTTTTTGCCGCCTCGAGGTTGTGCACAGGGAATGCGAGGTGGAATAATATCCGGGCCATAATGATGATCCTCAAAAAGTAAACCAAAGTATATTAACACTGAATAGATCATTCAGAAAAGTATGAGGCAGTCCTCTTTCAGTACGCAGGTCGGAGCTGGGGTTTTTCTGTTTTGTTTTTCAACTCAAACAGGATGGGCAGGCTTTGTTTTATCCTGTAACTTCTGTAAAATAACTGATTTTGATGGAGAACAGATCATGATGCGATATTCCAGGCTTTTAATCCCAACCCTTCGGGATGACCCTTCTGATGCCGAAACAGTGAGCCACAAACTGATGCTGCGTGCCGGCTTGATCCGAAAAGTGGCGGCCGGAGTGTACTCTCTTCTCCCGCTTGGACTGCGGGTTCTCTCCCGGGTTGAAAAAATAGTCCGGGAAGAAATGGATCATGCGGGAGCTCAGGAAATCTTGTTGCCGGCGCTGCAGCCTTCAGGGCTTTGGGAGGAAACCGGGCGGTGGCAAAAATACGGAAAGGAACTGATGCGGCTTAAAGATCGGCATCAGCGAGACTTTTGTCTGGGGCCGACACATGAGGAGGTCATTACAGATTTACTTCGGAATGAAGTCCGATCCTATAAACAATTACCGCTTAATTTATACCAGATTCAAACAAAGTTTCGTGATGAAATTCGTCCGCGTTTTGGTTTGATGCGAGGGCGTGAATTTATAATGAAAGATGCCTACAGCTTTGACGCCGACTTGAGCGAGGCGGAAAAAACGTATGAATTAATGTACAAAGCGTACCAAAATATTTTTCAGCGGGTCGGGCTGGATTTCAGGGCCGTTGAAGCCGATTCGGGACTCATCGGCGGCTCTTCTTCCCATGAGTTTATGGTGTTGGCGCAAACCGGAGAAGACGCGATTGTATCCTGCCAACAGTGTGATTATGCGGCCAATATGGAGCAGGCCGAAGTTGTCGCGACAGAAACAGGTCTTGATACCGGAGAAACCATCCCTCAAATCGAAAGCGTGTCGACTCCGGGTTATCAATCGGTGGAAGACGTCAGCGCTTTTTTTAAGGTTTCTTCTGATAAATTGTTGAAAACGCTGGTTTTTATCGCAGACGAAAAGCCATATGCCGTGTTGGTTCGCGGAGATCACGAGATCAACGAGGTGAAACTGAAAAAATATCTGAACGCCGGTGAATTGGCACTGGCAGATAAAAAAACGCTGATATCGGTGACCAATGGCCCCCCCGGTTTTTCGGGTCCGGTTGCTTTAAAAGGCATGGAGATTATTGCAGACCAGTCCGTTATTCCCGGTGTTCCCTACGTGGTGGGTGCGAATCAGAAGGATACCCATTTACAATATGCCGTAGCTGGCCGTGATTTTGTGGTAGATCACTTTTCCGATCTTCGAAACGTGGTGTCTGATGATGTCTGCCCAAGGTGTGGCGGATTGATCTCTATTGATCGTGGCATTGAAGTCGGTCATGTTTTTATGCTGGGGACGAAATATAGTGAAGCGATGAATGCGACTTTTCTTGATCAACAAGGTAAAAGTCAATACTTTGTCATGGGATGTTACGGCATTGGTGTTTCCCGGATTATTGCCGCGGCCATTGAGCAAAATAATGATGAAAAAGGGATATTATGGCCCAGACAAATTGCGCCGTTTGATGTGGAAGTGATTCCCATGCAAGAGAAGAAAGAAGCCGTCATGCAGGCCGCAATCGATATTTCGAAATCCCTTCAAAATCAAGGCTACAATGTCTTGCTTGAAGACCGGAAAGAGAGGGCCGGCGTTAAATTTAATGACGCCGATTTATTGGGTATTCCCATTCAGATCGTGATTGGAGAAAGGGATCTTAAATCCGGCTTCGTGGAAATAAAACAGAGAAAGTCAGGAGAAAAAGCCCTGACCCCCTTGGCTGAAATTTTAGAAACCCTCTCGAAAATTTATGGAAACGTGGTCTGATTTTTTTAATATCCATATCCTGTAAGGGTTTCTGGTGATTGTCGCGTGAATTCGGTTTTAATCGATTTTCCACCCAATTTTTGAGGATAATAAGTGGGACAGAAATTAAATGGCAAGCATTATAAATACTTTTTGTAAATACTTATATTTTAAGGTTTTATGCTTGTCCTGGATAGGAAGTTTGTATTTTATCTTTGAAAACTTTAATAATTACAATATTTTAAGGGGGGTTTCATGAATAAAGGTTCGATTCGGCCTATTGTTCTGGGACATCGTTTATGCTAAGATCTCCGATATAAGTGTCCACAGTTCAACTCTCAAATATCTCTCGTCTATGGACAATTTTATTTCTTTGTAAAAACTGGAATCATGGTGTTTTTATGTATTGCATGGATGTACTGTATAGGGGTATTTAAAAAATCTAGAATTCATATTTAAAAATATACTATTTTAGTTGCACCAGATGATTTTTCCTTTTCTTGTTTGTGGCTATTGTCGTGAAGTATTGGCAAAAACAATCTAGAAAACTTCAAAAGACAATGTTGTGAATCTAACGGATTATTTCAATCGTTATTTCGAAATCCTCCCCGCAGACACGAGCGATTTGGTCGAGGAAGTCCTTCGTTTGCGGTATCAGGTTTATTGTGTTGAAACCACTATTCTGAGAGGTTCCCACCATACAAACTGCAGGGAAAAAGATTTATATGATCCCCGTTCAGTTCATCATTTAATTCGGCATAAACCCACAGGGCTTTTTGTTGCAACAGTCAGGTTGATTTTGCCCGACCCTTCCAATCTCGAAACACGGTTCCCAATGGAGGAATTTTGCAGCCAGTGCTTTTACAAGGATCTGGATGCCCTTGAAGAGGTTTCAAGGGGTTCTTTGGCAGAAGTTTCCCGGTTTTTAATTTCAAAATCCCGTGAGCGTGAAATCATAACCTCCCAGATGTCAAAAGAGGGTCAGGACGAAGGGGCCTCAGGCTATCGCAGAAAAGATGGCTTGCTTTGTTATCTGCTTCTGTTTGGGTTATTTAGTGCCGTTGTCCGCATGACCGCTCTTAACCGGATTATGTATTGGTATGTTGGTGTTGAGCCATCGTTTCACAGATTACTTTCACGGTTTGGAATTGAGTTTACTCCCATTGGACCCCTTTTTGAATACCATGGGCCAAGGCTTCCGTGTCTTGGGTCAACCGTTTCGATTTTGAAAGGTATTCAAAGGTATCGTCCTGAAATCTGGACGTTTCTAACAGAGGGTGGGAAACTGACGCTTTCACCCCCTTCTGAACAAACGACCAGGTTCTCATAATGTGAATACATCATTGCATGTGCATCATAAAAATATGAAACGCTGTTGTGTTGTCATTGTTTTCATTGTTTTTGTGGTCTCGATAGTCATTCCTACAGTATGGGCCCAGGATGTTGTCGTTCATCCTACGGTAAAAAAAGAAGATATTTCCAGAAATGCACTCCGGGCTATTTTCGGGATGCGGCTTAGAAAATGGTCTAATGGGTTGCCCATCACTGTCTTTGTATTGAGAGACGATTCACCGGTCCATATCGAATTTTCCAAAACGATATTGCATATGTTTCCCTACCAGTTAAGGAGGGCGTGGGACCGTCAGGTATTTTCTGGCACTGGGCAGTCGCCATTTGTTGTGAATTCACTTGAAGAAATGAGAACCAAAGTCGCCAGCACTCCAGGTGCAATTGGCTATTCACCCAGGGAAGGAGTCGATGATAATCTTAACGTGCTCAAAGTTCGTTAAAAACACGCCTTTCTTGAAGGGAGTATCCTCCTTTTTTTTCATATTACTGGTGTGCGTCGTTTCGCCTGCGCAAGGGCGTATGCTTCCGGAAAACACCCAGGTTCATGGGTTTGTGAGTCAGGGTTTTATTTTAACATCTAAAAATCGGTTTTTTGGCGACAGTGAAAATGGAACGTTCCGGTTTTCCGAGTTTGGTATTAATACTTCAGTGCAGTTTACGCCAGATCTTCAGCTTTCTGCGCAGGCACTTTCCCGACAAGCCGGGACGGGAGACAAAGGTGAAATTCATTTAGATTTTGGCATGCTGGATTATAAATGGATCTCTAATGAAAAGGGTGAATTCGGGGTTCGGTTGGGGAGAATTAAAAACCCGCTTGGATTTTATAATGATACCCGGGATGTTGCCTTTACAAGGCCCAGTATTTTTTTGCCTCAATCCATCTACTTTGACCGGACCCGAAACCTTGCGCTTTCCGCAGATGGGGCCAGCCTCTATTCTGAATACCGTACCCATTTCGGGAATTATTTTTATGAATTGGAAATTGGATATCCTGATGTAAACGATCGGGAAACGGTTGTAGCATTAATTGGCAGTACAAATGGCTCGCTTCAGCATGAGATTTCGTATATCACCCGGTTTTTATTTGAAAAAGGCGGTGGAAGATTCCGTCTGGGGTTAAGCGGCGCGCTCCTTAATATAAAATTTAAATCAGGGACGTCTCCTTTCAGTGAAGGGAAAATCCGTTTCAGGCCGATGATCTTATCATTACAATACAATGCAGAACGTTGGAGTCTGACCTCGGAATATGCACTGCGTTATTTCAAATACCGTAATGTCGACGGCATCAATGATTTTAGTAAAAAGGGAGAAAGTTTTTATTTACAAGGCACATACCGCATTGTCCCGCAAGTAGAAGCCCTTTTACGGTATGACCTATTGTTCCAGGACAGGAATGATCGGAATGGGGATCAGTTTGCTTCAACCCCTGCTTTTTCAGGCATTCCGGCGCATACCCGTTTTGCAAAAGATATCACCTTGGGACTGCTCTGGGATATCACGCATGCCTGGATGACACGGATCGAATACCACTATGTTGAGGGAACCGCCTGGCTTCCGGTATTGGATAATATGGATCCGTCTTCAACGCATCGGTACTGGAATATGTTGGCCATTTTATTGTCATACCGGTTTTAAGAAAACATAATCTAAGTATTCATAACGATGACTCCGAATAATAAAACACGACAGTTTTTAAGTCTTAAATGGAAAACTTTGCTTTTTTTTAGTCTGGTTCTTCTTGTGATTAATGCGTCGTTCCCTTTTTTTGGCTATAAAAACCTGATGTCGCATTTTGATAAAAGACGCGAAGCCGCCCATGCGCATTTAAAAGAAGAGTTCAATGGTTTGATGGTGCATACCGTAAAACGATTGCAGCAGTTTGGGGGCGTTATTCCTTCTTTGGAAGGCGTAAAAGCGGCCTTGGCGACCGGTAAAAATGAACATATTGTTCTTGCATTCGAGGATCATTGGCCGTTGCTGCAACTGGATATGGGCATCGATCTAGTCCGGTTTTACGCTAAAGATGGAAAAGAGTTGGGGCGCTGGGGTGACCCGGCCTTAATCACAGAAGAAGAACGGTTTATCACGGCATGGATAGAAGAAGTTATTCGAAAAGAGCACCCTATCACGACACTGTCCTGCAGAGTAATCTGTACACAATACGTGATGGCTCCGATTCTCGCAGAAGGCCAAAATATCGGGACAATCCTTTTGGGAACTTCTTTGGCAGAAGTCATTGTCAATTTTCAGCAAATTTCTGGACGGGATATTGCAGTGATGATCGATCGAAACCAGAACGAATTGTTAAACATGAACGGGGGGAAAAAATCGATTCGCTCTATTCATTCATGGGATAAAAATATTGTCGCGGTTACGAATGTTAATCTGATCCTTCCCTTGCTTCAGTCTTTGACAGAAAATGGTGGTTTGTTCGACGAAATCAAAAAGGGGAAAAATCTTTTCTTTAAAGAGAAGCACTACGAATTAAAGGTTGTGCCTCTTCCCGGATTATCTGATCCTGAAACGGGACATCTTGTGATCATCGATGATATTTCTGAAACCCTGGCAGAAATTCATATGGCCACCCAGAAAAGCCTGATGGCGGGTATTATTGGGTTAATTTTATCCGAAATGTTGTTGCTGGCCATTTTATGGGTGCCCATGTCTCGTCTTAAACTGACCACGAATACCCTTCCACTTCTGGCGAAAAGTGCTTTCCGGGAAGTCAGAGCGGCTGTAGGGAAGCGAAATAAGGGGTGGATTGATGATGAAATTGATATTTTGGACGATACGGCGATTACGCTTTCCTTTCAACTGGAGGAGCTTGAAACAGAAGTTAAAAAAAGAACCACCGCACTTGCAGCGCGGATGGAAGAACTTGCAAATGAGAAAGAGTTTATTTCAAGTCTGCTTGATACCGCCAGAGTTGTCATACTGACTCAGGATAAACAAGGCCGGGTAATGATGTTGAATAAGTATTCCAGTCAATTGACCGGCTACAAGGCTTCGGAGCTGCTGGGGAAAAATTTTTCAGAATTGGTTTCCAGGGAAGATTTAACCACGGCTTTTGTACAGGATTTAAACCGGCTTCGGGGGGGGGAGATTGAGTATCTCTCACACGAATCTGTCCTGGTATGTAAACATAGACCCGTTTGTCACGTCGTCTGGTTCCATTCTCGGCTGGCGAGAAGTGGAGAGAATGAACCGGTAATCCTTTCTGTCGGGCTGGACCTGACTGCCCGTAAACAAGCGGAACTACAACTTTCCTGGTTGGCAGACCATGATCCGCTAACCGGACTGTTTAACCGCCGCCGTTTTCAAAGCGAACTGGATCGGATTTTTTCAGAGTCCATACGATATGGCCGTTCCGGAGCCCTGTTGTTTTTTGATCTGGACCAGTTTAAATATGTCAATGATACGCGTGGACATCATGCCGGAGATGCATTACTTAAGGTTGTCGCAAGTCAGTTATCCCGGCTGGTTCGGTCGACAGACATTATCAGCCGCCTGGGGGGGGATGAGTTTGCGATCGTCATTTCAGAAACGGATCGGACCGGGGCCGTTCATGTGGCCAATAAAATCATTGAGTACCTGGGTGATGTGGAAGTACCGGTTTTGGAACATTCCTATAAAGTTTCGGCAAGTATTGGTATCGCACTATTTCCGGAACATGGCGAAACCGTTCAGGAACTGCTTTCGAATTCTGATTTGGCCATGTATCAAGCCAAAGAAAAAGGCCGTGCGACATGGCATCTTTTTACGGGTCAAGAACCGGTAAAAACCCGGATGAAAGAGCAGGTATATTGGAAAGATAAAATAAAACAGGCCTTAGACAGTGACCGGTTTATCATGCATTTTCAACCGGTTCAAGAGATCGAAACGGGTGCGATCTATTATTATGAAGCCTTGATCAGGATGCGGGACCACGATGACAGCCTTATCCCGCCAGGCTCTTTTATTCCCATTGCGGAGCAATCCGGCTTGATTTACGAGATTGATCATCTGGTGATTAAAAAAGTAATTTCCCGCCAGGCTGAATTAGCATTCTTGGGACACACAGTCATATTTACATTAAACCTTTCGGGATATGCGTTTAATGATCCTGGCCTGCTGCCGCATTTGAAAGAAACACTGCATGAGACGGGGGCCAATCCAAAAAATATTGTGATTGAGATCACGGAAACCGCGGCCGTTTCCGATTTTGTAATGGCCTGCAACATGATGAACGAGATAAAAGATTTAGGGTGTCGGTTTGCCTTGGATGATTTTGGGACGGGTTTTTCTTCTTTTAATTATCTCAAGCAGCTTCCTGTAGACATTGTAAAAATTGGAGACACTTTTATTAAAGAAATCTCTTCTCACCCGGATGACCAGATTTTTGTCAGGTCTCTGACCGAAGTGACCAAAGGGCTTGGAAAAAAGACAATTGCCGAAGGAGTGGAAGATGAAATCACGCTTAATTTATTGCGTGAATATTCTGTCGATTTTGCGCAGGGCTGGCATGTTGGCCGGCCGGCAAGTGATATTTTTGGCTAGTTATGAACAAGCTGTTTTTATCTCCTATCCCCTTTGATTTGTAATAATGTTTTTCAGTAAAAATGTTCCTTTGTCTATCATCTGGCCTATTTTTTCAAAATCTGCCCTTAAAGATCGGTCTGCATCCAAGGGCTGAACAACCGCCCGGATTTTTTTTATTCCCTTGAGCACGCCCTTCCCGGGTTTTAAGGGCGCGTGGAAAGACACTCCTTCTGCTGCAGCAAATAATTCGATTGACAGAATGGCTTTGATGTTTGCCGTGATTGTTCTGAGTTTAATTGCGGCCCCCATCGCCATGCTGACGTAGTCTTCCTGGTCAATCGAGGTTGGGATTGAATCAACCGAGGCGGGATGTGCCAGCAGTTTGCACTCTGAAGCCAGTGCGGCTGCTGCCACTTGAGGCATCATCAGGCCGGAATGCAGTCCCGGACGGCGTGTTAAAAAAGGGGGCAGGTCGATACAATCCGGATCAATTAACTGGGCGATGCGCCTTTCAGAAATGACCCCCAAATGGGTCAGCGCAATGGCGATATAATCCAGGGCGAGGGCGATGGGATGACCATGAAAATTTCCACCGGAAAGGATGTCCCCTGTTTCGGGAAAAACAATCGGATTATCTGTCACGCTGTTCATTTCAATGTCCAGAATCTGTTTGGCCGTGTTGATGGCTTCCCGAACAGCACCGTGCACCTGAGGCATACACCGGATGGAATAGGGATCTTGCACCCGGCTGCAAGTAATGTGGGATGCGCGAATTTCACTGTTTTTCAGTAAATTTTGTATGTTTTTGGCGACTTGCTGTTGTCCTGGATGAGGCCTTAAACCTTGCAGTTTATCATCGAAAGCAGTGGGTGTTCCCATCAGGGCCTCCAGGGACATTGCGCCTGCTAAATCTGCCGTATCGGCGAGTTGTTCCGCCTCGTGCAAAGAAAGAAGACCTAAAGACAAAGCCGCCTGGGTGCCGTTTACCAGGGAAAGCCCTTCCTTGGCTTCGAGCGCAATGGGTGAAATCCCTGCCCGTTTTAGCGCGGTTTTCCCCGAAAGCCTTGTCCCCTTGAAATAGGCTTCTCCTTCACCAATAAGGAGCAAGGCTAAATGTGCAAGGGGAATGAGGTCTCCACAAGCGCCTACTGAACCCCGGCTGGGAATATATGGATATAAGGGTTGATTTAATATTTCTAACAGACGTTCAACAATGACCGGCCTTGCTCCTGAGTGTCCCATGGCCAGGACATGTGCCCGTAAAAGCAACATGCCCCGTACGGCGGCTTCTGAAAGCGGAGGCCCGCTCCCGCAGGCATGGCTTCGAATTAAATTGAGTTGAAGCGTTGAAATTTCCGAAGGGGAGATTCGTTCATTGGCCAGTTTTCCAAAACCGGTATTGACTCCGTAAACCGGCTGATTTTTCTCTAAAGTTTTCTGCACAAGTCGATGAGCGCGGGTCATTTTTTGTATGGCTTTTGAGGAAAGGCGGACGGGGCGGTGTCGAAAAACCACATCATAAAAATCAGTCCGTTTTATTTTGTTGGCCGTCAGGCTTAAAGGTTTCATTGGGTTTTTATCGGAGTATGCCGTTTCCAAATCTGTCCAAAAAAACGCCTCACAAGTAAAAAATGATAGGCGGCATAAAATTGGATCGCGCTTTTAAAACTGTAGTCAAAAACGAGGGATTTTAAGGCCGATAAGGATAAATATTTAAAGGCCCTTAACATGGTGTTCATTTTTTCATCGTCCGGCTCACGGTAGATTTTATCCGTCAAAAGCTCGGAAATGACCCATTTGATACCGAAATAACTTCGAATTTGAGATGGATATCGATTCATCTGCTGTCCTGTTTCCAAAAAAGTTTGTACATGCCGGGCCGCAAATTCTCCACTTTTTAAAGCATGACGAATGCCTTCAAAGGTGAATGGATTAACGGTGGAAACCGCGTCGCCCACGGCAATAATATTTTGGTCGAGATACGGGTCACGTTGGTGCCGGGTGTAGACGATTGTTTTTCCATGCTTGTCGAGGATAGAGAGGTTTTCTATTTTAAGGCATTCCCGGATTAGTTGATCGAGATAAAAACCCATGGACTTCTCATGGGGAACAACCTGTTCATCAGGGTAGTTTCGCCCGACCCCAATTTTCAAACGGTACGCTTCCATAGGAAAGATCCAGGCATACCCTTGAGGCATCCATTTTGCCCCAATGTAAAATGAAAGAGCGTTTGCATAGGTGTGATACACGGATTCCGGGACTTCTACAAGGTATTCTATCCCGCGTCCGACGATAACATTATTTGAGGGGGTTTTGGGGGAAGCCCTGCCTTTTAAAACACGCCGATCCGACCCTGTTGCATCCATTAAAACCTTTGCCTCGACGGTTTCAATAACACTGTTTCGGGATTGTTTTAGATGGACAAGGGTGTGTCCGTTTTGTATGTCATGACCTTGGTAGCTGCATCCCATGTAGACTGAAGCCCCCTGTTTTTTTGTTTCATCTGCCAAAAATGTTCGCAGTTTTTTAAAATTAAGGACCACGGCAAGCGGCATGTCCGTCTGCCAGCAGTGGGTATCATGGGATGAGGAAATTTTGATGGTATTGCAATATGCCCCGACAAGGGTATGGGGCAAGTTAAAATCATCTAATATTTCAAGCGGGGCGCCGCCGCTTGAAAAATCATTGCTTGAAAAAGAGGGCGCTTTTTCAAGCAATAATGTTTTAAATCCTTTTTTTGAGAGCAGGCGTGCGGCCTGACCTCCTGCGGGTCCTGCTCCAGCAATGACGACATCGAAACTGTCCATTCGGCTCCGTCAGAATACAAAGGGTGAATGCTTGGAAAAATTAACATTTTATTATTGTTTAAACAAGTTGCGTCATGGAAATAGGAGTCATGAAATTAAATTGACTCATATAAAAGGACAAGCCTGGAAGTCGACTGTTACCCGCTTACGGGATGTGTCTAGAATTTTCCGCTTACGGCATAGACAAAAGCCAGGGTCTCGGCAACGGCCCGGTATAACTCCGGGGGGATATGAGCGGTTTGGTCGAGTGAAGACAGGATTTCGATCATGTCTTTGTCTTCGTGAATGTAAATATTTTCCCTGCGGGCGATTTCAATCATTTCATCGGCAAGCCGCCCGTTTCCCTGAGCCAAGACATATGGGGCAAAATCAGTACCATGTGTGTATTTCAGTGCAACAGCTTTTTTTAGTTCTTCACTCATACTTTAATATCGATTCCTTTTTCGATCGTTTGTTCAAAGTGTATTTTTTCCTGATGGTGTACTGTCAGGTCGCCCCATTGCAGGTCTGACTGCTGAAACCGGGATTGAAGTTCAGGGGTCTCTTTCTGTATGCGTTCGGCAAGCTTTGGGTTTTCCGCTGCGAAATTTAAATGGAATTTTTTTGAAATCATTTGAATGTGAATACTGATCTTCCCCGCTTTTCCCAAATCCAGTTGAATCATGCAGGCATTTTGAGCGGCATCCCTTGTGTATAATTTTTTTGAGCCGTTTTTTTTAAGTATTATTTCTCCTCGCTCTAACCCTTCCCAGGCCACAGGGAGAAAGTATTGCAGGGTGTGGTTTTGTTTCGAGCGTATCTGCCGGGCCGTAATTTCTGATAACAGAAGCTCAACGGAGGCTTCCAAATCACGCAGAACAATTTTGTGTTTTGCCAACAATTCGAGAAGGCTTCGGTCTTTAAGATGGTTTTGTATCGTTAATAAAATTCCTTTCAAATCATTTTTCAGGATATTTGATAATTCAAGAGTCAGGTCACTTTCACTCATGTCTTCGGACCTTGAGTGTTGTATTAGTTTTTTGAGTTTGTTTTCAAAAAATAATCCTGAAGATTCAAGCAGGGTCTTTATTTGCCCTCCTGACAAATCCAAAATGCCTCGCATGAGCTGATTGAGAATGGAGACATCAGGCCATTGTTTTTGAACAGCTTTTGGCAACGACATCAAACGGTGCAAGGCGCTTTGAATTTCAGAAAGAGGGCGTCCCTTTCCCTTGTGAAATTGAAGGGCATGTAAGAATATCTCTTCCGGACTTGTCAAAGAAAAAAGTGGTTTTAACTGAATTTCTTTTTCAGTTGAGATGACTTTAAAGTGTGCTTGTATCCCTTCAGGAAGTATCCGCGCTGTCTTGGCTTTAATGATATTGTTTTTGAGCTGGATCAATACGGTATTCGGGCCAAGCCGCTGTAATATTTTGGCTGTAACAACCTCCCCTGTTTTAAAAGACAGTACGGAAGATTGAGAAAAAGACAGCTTTGATTCTTTTATTCCTCCTGAAGAATGTGTCTGTGACATTGGGTTTGCCTGTTGATCGTCTTTTCTAGTCTATCACTTTTGTCTATTTGTGCCGATGAAAGTTCGTTTGAAATTCTGCGTATTATATTTAAGTTTTATCCAAAAAGAGTCCGGGTGCAGTTGATGTCAAGGGCAGGCAATGGTAAGGACATACAAGAAATAACAAGGCATACCTTGCACTTTGTTTTGACTTTTTTGGGATTTATGGATAGAGTTCTACTATATATTAACGGAGTTTTTTAAAAGGAGAACATATGACCAAAGCGGAGTTGATTGAAAAGATTACCAAGTCTGTTTCTAAAAGTACGAAAATGGATGTGAGTAAAAAGATGGTGGATGCGGTGATTTCTGAAACATTCACCTCAATCGGAAAGGCAGTTAAAAAAGAAGGGAAACAAGGTGTCCCCGGTTTTGGTACTTTTATTCTCACCAAGCGTGCGGCCCGAAAGGGACGAAACCCGAAAACGGGAGAAACAATCAAGATCAAAGCCTCCAAGTCGATTCGCTTTAAGCCGTCGACGGTATTGAAAGGGTCTTTGTAAGCTCCAAAGAGTTTGGGCGCGGCACGGACTCTAAAATAGTTTTAGGCTGAAAAAACCCGTATTGATTCTGTGATCGACCATGGGATTTAAACGGAACAGATTCTGTTTACTCAGATTGAGTTGAGGGAATCTCCCCTGTGATTTCCATTGCTTCAGCCGGTCTAAAAAAACGTCTGTAATCCCGACCTAATGTTGCGTGTGCGGCAAATGTGGCATATGAATCCGCGTTGGTGAGCGCATTGCGGCCCGGGTAATGATCCTGGAAGGAATAGGTGTCGTGGTTAAAGTCACTGTAACTTGCATGAAAAGCTTCATGGAGTATCACCCCGGTTAATCTTTGTTCTGCAATATTGTCGGTAAAACATCCAAAAAACATCGTATAGGTATTTGATCCCGGGTGGGAACTTCCCAATCGGTCTGCGCCTTCTCCGTTTTGCGGGCAGGTATCCGAGCAGTAAGGGGACAGCCCGCTGAGGGTCACCCCAGAGAAATTTCTGCGGATCGGATTAATACTGTTTGCAAAATCTTCAAAACTTTCGACAGGGAATTCGTCGCTTTCCGACATTGGCCAGCGCTGGCGGCGGTTTCTCCAGAGGGGTTCCTGTATGCCAAAATGGGCATTCAGCATTTGCAGCTCACGGTAAACGACCGGGCCTATCCGGGAAAACCGGCCTTCTGTGTGTGGTGCAAATCGACGGACATGGGTTTGAAAATTATCCAGCCAGCTTAATGCCCCTGTCCTCCAGGTTTGGGCGGTTTCCGTTAAGGTCGTGATGGTTTGCAATTGTGTCCCTTCACAGGGAGTTCCTTCAGGGGTGGCGAGCGGCAGTGACAGGCGAAGGTCCAGCTCTGGGCCAGATTCCGATCCTCCTGTCCCGGCTTCCTGACGTTGCAGTATATTTGTGGGTGGCCTTGTATTTGTCCCAAGCGATCCGGGGTCGGGTTGTCCGACTCCTGAACAAAGGTTTGACGGCGCGTGATTTCCATTTTGGAGGGCATAATTGCCTATCATTCGTTGAAGAGACCGGCTTGGGGATGAAGCCTGTTGTTGACGATACGGGCTTCGGAAGGAAGGGTTTTGAATGAAGGGCCGTGGGCGGTTTTTTATTTTTTGTTCCTTCAACAAAAGCGCAGCCTGCCTTTTCAGTGCCTTAAAGTCGGGTGAATCTGGACAAGAGGTCAAGAGATTTGTATGGTATCTTTTGTTTTTGTTGCTGACGTACCACCCCATTGATGCCGGCCGTATTCTGATTTACATCCGGGATTGCCCAGCCTGTGATTGTGTGGTTGAGTTCAGTCATAAAACCCAGACAAAAAAGACAGCCTTTATAGAATGTAATGAGATAAAAATCCTGGTAGGCGATGCGGGTATCGAACCTGCGACCTCTTCCGTGTGAAGGAAGCGCTCTACCACTGAGCTAATCGCCCATCCTGAAAAACCGAGATGATGAGAAGGGTTTTTTAGCAGATCGATTGGCATCTGTCAATTAAACGAAAGCTTCTTCATGGACCGTCGATCACTTCAACGTCGTCCGGAATTTCAAAATCAAACAGGGTATCGTTCAGTCCTTGGTTGATTTTGACTTTTTCAAAGATGGAGGTGGAGATGTTGCCATTTTGTTCATAAAGCACGACCTGGTCAATCACGAGGCCTTTGATTTGAGATGAAGGAATGACGGTGATATCGATGTGAATCAGGCCCATATTGTTATTCGGAACCAGCTTGAGGTGTACGGCCTCCCCGGGCTTTGGAGGTTCAATGGCAAAGGAAACCTTAAAATCCTGATCAAGGCGACCCAGCCCGGAAAGCAGTTGTAAAGGGAGGTGGCTGTCTGATTGGCCTCCAACCCGGCTTCGGATGACCTGTTTGTGATCCGGGACATAGTATTCAAATCCGCCATCGTTGACATAGATCATTTGTTTGCCGGGTTCGATATAGTCCCAAAGCATTTTCCCTTTTTTTATGAACACTTTTCCAGTGGACACGTAGGTCGTGTCAAAGCCTTGAATTTCAACGGTTTGTACAAAATCGGCTTGTAAATCCTGTATTTTTTCATAGGTTTGGTGAATTTCCTTGATCGCCTTACTCAGCGCCGTCTCCGATTCGGACGCAGCTTCGCTCCTTGCGGTTTGTGGGAGACCGAGCAAGAGAACGGCAACGAGCAGGAAACGCCATCGGCAGAGTTGTGTGTGAAGGTGGTGTACAAAAATGATCATGGTGCGCGGTCTCCTTCTTCCTTTCGGATAAGTATTTCTCTGGGTTTACTGCCAATGGCGGGACCGACAAGCCCGTCTTCTTCCATCATTTCAATCATACGGGCCGCCCTGGGATATCCCACCCGCATCCGGCGTTGGAGAAAAGAGGCCGATGCTTGTCCGGTTGAAATGACCAATTCTCTGGCATCTTCGTATCGTTCGTCCCGTTCTTCATCACCGGTATATTCTTTTTCTGTGGATTCGTTTTCTGAAAAAACTTCGTCATAGTGCGCTTGCGATTGTCCTTTGATAAATGAAACCACTTTTTTAACTTCTTCCTCGGAAATATAAGCCCCGTGAACACGGGTGAGTTTTCCTGTGCCGGCGGAGAGATAAAGCATGTCCCCTTTTCCTAACAGTTTTTCAGCGCCATTTGCATCCAGAATGGTTCGTGAATCCGTTTTTGAGGAGACATTAAAGGCCATCCGCGCGGGAAAGTTGGCCTTGATCAAGCCGGTCAGTACATCGACGGAAGGCCGTTGTGTCGCGAGGACAAGATGAATCCCTGCCGCGCGGGCCATCTGTGCCAGGCGTGCGATGGAATCTTCGACCTGCCGGGCGGCGACCATCATTAAATCTGCAAGCTCATCAATAAAAACAACAATGTAGGGCAGCAGGCTCAAGTCATCGGATTGTGCGGCCACTTTATTGTAGGCATCAATGTTTCTGACCCCTTTTTCAGAGAGCAGTTCGTAGCGGCGCTGCATTTCAGCCACCATTTTTTTCAGGGCTTCGGCGGCGGCCTTGGGACGAACAATGACGGGGGTTATGAGATGAGGAATCCCGTCGTAAAGAGAAAATTCAAGCATTTTCGGGTCGATCATCAACATTTTAACTTCTGCCGGGGTAGAGGAAAAAAGCAATGACAGCACCATGCCGTTGAGCCCGACACTTTTTCCGGACCCGGTCGCCCCGGCGATGAGCAAGTGCGGCATTTTAGCCAGGTCGGTTGAAACGGATGTCCCAAAGATGTCTTTTCCCAATGCCAAACGCAGATTGGAACTCATTCGGTTATAAGAAGGAGACGAAAGGATTTCCTTTAGAAAAACGGGCTCCCGCTTATGATTTGGAATTTCGATTCCCACAGTTGCTTTTCCGGGAAGGGGTGCCACAATCCGCACGGAAAGCGCTCGCATGCCCAGCGCGAGATCATCCGACAGGTTGGTTATGCGGCTTAACTTGACTCCTGCGGCGGGTTCAAATTCAAACATTGTGATAACAGGACCGGGATGTACCTGCGTGACTCGGCCTTCCACGCCAAAATCGAGGAGCTTTTTTTGAAGAATGGTGGACTGTGTGATCAGTTCTTTTTGTGTCATGCCGCCGGTCATCAGGGGTGGATCGGACAAAAGGGATAAAGGGGGCAGTTTGTAGTCCCCGATCTCCTCTTCCCGGTTGAAATCAAAAACTTCCTGTTCCGGTTTTGTGGTAATACGGGGCGGAGGCGGTGCGACTTCCGGGATATTTTGTTCCGAGTCGTTGTCCGATTTTATTGTTAGGCCGCCCATATTCCCACCCAATTTGAGACTGTCCTGAAAACGGGGTTGTCTTTTTTCCCCTTGGAACAGTTTTTTACGCCACCATGCATTGAATATCCGAAATCCATTAAAGGATTGTTGCGCGGTTTGTATCGGAGAAAAGGGGAAGGCAAGCATAATGCCGATTAGAAACAGGGATGAAAAAATAATGTAGGCGCCGGTCACTGCAAAATAGTCCAGAAAAAAAGAAGCAATGAATTCTCCGATGATTCCGCCTTTATTGTAGGGAAGCATTCTCTGTACGGGATTTAGTTCAAGTCCGGTCCACATAAAAACCCTGAGGGCGGAAAGGGAGAGTGTCATTAAAACAAATCCGATGAGGAATGCCTTGATGTCTCGGGCGGGCGGTTTGAGGCGAATTTGCTTAATCCCCACAATGATAATAAAAAACGGGAGCAGGTATGAAGAAATACCGAAAGTCTGGACAACGATATCTGAAAACAACGCACCGATTTTACCAATGGCGTTTTGGACATCGTTGTTGGAGGTGATTGTTGAAAACGAAGGGTCTGTCGCATGATAGGTGGCTAGGCTGACTGCAATGAGCAGACCGAAGAGGATAAGGCCTGTGCCGATGACCTCATCCAGATAGTGTCTTTCAACACCTTTCGAGACCATATTTTTTGACCTCATTTTCATCATATAAACTCAAATAAATCTATCACAGACGTTTTCCATTATCAATCAGCAGGGAAATATGGGGCTAAACCTCTTTTGGGATTCCCTTTATGCAGATATCGAGGGCATCTGATAACGCAGCAAATTCACTCATCTCCAAGGTTTCCCCCCGGCGGTCTCCATCGCAAGCTGCGGACTGTAAGGCCGCCTTGACCCAGGGTTCGTGGAAGCCGGCGCAGCAGAGCGCATTTCTCAGGCGCTTTCTTCGGTATAAAAAAGCGCCTTTTACGACTTTCAGGAAAAGTGCTTCATCCCGTACATGAATGCGTGTTTTTTGCAGCGGCCTGATGGATATTATTGCAGAGGCCACTTTAGGTTTGGGTTGGAAACAGTGTGGTGAAACGGTGTGTTCGATTCGCACATCCGCATAAAATTGAAGTACGACAGAGAGTGCGCCATATGTTTTACTCCCTGTTTTTGCGGTGATTCTTTCAGCGACCTCTTTCTGAAGCATCAGTACCATCCGGGAGATGTGTTTTCTTTCTTTAAGAAAACGGAAAAGAAGCGGTGTTGAAATATAATAAGGCAAATTGGCGACCACCTTGAACGGTTTATCCAGATTGTTAAAGTGATACTTCAGCGCGTCGTCCTGTATGAGGGTCAAGTTTTGGTAAACGCGAGATTCCTGTTCGTTTAAAGGGTGCTCCATTTTCGAGCGGATGATCCTGACCAAAGCGGAATCAATTTCAACGGCGGTCACTTTTGCACCGCGTTCAAGTAATCCTTGGGTGAGAAATCCCTTGCCGGGACCGATTTCGAGCACGCTTTCCCCTGGTTGGACCTCTGCGCAATCCAGAATCTTTCTCCGAATATTTCCATCAGTTAAAAAATTTTGTCCCCACCGTTTTTTTGCTTTAATCGAATTGGGATCAACAGGGTTATGTGATCGTACAGACATGTGCTTTGCTCAAAATTTTTTATTCTTTAGTGGTGCGTAACGATGAGACGCCATGACCGCGGCCAGCCGAACCGCCGCTTGTAAACTCCCCGGATCGGCAATGCCCTGACCTGCGATATCAAAGGCGGTTCCATGATCCACCGAGGTTCGGATAAAAGGAAGCCCGGCAGTGAGATTTACTGCATTGCCAAAGGCAATCAGTTTGATGGGAATCAGGGCCTGATCATGATACAAGGCGACGGCTGCGTCAAATTGCTGTTGCTGGAGTTTGTAAAAAAGCGTATCGGCGGGATAAGGGCCACTGACATGGAGCCCTTCTTTTTGCGCGGCTTGAATGGCGGGCAACACGGAATCTTTCTCTTCCTGTCCCAGGAGACCGCGTTCACCCGCGTGCGGGTTTAGTCCGGCCACAGCAATGTGCGGACGGGTTAGGCCAAAATCCTGTTTCAGGGCCGCGCCGGTCAGCCGAAGGGTGTTTAAAAGGTCGTCCGGATTGAGTTGGGCAATGGCGTCTTTCAAAGGTATGTGAATCGATGTCAGCATGATTTTAAGCCGGCCTCCCACCATCATCATGCCGAAATGATCAGTATTCGCCGCTTTCGCAAAATATTCCGTATGTCCGGGAAAGGCAAACCCGATGTCCTTCATGCCTTCCTTATTGATCGGGGCGGTGGCGATGCCGTGAATGTCGCGCGCGAGTGCCAGCGCTGCGGCGGTTTTGATCGCCTTTAAAGCGGCTTGTGCCGCATGGCGATTTAGTACACCGGGCAGAAAAGAAGGTTCTTCAGGTGTTTCATCGCCTGCATTCTGATCCAGTATGTCCAACTGGCCGGGTTGAAATTCCGCTTCAGAGACTTTTTGCACAGCCCGGATGAGGATTTCAGGCGCGAAGTGTGCCGCAGCCTCCCGCATGACCATGGTGTTTCCGATGACCAGGGGTTGACAGACTTGATAGAGGCCTTTGTCCCTGAGTCCTTTTACGATGACTTCAGGCCCTATTCCGCAGGGATCTCCCATTGTTATGGCGATAATGGGTTTCATGGATGTCTGTCCCCTCTTAAAAAGATGACTTTAATCATTTTTCAAACCTGGAATATGGGGTTCGAGGTGGACGATGACTTCCGCCACTTCAGAAAAATTTTCCATGATTTTATCTTCGACGACATGCGCCACTTCGTGTGCGGCTTCAATGGACATGTCCGGAATCACATGAATATGAAGGTCAACGTGGACATGGTTCATGCTGCCGCGTGTACGGACGGCGTGGCAGGCTTCGACCTCCGGGAGTGCCATGACGATTTCGATGATTTTTCGGGGTTCGATTCTGGACACATCGGTGAGAACTTTTGAGCTTTCAAGTAAAATTTCCCATCCGACCTTTCCAATAAAACCCGCGATCAGTACCGCAATCACCGGATCAAGCTTTGGGTAGCCGAGTTTCCCGGCAATGAGGCTCCCGATGACCGATAAGGAGACATAGATATCGCTTTGGGTGTGGGCTGAATCCGCCAGAAGGACTTCGCTTTTCAAACGGGTTCCTTCTCGTCTTTCATAACGTGTAATAAAAACATTTATCACCAGTGTAATGATCATAATGGTAAAACTGGTTGAAGTCACCTCGACGGTTGCGCCATCTTGAAACCTGGTATAACTGGCTTTGAGCACGTTGAAACATCCCAAAAAGAGAAAGACCGAAATACAGAATGCGGCAAAGGTTTCAAATTTTTGATGTCCGTAAGGGTGCTCCTTATCCGGCGGGTGCGAAGCGAACCATACCCCAATCAGGCCGGTGACATTGGATGTGGCGTCCAGGAAAGAGTGGATGCCGTCTGCCTGCATGCTGATGGAGTGGCTGAATGTGCCCCACAAGAATTTTGCCAGTGCAGTGGCCAGATTCAAAAAAAGGATAAAAAGTAGGACTTTTTTAACCTGTGCGAGATTGGAATCCGCATCGGCTCTTTTTGCAGAAATCGGTGTCGCTCCCTGATTAATACATTAAAAAAACTCATGAATTTTATCACGCTTTAAGGGGGATGCGAAAGGGATTCATGAGAGGCGGTGGATGGGAGGATGTGCGTTAAAGCGCCACAACAGGCCACACCCCTGCGGGTCAAACCGGACAGGCTGATTGGGCCGTGCCGGGGTTTACTGTCGTTTGCTGACGTCCACTGAGACTTTCAGTTTATGGTTCCCTCCGCCAAATGCAATCCCTTTGAGCGGGGTCACGTCGGAAAAATCACGTCCCCAGGCGACAGTGATATGCTGATCCATCGGCATTTGATTGTTGGTCGGGTCAAAATCCACCCAGCCGTTCTCAGGTAAATAGACTGAAAACCAGGCATGTGAGGCGTCTGAACCCACCAGTTTTTCCTTGCCTGGGGGGGGGAGTGTTTCAAGGTAGCCGCTGATATAACGTGCGGCCAGGCCTTGTGCGCGCAGGCCGCCGATGGCGAGGTGGGCAAAATCCTGGCAGACCCCTCTTCGGTGGGACAAAACATCGGATAGCGGGGTTGCGATAGAGGTGAATTCGGGGTCATAGGTAAAATCGCTGTGTATCCGTTGCATCAAATCCCGAACACCGGCAATAAGGGGCTGTCCCGGAGGAAAAGAGGGCCGCCCGTATTCGGCGAGGGCATTATTGATTTCGATCATGGGGGAATCAAGGGTGTATTGCAGCGCACTTAAGGTGTCCGGAGAAAAGTCGGTCCGCAGGCGGTCACGGACATTTTCCCAGGCCAGATCGTTGCCAAGCTCAAAAAGTGTTTGCTGCGGGGAAATGGCAATATCACTTGTTGCGGTGACGATTAATTTTTTGTGGGGCTGCTGGATTGAAAAATACGCCGTCCGATTACCAAAAAAATCACGCCGCTCAAGAAAATCCGATGGCTTAGGATCAATATGGATAAAGGTATTCAAGCAGTTTTGGTGGGCAAAGTCACGTGGTTTTAGACGGGCTTCATTGTGGCAAAGTCCGACTGGGCTGCTGTATTCATAAATGGTTTGGTGCACAACCCGGTAATTCATAGTTCATCCTCCACAGGGGTGGTTTCGATTAATTTCGAGCTTTGCGCATGGCTGAAATAGGTGTTAGAAATAACATCCGAAAGCTCCCAAAGCCGTCTGGAAAGACCGGAAAGCAGGTGATCCAGGTTTTTGTGAATGCCGGTTGTGCTGTTTTTAGAAAGCATTGAAGCTTCTGCCAATCGCATTTCGGTGTAGGTTTCCAGTATGAGCCGTTCTTCCGGGTAAAGACGTTGAGAGCGTTGTTCCCTGGGAAGGGCTTCAATATGTATTTTCAGTTTTTTGATTTGATAGGCCAGGGCACGCGGATGATTTTCATCCAGGATTAAAAGTTCTATAACAGTGGGAAGCTGCATAAAGGCGCGGTATCGGCGTCGAAACGTAATGACGCTTTCACAAGTCGCTAAAACCGCCTCCATTACCTGGTTTTCAACGGCAGAGTCATGCTTGGGGACCAGGGTGCCCCGAAGCAGGGAAATACTGCAAAGCGCCCGCTCCAGCCGACGCCCGATATCCAGCAGGAGCCACCCGGTTTCCCGCACCATGCTTTCTGTCGTTAAGCCGCTAAAGGCCACCAGATTGATAATCAAGCGATTGAGCCGGTCTTCAAGGTGGTCCAGCCTGGGTTTTTGAATATTCTGGTTGTTTTGCCAGCGTTGTTGAATTTTATCCACCATACGCCAGGTGTCTGACGACCACAGGTCTCTTACAGAAAAAGCGGAATGGGTAAAAGACTGCAAGGTGTGGGCAAGGCTGCCTTCCCGCGTGGCTTCCAGTGCCAGAGACAAAAGTTCATCTCTGGGGTCATTTTGTTTTTTCTTGCCGCCTTTGCCGACAAAACCGGGATAGGTGCCGGTCACGTGGGTGATTGCGCACAATAAATATGCGAGACAGGCATAGTCATTGGGGTCGTGAAATTCACGGGATTCCTGTAACTTTTGTAACACGGTTCGCATCAGACGGGCGGAAACTTCCGCACGCTCCGCGTATCGAGCGACCCAGAATAAGTTTTCAGCCGATCGGCTGGGCAAGGGGCCGACCAGGGGTTCAATGCGTTGTCCGCGCTGTGGCTGCAGCCAGAGGCTGACCTGTTTTTCGGGCTCGGATGCCAGCACCCAGGTGTCCTTGCTGACCCCGCCAGCCTGGTTGGAAACCACGAAGGCGCCCTTTTGCGGGGCGATTCGCGTCAGGCCCCCCGGCATGACCACGTAGTCCCGGTCACGCGCGACCTGAAAAGTGCGTAGAATGGCATGGCGGGGTTCGATTTGGCCGTCGACAAATGAGGGAGCGGTTGAAAAGCTCACTTGCTGCTGCCCGACAAACAAATGCGGTTTGGCCCGAATACGGTCGGATAAGGTTTTTCGTTCTTCCTGGCTGAGGTCTGCACCAAAAATGGCATGATTGGCCGCATTTCGGTTTGTGGGTTTAATCACCATCTGATCCAGGTTATTTAACACAAATTCCCGCTCCCGGTTTTGTCCGCACCACCAGGTCGCCACAGAAGGGAGTTTTAAATCCTCACCCAGAAAATAACGGGCGATTTCCGGTAAAAATGCGAGCAGCCCCGGATTTTCCAGAATGCTGCTGCCGATAGGATTGGCAATGGCGACATTGCCCAGTCGGGAGGCTTCCACCAGGCCGGTGACCCCCAGTTGTGAATCACTCCTCAGTTCCAATGGATCACAGAAGTAATCATCCAGCCGGCGCAAAATGACATCCACCTGCTGAAGCCCCTGCAGGGATTTGAGCCAGACTTTTCCGTCCCGGACCATGAGGTCATCGCCTTGAACCAGGGTATAGCCCAGGTAGGCCGCGAGGTAGGCCTGTTCAAAATAGGTTTCATTCAACGGACCGGGGGTCAACACGACAATGTGCGGGTTGTCTTTGTTTTGAGGGGCGATGTTCGCCAGGCCCGTGCGCAAGCCCCTGAAAAAAACCGCCAGCCGATGCACCTGTGCATCGCGAAAAAGACTGGGCAAAATCCGCATCATGACCGTCCGGTTTTCCAGGGCATATCCCGCGCCGGAAGGCGCTTGTGTCCGGTCATCCAGAACCCACATCCGTCCATCCGGCCCTCGCGCCAAATTTGAGGAATGAATAATCAAATGGTGATAAGCCGGTTTGGGAATATCCATACATGGACGTAAAAATCCAAGGTGGCTGTAAACCAGTTCCATGGGGAGCAGGCCCTTTTTGATTAATTCCTGGGGCCCGTAAAGATCCGTTAAGATTAAATCAAGCAACTCAACGCGCTGGATCAGTCCACGCTCAATACTCAACCATTCTTCGCTGCTAATTAATAAGGGAACTGGATCGAGACGCCACGGATTGGAGGTGCCGCGCGGGTCGTCATAGACATTATAGGTCACCCCGGTTTCCCGTAATAAGCGGTCTGCTTCTTTTCTCCTGCGTTCCAGCCCGTCACTGCCAAGGCGGTCGAGTGCCGTCATTAAATATTCCCAGTGGGGCAAAAGTTGTCCTTCTTTTGCATGCATCTCGTCATAGGTGCCGAGCTGGGTGGCGTAATATTGAACACCGATACCAGGTTGTATTTTTCGGGGCAGTGATGGTTCCATGTCATTCATTTAAAAGGCTGACCTCCTGGCGGCGGTTATTGAAACTTTCGTCTTAAATCCAGTGTGCAGGGAAAATCTTCATTGGGCTCTTCCAGCGGTGGCGTGGTTTCCAGCGGCGGATGGTGCCTGGCAGAGAATTTCCCAAGACCTCCGATTGCAGGCGGGGTTTCAATAATTCCCCGGTTGTGACCAATGTCCCAAAAATGGGCCATCCGTCGTGCTTCGGCTTCGTAAGCATTCACCGGGAACACATCATAACTCCGGCCGCCGGGGTGAGAGACATGATAACTGCAGCCCCCGATGGCGCACCCGTTCCAGGTGTCGATGAGCTCAAAAACCAGGGGTGAATGCGGTCGAATGGTCGGATGCAGTGCAGAGGGCGGCTGCCAGGCCCGGTATCGGACGCCGGCGACAAATTCTTCCTGGCGTCCGGTGGGGCGCAGCGGCAAGTGACGCCCGTTGACCGCGACGACATAACGGGCTTCATTGAACCCGGACACACGTAGTTGCAGGCGTTCCACGGAAGAATCCACGAAACGGGCCGTTCCGAGATTCGAGACTTCTTCGCCCAGTACATGCCAGGGTTCGATGGCAAAACGCAGTTCCATTTCAATATTTTCAACCATGACGGTGCCATAACGGGGGAAGCGAAATTCAAAAAAAGGATCGAGCCACTCCAGAATAAAATCGTAACCCGCTGTTTTTAAATCCGACACGACATCTTTCATGTCTTCCCGGACATAATAAGACAGTAGAAAGCGGTCATGCAGTTCTGTCCCCCAACGCACGAGCGGGCGGGTATAGGGTTTTTCCCAAAAAGTGGCAATAAGGGTGCGCAACAGCAGGGCCTGAACCAGTGCCATGCGCGCGTGCGGCGGCATTTCAAAGGCCCGGAGTTCGAGCAGGCCGAGGCGTCCCGATTGCCGGTCGGGGGAGTAAAGTTTGTCGATACAAAATTCGGCGCGATGCGTATTCCCGGTGATATCCACGAGCAGATTCCTCAAAAGGCGGTCCACGAGCCACGGAGAAGGGACATTGCCTTCGGGCATCTGCTGAAAGGCGATTTCCAGCTCATAGAGCGCGTCGTCGCGTCCTTCGTCCACACGGGGCGCCTGGCTTGTCGGCCCGATAAACATGCCTGAAAAAAGATAGGACAATCCGGGGTGGTGCTGCCAATAGGTAATGAGACTGCGCAGTAAATCAGGCCGGCGGAGCAAGGGACTGTCTGCGGGCGTTGCGCCGCCGATGGTGATGTGGTTCCCGCCGCCGGTGCCGGTGTGGCGGCCGTCAAGCATAAACTTTTCGGTGCCGAGACGGCAGTTCCGCGCAATTTCATAAAGCGCAGTTGTATTGTCCGCCAAATCCCGCCAGTGTTTTGCCGGGTGGACGTTGACTTCGATCACGCCGGGATCGGGCGTGACCATCAGGCGTTCGATGCGGTTGTCCTGCGGGGGTTCGTAGCCTTCCAGAACGACGGGCAGGGACAAGGCCGCTGCGGTCGCTTCAACGGCAGCGGTGAGCTTCAAATAATGTTCGAGGTGCGTGAAGGGCGGAAAAAAGACATGCAAGCGCCCTTCACGGCATTCGACACAGGCCGCTGTGTGTGGGGGGGCTTGCGCCGGGTCGGCCAAGGGCGGCTCCCGCATGTCGGACGGGCCGGGGGGAGCTTCTTCCAGTGTGTTGTATCGGCGCGTGACTTCGCCATAATCATCCCCCAGTTCCGGTAAAGGTTCAAAAAGACTTCGCTCGTGCTGGGGTTCCCTTTTTTCCGGGGGGACCCAGGGCAGGCTGTCGAGCGGCAGGCGAAGCCCCATTGGGGAATTTCCGGGAATCAGGGCCATGTGCCCCCGGCGAAAAGTCCAGGGGCCGCTTCGCCAGCTTTCTGCCTTATCATCCCACTTGAGCGGTAGGACGTAGCCTGCCGGGTTTGCCAGACCTTTGTCCAGCAATTGGGCCAGGTAGCGGCGCTCGACATCATCCTTCAGGTTGTGTTTTAGCGGATCAATATTTTCAGGCAGCGTTCCTTCTTTCCAGAGATAGTAAAATGTATCTTCATAGGCGGCTGTGGCATTTTGAGGGGCAACGCCGAGATGTTTGGCCAGCGTGTCGACAAAGCGTTTTGCGTCGGGGGCTTTAAATCCGTAATCTTTGGTGATCTCTGCCAAAAGTGCCGGGTTTTGCCAAACAGGATGGCCGTCTTTTCTCCAAAAACAGGCATATTGCCAGCGTGGCAGGATTTCCCCCGGATACCACTTGCCTTGTCCAAAATGCAGTAAGGCGCCCGGATTGAAATGGGCTTGCAGCCGCCTGAGCAGTTGATGCGCCAACTGGCGCTTGTGCGGCCCGTCTGCGCGGGTGTTCCATTCGGCCCCTTCCATGTCGTCGATGGAAACAAAGGTCGGCTCACCGCCCATGGTGAGACGCACATCCCCGGCAATGAGGTCCTCCTCCACTTTTTCACCGAGTGCGTCGATCATGGCCCATTGCGCGTCCGAATAAGGTTTGGTGACCCGCGGATCTTCATGGATTCGTTCTACTTTGTTGAAAAATTCAAATTTGACTTCACATTCATCCATTGCGCCCGTGACCGGCGCGGCGCTTGCCGGGTGCGGGGTACAGGCCAGGGGGATATGTCCCTCGCCTGCAAGCAGGCCGGAAGTCGGGTCCAAACCCACCCAGCCTGCGCCGGGCAGGTAAACTTCGGCCCAGGCATGAAGGTCTGTAAAATCCTGCTCCGGCCCGGATGGTCCGTCGAGTGATTTTTCGTCTGCGGTCAGTTGGATGAGGTAGCCGGAAACAAAACGAGCCGCCAGTCCTAAATGACGTAAAATCTGGACCAACAACCAGCCTGTATCCCGGCAGGAGCCCAGGGCCTTTCCCAGGGTTTCTTCGCAGCTTTGCACGCCGGGTTCCATACGAATGGTATACCGAATTTCTTCGGACAGACGTCGATTGAGTTCGACCAGGAAGTCAACGGTGCGCCGCTTTTTAAGATCCACTTGGCTTATCCATTGTTTTAAAAGCGGCCCGCTTTCGGTGATCTCTAAATAAGGTGACAGTTCCTTTTTGAGCGCGTCCTCATAGGTAAAGGGAAACGCTTCCGCGGCTTCTTCCAAAAAGAAGTCGAAGGGGTTGATCACGGTCATTTCTGCGACAACTTCAACTTCAACCTTCAGCTCTGTGGTCTTTTCAGGAAAAACGACCCGCGCCTGATAGTTGCCAAAGGGGTCTTGCTGCCAATTGAGAAAGTGTTTCTCCGGAATGATTCGGAAGGCATAGGACTTGACCGGCGTCCGTGAATGGACTGCAGGCCGAAGTCTGAAGGTATGGGGGGTGAGTTGAACGGGCCGGTCGAAGGTATAGGAGGTGTGATGATGAATTGCAACGCGAATGGCCATAGTCCCTCCGTTATAGTCCCCAGTTTTCAGGACATATTACTGTCACAAGCCGATAAGACAGGTCAAGAAAAAAAGCAGGGCGCGTCTGGAAAGGTCTGTCTTGCAGAGCGGGTTTAGAAATGAAGGGTGACTGTTGTCGGAAATCGAGATGGTCAGCCAAGCCGGAGTTTGTTAAGATGAGAGGAGGTTCAGGGGGAAATATTTCTTATGAGTGAAGAAAAATTGTCTCAAAAAAATAAAAGGATTGAGTCGGGAAAGGAATCTCATGAAATTGGGGGCCAGGGAGAGGCAGATCGTCTTGAAACTCTAAAACAAGAGGTGACGATACAGACCTTCCGAGCGAGCGGTCCGGGCGGACAGCACCGGAATGTGACGGATTCCGGTGTGCGTTTAGTGCATCATCCTTCGGGGATTGTGGTGACGGCGACGGAGTCACGATCTCAACTACGGAATAAGGAGACGGCCTTTGAGCGTCTCATCAAACGACTGGATGATTTAAACCGGGTACAAAAACGCCGTATTCCAACGAAAAAACCTCGAAGAATCAAGGCTCGCGAAATTCAGGAAAAACAACACCTTCAACAGAAAAAGAAGCTGCGAAAACCTTCCGGCCTTGAAGATGGATAATGGCTTCGTTTATAACAGGGGTCTGCGTTTAAAACAGAATGACTTCATATTAATCACTCTTTAAAACAGGCGGGTCTATGAGTGAATCAGATTTTAAGTTGCCGGAAGGCATCACATTGGAAAGAAGCGACCTTGAGGACGGTGGTTATGCCTATACCGTAGAAGAGAAGCAACTGGGTCAGTTGGGCCGTATCTTATTACAAGGGGTCGGCGGCGGACAAACCCATTTATCCGTGGAGATTTTTGGCGATCAGGATGACCCTTTCATTGAACAACGCAAGGCCATTCTGGAACCGATCGGCCAGAAAATCATGTCCTTACTGCATGAGAAAGTGAGCGAAACCCTGAATGAAGGGGAGTCTTTTGTCACGATTCCTTCTGTAACATCCGACAAGATGGAAACTGTGCAACTCAAGGTTGATTTATGTGAAAAATGTGGTCAGCCCAGTTCCATGTTGATCTTTGCCCCGGAAGCGAAGGATCAGGCGCTTTTTGAAAATTATGCGGCAAAGCTTCGACATAAGTATGAGAAAGACAAGGTGCCGACGTGGATTATTGGCGCTGTTGCGAAGGAGCAGCCCCCTGAAGGTCCATCCTGCTTTGTACTCAAGGTCTGGCCGAAGCGGGGAGAGATTAAAGCCCTGCGTCCGGATGAGTTAAACCCTTTGATTGAGAACCTGAACCGGGCCCATTGCATTGCGATCTAAAGGACAGGTTTGTGTTAGTTGAAATCATGAAAGAAACAATGACTCGTGCCTTCTGGCTATCCAGTCGTTTCAGGTAAACTAAAAACGTAAATACTGCATCCGCCGTCGGTTTTTACCTTGATCCTCTCAAGAATAAACCCGCGTTCTCTGAGAAACACGGTGACTTCGTTTTCACTTGCAACTTCATAAGGTAAGCCCCCAAGCCAATCCACGATGTCGTGATATACATTCATTCCTCGTCCCTTTTTTTGATTCCAGGTAAAGGGGTTGTCCAGGTTTTTTAATCTCCTTAGCATTTTCCCGCCAATGCGTTTGAAAATCATCCCCTGTTTTCCGAGGTTTGAAGCCGAATTAAACTTTTTTTTCAAGGCCAAATGTTTAGGGTAGAGTGGCCCTTTAGCGTATAAAGAAATCCATAACAGCCCTCCGGGTTTTACGAGTTTAGATGCATTTTCTACAGCTTCCCACATTGACCCGGTGTGATGTAATACTCCCCAGGAATAGACAATATCAAACTGACCCAATGATTTTAGAAAATGACTGTCTAAAATAGAGCCCAGCGTCACGGTCCAGTTCTTGGGGCAGCCTTCTTTTTCCCATAAGGATTGGGTGGCTTGTACGCTGTGTTCATCGTAATCGAAAGAGTATATTTTTTGTGCCCCGAGTAAATAATATGACAATGAGTGAATGCCGGACCCGGAACCGATATCGAGTACTGTTTTTTCGGAAACAAAACCAGATCCTAACCAGAGCTGAATATTTTCTTTGGCCTTGTCGATTTCTTCTTCTGAAACCGTATTCAAGTAGTCTTGCCAGTTTTTCCCAAATGAAAATGTTATTTTTTCTTGGTTCATGGCGCCTCCTTCTTTCATATAATGTTTTACTAAAGATGACGATGTTTTGTTATTCAACTAATGGCAATATCTATAAGCAGGATATTTGTTTTTGAGTCACCTGTTGGAGACGTATCCCCAAAGGCCAGTTGACCCGTACGGGTTTAAGACGGTATTGCTATGAATTTAGCGGTCGTTTAGGAGGATGAAGTGTTGTGCAATATGAGCTGAGGTTCTGTATATCCGAGTGTCGCGGTCGAAGTCTTCACATTAAGAAACTCACTTTTTATAATCCTGGAAAAAATATTTAACATACCTCATTAGGACAGTCAATCCCCCTTTTGAGGAGGCCCAAAAAAGGGAAGCGATTAAGGGGCAATCCTCTTTTTTAGTCGATGAATCCGCTATGAAAGCTGGTGTGTATTTGTGAGGTTTTTAGGGCAAAGCGCGGGACGCTATTCTTGCTGCTTCCTTGCGTTTTAACGGAGAGAGCCGCTTGACAGATCAAGCCGTTATGATACTTTTTATTTGAAATGGAACCCCTCTTTTTTTCGGGTTTTTTAGGAGAAAATATGCGCGCAAATATTTTGGTGATAGAAAACAGTGTTTTTGAAGCGAAACAACTCAAGGCGCTTTTGGGGACATTTGGTCATGGTGCAGTCGTGGCTGAAACTGGTCGTGAAGGGATGCATTTGGCGGTAGAGAAAAAGCCTGATCTTATTTTTGTGGATCTGTCTTTGCGGGATGTCTCCGCCATTGAAATTTGCCGGTGGGCCAAATTAAACCCGGAAACCAGAGAAATCCCGATTATTGTCCTGGGGGGGCGAACGGAAATTCAGGCCAGAATTTCATGCATGGAAGAAGGGGCTTCCGATATTGTGAGTAAACCCGTTGATGATCTTGAAATCAAAGCCAGAGTGGCGGCGGTGCTTCGGGAAAAGTCCCTGCGTGGCGCACTTTGCGAAAAGGAACAAGAATATGAAGCCCTGCTTTCCAATATTCAATCCGGTGCCATTTATGACCCGGTAACAGGCTTATTAAGCAAGGACCATTACGAAAGGGTATTAAGCAAGGCCTTTGATGAAGTGGGTCAATCCAAACAGCCTCTGGCGTGTTTAATGATTGAAGTGGATCAGTTTAAGAAGGTTCGCTCCTCTTCAACGCAGGAAGTGACTGAAGAGGTCTTAAGAACCATCGCCAGAGTGATTCAAAAACAAATTCGTGGTGCGGATACCGCTGCGCGTTATAGTGAAGACTGTTTTGCGGTGCTGCTTAAAAAGCAGGGGTCGGGCGAAGCAGAAAAAATCGCAGCACGCATTATTGAAAATATTAATGCATCTTCTTTTGGAAAATCGACAAAAAAATCTCAGGGGTTGTCCGTCAATATCGGGATTGCCTCAGTTCCGGATCCGGAAATTCATCAGGTGTCGCAAGTCCTTGAGTGTGTTCATTTTGCGCTGGATAAGTCAAAAAAAGCGAATGGGTCGGTTCAGTCCGCCGAAATGCGGGAGCTGATGGCCAAAGCCGACTCCCGAAAAGATAAAAAGACCGTTTCTTTAGTGACTCCCATAAAAACTGCGAAATAATCCACCTGTATTTTATTGTGGATCAGGCTTGGAGTGATGGTACCCTTTAAGGGTGTTCTTCTACCCAGACAATGCCGTCCGGGGTGGTTTCTTTTTTCCAGATGGGGGTAATGCGTTTGAGTTCGTCAATACACCATGAGCAGGCTCTGAAAGCATCTTTTCGATGTTCTGCCCCCACAATAATGAGCACGATGTTGTCTCCAATAGAGATATCCCCAACACGGTGAATGATGGTGACATCAATGATGTCATAATCTTTGAGGGCCTGTTCCCTGATATCAGCGAGTTTCTTTTCTGCCATTCCCGGATAGTGATCGAAGAACATCTTGTTGATTTCCTGCCCTTTGGAAAAATCCCGGGCAGCGCCCAGGAAGGTCACAATCCCCCCGATCCGTTTTGAAGATTGTTTAATCTTGTTGGTTTCTTCTTCTACTCCAAAATCTTCTGTTTGAACCCGAATGCGATCTTGATTCATTTTCTACCCTTTCTAATAACGCGGTGAACGATGTGTTGTGGGAAGGGGATCAGCCGCCCGCAAAGGGCGGGAGAAAGGCGATTTCATCCCCATCCTGGATGATGGCATCTTTTTCAACCACCTCCTGATTGACCGAAATAAGAATGCCTCCTTTTTGTATGATATCTTTCAATGGAGGCAAGTCGGTTTTTAGTTTTTCAATCAGTTGTTCCAGGGTGGTTTCCCCTCCTAGGTCAACGGTAACTTCTTCTTTTCCAACAAGGCCTTTAAGTACTGCGAAAAACTTTACTTTTACCATGACGGTACTCCTTCCCAAGATTGGGGGAAAATATAACTGTATTCAACGAGATCTGTCAAGAAAGCTTACCATAAACGGGGGAAATGCGCCCCGTCCCGGCTTTGAAATGATGAAAATTGTGGCCTGGCAATCACAGGTTTACTGAACCGCAGATTCTTTCATATTCAGGGAGAGGGTGTCGACATTGAGCTGAAAATTTAGCCCGAAAGGCAGGGTCGCCGTGCTGTCCCCATGTCCTGAAGGGAAACCAAAAAGGATGGGAAATGTGTAGTCGCCCAAAATGTCCAGAATAATTTCCGGCAGGTCTTCCGGATTGCATTGTGGCATTTGCCCAAAAACGACGCCGCGCACATGTTCAAATTTCCCAAGGGATTTTAAATAAGAAAGCATGCGGTCGATCCGAAAGGGGGCTTCATTGACATCTTCGATAAATAATATTGTCCCTTTGGTGTCTATTTCATAAGGGGTGCCGATGCTTGTACACATCAATGTCAGGCAGCCTCCGGTTAAGATGCCCTCACTTGTTCCGTCCCGAAGGCCTTTTGTCCCTTCAAAATGCATGTTGCGGATCTCTCCTGAAAGTATTTGAAACAACTCAGTAGAAAGGCGTGGTGAGGGCTTATTCCCGAACATGGTGGCAACCATGGGACCATGAAAAGCGACCCAGCTTAAGATCTTATTTAAATAAAGGAGGAGTGTGGTAATGTCGCTGCACCCAACAAAAATTTTAGGAAAAGACCGGACAGGGTCAAGATTAAGATAGGGGAGAATTCTGGCCGCACCGACGCCGCCGCGTGCGCAAATGATTGCATCGACAGACTTGTTTTGGACCATCTGCTGTAGATCTTCTGCCCGCTCCTGGTCTTTCCCGGCAAAATATCGAAACTGTTTTTCAAGGTGTTTTCCGAGGATGACCTGATAGCCGCAGTTTTCCAACCACAGGACGCCCTCATGAAGCTTTTCCGCATCCACTCGGCCGGATGGAGCCACGATTCCTATTGTCCCGCCGTCCTTTAAAGGGGGTGGTTTGTTGATCTTGAGGGCACGATAAGCATCAGCCATGGATCACCTCTTTAAAAATGATATCGTGCAGTTCGGGGCGAAAGCGGCGAATGGCATTGTTATTTGCATCTGGATGGACGCGGTGACTTAAAAAAATAACGGTGAGTTTATTTTCAGGATCGACCCAGATCGAGGTGCCTGTAAAACCCAGATGTCCGAAACTGTTCGCTGAGAAAAATTGTCCGGAAGATGAAATTCTCAATCCATCGGGACTGCAAGACGGGGTGTCCCAACCCAGAGCCCAAGACGATCCTGCCGGGCTACGCTCTCCTATTTGCCGAGTGGTAAAAAGGCGGGCTATTTGGGGATCAAACAGGACAGAATTTTTGTTTTGATCCAGCGCATCCTGCCATAAACCGACGAGTTGATAAACACCGGCGGCCGTCGAAAAGAGACCGGCGTGTCCGGCCACACCGCCCAGGACAAAGGCATTGTGATCGTGGACAAGCCCTTCGATGACCCCGCCCCGCCAGTCAACGTCTTCTGTTGGGGCAAAGTGAATGTTTTCAAAGTGGTCTGGTTTTTGAGCAATCGGCCTGAAAAATGACTCCAGTGGAGTGGACACGGAGGACGCAATCTGTTGGCTGAAAAACTGATCAAGCGATGTCCCGGAAATGATTTCGATGATTTCCTGAAGCAGGATAAATCCGATGTCGCTGTAAAGGCTTTTTTCTCCGGGAGCGGCGATGAGGGTTTCATTTTGGGCTAATTTAAATACTGCCTTTTTGGCCGCATCGGAGCCAAGGAAGCCGGGCCTTTTCTGATCTTCTTCAATGATATTTTTATAATAAGCTTTCCAGGCCGGGAGGCCGGCGCAGTGGTTGAGCAAGTGAAAAAGCGTCATCTGATTTTTTACCGGCCCTGAGACGCCCGGAAGGTATTGGCTGACAACATCTTTTAAAGACAATTCATTTTTATCGAGTAATACCGCCACTGCGGCGGCGGTCACCAAAGGTTTGGTCAGAGAAGCGAGGTCAAAATAAGTGGCACAGTTGAGCTCTTTTTTTTCCTGGGAAGACTTCGTGGTGACCCCAGCGGCCTGGTGGTAAATGATCTTGCCTTTATGGGCAATGAGGAGAACGGCTCCGGGAAAAACAGAATTGGAGAGGCCGGAGGCCAGCTTTTCTGTGATCGACTTCATGGCTTGGGTGCAGCCTGACCGCGATGGGAGCGTTTTTGAAGGCCTGCGAGAAGTTTTTTGTGAATGCCGTCGAAGCTTCCGCTGGACATGATACAGATGAGATCTCCGGGTGCGGCTTGTTCTTCCAGGGTTTGTACAATCTCATCCGGTTTTGGGCAAAATAGGGCAGAAGTCCCTTTCTGGTTGAGCGCACTGATTATTTTTTCTGGTTGAAGCCGAAGATCCGCAGGGATTTTTTCCGGTGAAAAAAGATCGGCCAGAATCACTCGGTCGGCCTGTTGCAGGGCCTGGGTAAAACCGGCTTGGAAAATATGCCTCCGACTGGTGGCCGATCGGGGCTCGAAGACAGCCCAAAGGCGGCGCGAAGGATATCTGAGGCGAAGTGCCGACAGGGTTTCCTGGATTGCGGTCGGGTGGTGGGCAAAATCGTCCATCACGATAATGTCGTCCACGGTCCCGGCAATTTCCTGCCGCCGTTTGACGCCCTCAAAAGAAAGGATTCCTTTTTGAATTTCGTCCCAAGTTAACCCCAAATGATGGGTTAGTGCGATGACTGCAAGGCTGTTGTTCAAGTTGTGCCGACCCATAAGCGGGCTTTTTATCGTCCCTAGGGTTTTCCCCCGATACGATATTTCAAATGTCATGAAGGCTTCGTTTTGCCGGACGTTCAGCGCCAGCCATTCTGTGTCCGACGGGGGGGTGTGGTCCAATTCTGTACAGTATCGCTCCACACGGCAAGGGGCGCCCAGAATCACCGGGTTGATGGCAGCGTACCCAGTGGAAGCCAGTAAAATGCCCTCTGGCGGGATGAGGTGCGTGAATTTTTTAAAGGCATTCTGTATTCCAGCCAAGTCTTCAAAAATGTCGGCGTGATCAAACTCGATGCTGGTTAAAATGGCATGGCTTGGCCGGTAATGTAAAAACTTCGGGCCTTTATCAAAAAAGGCCGTATCGTATTCATCGCCTTCAATGACAAAATGGGGGCCTTCTCCAAGCCGGTGGTTGCTGTCAAAATTTTTCACCCACCCTCCGATGAGTGCCCCCGGGTCCTTTCCTGCTGAGGTCAGCACAGCGGCCAGAAGGGAAGCGGTTGTGGTTTTGCCATGGGTCCCTGCAACCACCAGGGACTGTTTGTTTTTTAAAAAAAATTGTTCTACGGCTTCGGCCATCGAAAGATAAGGCAGGTTTCTTTTTATCGTTTCAATGACTTCGGGATTGTCTTTTGAAACGGCGTTGCCGATAATGACGCAGTCGGTTTGAGGATGGATGTGTTTTTCAGAAAAGCCTTGATTGCAATGAATATTATTTTGTTCAAGCAGTGTGCTCATTGGCGGGTAGACGGCCCGGTCTGACCCGCTTACATGGTGACCGGCTTTCTTGAGTAAACCTGCGAGGGCAGCCATTCCTGTTCCGCAGATTGCGATCATATGAATATGCTTGTAAGGTATTTGTTGTTTTTCTCTCAAAAGAGCTCTCCTTGGCCTCCGTGGCTCGCTTTATTCTATACTACTAAAAATAGTTTTATTTAGCACCAATAAGGTGTTTCAAAAAACACCGGATTTATTTTGAAATCCCTTGTCTAAAAGATATCCTGTTTTCATGATGAAGCAAGGGGTTCTATTCTTGACTATCTTCTTAAAAAAAGATAAACTGCCTGATTATTAACTATCTACCCCCAGAGCAATCTGCTGGGGGTTTTTGTTTGAAACTGAATCTGTATCGGTGGAGGTTGTCTATGGGAATGTGCCTTCGTTGAAAAAAGGAGTATTTGTTGATCAAGGTTTATGATAACCAAATTGAAAAAGCCTTAAAAGCTCTGAAACGCCAGCTTGCCAAAGAGGGTCTTTTAAAAGAATTAAAAAGAAGAAGTTTTTACGAAAAACCATCCGTTAAACGGAAACGTAAACAAAAAGAAGCCAGAAAAAAACGCTTGAAGGCGCAGCGTTATCTTGCCGCGCCGTCCCGCTAAATTTTCGCAACGCTTATCTTTTAGTACTGTTTTTAACGAATTCTTTCATCTGCTCATTAAGGATAACCCTACTTTTTTGCCCTGAACTTTATTCAGGCCTGATCTTCTAAAGACTTCCCGAATGAATTTAAGCGCCTTATTTATTGAGTTTTTAAAGAAGATTGATTATCTTGTCGAGGGTCGTGGACAAAAAATAATGGCGCGTAAAAGCAGTAAGGGGAGTTGAATGGATATTGAACGGTCGACTTATTACAGAATTGATACCGACGATAAACCGGGTCAACTGGCAAGATTTTCCAAGCGGATGTCTGAAAATGAAATTAATCTGGCGGGTGTTTGGAGTTTTGGAACAGGCCGTGGTAATGCGGAAATTGTGGCGATCCCTCGAGATCCTCATAAATTTAAAAAAGCGATCCGGGCGGCGGGCTGGTCATTTCGTGAAGGAAGTTGTTTCCATCTCATTGGGGAAGACAGGCCAGGCGCATTGGCGGATACCCTGGACTTGATTGCGCAGGAAGGGATTAATCTGCATGCGGTAGACGCGATGGGTTTCGAAAATCGTTATTCCGCATATGTCTGGTGTGACGAAGGAGATGTCGAGAAACTCCGTAAAGTTTTAAAAGGGTGGTGAGGAGACCTACGAGTTAGAGCTCGTCAATGATGTTTCTGATTTCAACATAAAATATATCCAATTGACAATAAAATGAAGGGCATGATATAAGTCCCTGATTTAACAGCCGATGTCAATTGTGTGTTGAGGTATCTTGGCATCTGAAAAGCATGATGATTCTGGCTGGCAGCTTTTTCGGCGCTATGGTAACCTTGGCATTGAATTGGTTGTGGCTGTATTGATTGGTGTCGCTGGGGGATATAAACTGGATCAATGGCTAGGGCTTAAGCCATTATTTTTGATCGTGGGTTTTATCTTAGGGGCAGCGGCCGGGTTTTTAAATTTTTTTCGTCTGGTTACATCTGAAATAAGCAAGACAGAAATAAAAAAGCGGGCCGGGAAAAAAGTACAGGAAAAGGACGAAAAAAATTGATCATTTCAGCATTAGTCGGATTGTTGTTGGCAGTGCTCTACGCCTTCTCAGTTCACCGTTGGATTTTTAAACCTTCAAGTAAGACTCCCAATGCTTCTCGGCTTAGACTGATTTTTAGCGCAATATTAAGGATTACACTGATCGCATCTGTGTTTTTTACATTGTTAAAAGTTTCGTTTCTTGATGTTCCTGTAGTATTGCTCTCTTTTATTACTGTGATAACATTGTATCTGTTTATATTGCTTCGGAAAGCCACCTTGCCAACAATAAAGCCGGGTGGCGTCCAATCTCATGGGAGGTTTTAATGGCAGAAGGCGGCGGCGCTGCAATTGATCCGCTACACCACTTTGAGGTTCATCCCATTATCGAATTAAAGCTAGGCGGGATGGACATGTCGATTACCCAGCCGGTTTTATGGATGATGATCTCGACGGTTGTTTCCTTTGGCATATTAGCTTTTGTTGCAGCAACCTTAAAACGATACCCCAAAGGATTTCAGAATTTTGTTGAAATGATTGTGGATTTTCTACGTCGGGAGCTGGTGATCAATGTCATTGGGGAAGAAGGCAAAGGTTGGTTCCCCGTGGTGGCGACCCTGTTTATTTTTATTCTAACCTGCAATTTAATGGGCTTGATTCCAGGGTCTTTTACGGCAACATCCAATATTAACGTAACGGCAGGCTTGGCCATCCTCGTGTTTTTAATGGTGCAGGGCGCCGGTATCAAGAAATACGGTTTTGTGGGATATTTTAAAGCGTTCATCCCCAGTGGCGTACCCTCTTGGATTTTGCCGGTTATGCTACCTATCGAGTTTATCAGTTTGTTTGCCAAGCCTTTTTCTCTGGCTGTTCGGCTTTTTGCCAACATGATGGCGGGGCACATGGTAATCCTGGTGTTTCTTTCCATGATTATCTTATTTAAAAGTGTCATTATTACCCCTTTACCCCTGATCGGTGTCGTCATTATGTACGCTTTTGAGATTTTTGTCGCACTGATTCAGGCGTATATTTTTGCAGTTTTAACAGCATCTTATTTATCGGATGCCTTACACATGGAACATTAAGTAGTAATCGTTCAGAATAATTTGTATCGACATTGATTTCAGATATAGAGAGTTTGAAATGAATATGGGAGGAAAAGAATGGAGCTTCTAGGTGCGGCAGTGGGAATTGGATTGGCAGCGTTGGGAACCGGTATCGGTATGGGTTTCATGGTCGGGAAAACGGTTGAAGCCATGGCCCGTCAGCCAGAAATTTCGGGTGAGTTGAGAACAACGATGCTGATCGGTGTGGCCTTTGTTGAAGCCTTGGCCCTTTATGCCTTGGTGGTCAGCTTCTTATTGATCTTTAAATAAAGATGGAGTGAACGATGTTTGAGGCAGACCCCGGATTAATTATCTGGACATGGATATGCTTCATTACGCTGCTCGCACTTTTGGCGAAGTTTGCTTATAAACCGATTGTTGCGATGATTGAGAGCCGTGCGACCTCGATTCGAGAAGATCTGGATGCATCGGAAATGAAGCGTAAAGAAGCTGAGGAAGTACTTGCGCAGTATAAGGCTCAACTGGACGAGGGCCGCTCTGAAGTACAGAAAATGATAGAGGAAGGGCGTGCGGTTGGCGAGAAGCTCAAGCGTGAAATCATGGCGAAAGCGGATGAAGAG
Source organism: Nitrospiria bacterium (assembly GCA_945787655.1). Classification (GTDB taxonomy): domain Bacteria; phylum Nitrospirota; class Nitrospiria; order SBBL01; family JAADHI01; genus JAADHI01. The sequence goes on along the minus strand of CALZIJ010000004.1, from coordinate 18,875 downwards.
TCGAAAGCGCTGGTAAAAAAAGCCCAGGAAGAAATAGAGCGTGAGAAAAAGAAAGCATTGATGGAACTTCAGGAGCAGGTTGCGGAGCTTTCGGTTCAGGTCGCAACGAAAATGATTTCACAAACCCTGGAACCCAGCGATCATGAAAAACTCATTGAAGGCGCGCTCGCACAGGTCAAAGAAGAATATGCCAAATCCTAATGATGAAATGCACCAGGTGATTGAAGGGTATGCACAGGCCCTTTTGTCTTTGGCCAACAGCGAAGACGCCGTAGATCAGGTTGAGATTGAATTGACCAAACTAAGAGATACGCTTTCTTCGGATGAACAGCTGATTTCTTTTTTAAAAGATCCCAAGGTGACTTCCGAGGGAAAAAGAAAGGCCATGGCCGAGCTTTTTGGGGAAACGTTTTCTCCGTTGATACAATACCCGCTTTCCCTTGCGATAGAACAAGGACGCAGTGCGTTACTGCCCGCGATTTTCGACCGCTTCTTCAGTTTGACGGCCGAGGCCCGAAAAAAAGTCACGGCCAAAGTCATTACCGCTGTACCACTTTCTGAAGCGGCCATAAAAAAAATAGAAACCACCCTTTCAGAGCTCGCCGGGGAAGCGGTTTTTTTGAAGATGTCTGTTGACCCTGAAATTTTAGGCGGGATTACCGTATACCTGGGAGATCGTATTATCGATGGTAGTCTGAAAGGGCAACTGGAGCACCTTCGCGAAGGCATTTCGAGAAAAATTTTAACAGAGAAGGGGAGATCTCTTGAAAATTAAACAGGAAGATATCACAACCGTCCTGCAGAAATATGTCAAGGAATACAAGTCCAGCCTGACCTTTGAAGAATCGGGAGCCGTCTTGAGCGTCGGTGACGGCATTGCCCGTATTTCCGGACTCAGAAATGCAATGGCGGGAGAATTGGTTTCTTTCCCAAATGATGTGATGGGTATGCTGCTCAACCTCGAAAAAGACGATGTCGGGGCGATTTTATTTGGAGAAACCCAACTCATTAAAGAAGGCGATATCGTCAAGAGAACGGGCAATATTGCGCAAATCCCAGTGGGTGAGGCCATGAAAGGCCGTGTGGTCGATGCGCTGGGCCGGCCGATTGATGGAAAAGGGCCCATCGTAACGGACCAGTCCCGTGTTTTGGAAGGGCTTGCGCCGAATGTGGTCCAGCGGCAATCCGTGACTGAGCCCGTTCAAACGGGATTAAAAGCCATTGATGCCATGATTCCGATTGGCCGGGGGCAGCGGGAGCTGATTATTGGGGACCGGCAAACCGGAAAAACCGCTATTGCAATTGACACCATTATTAATCAGAAAAAAAGCGGAATTTACTGTATTTATGTCGCAGTGGGGCAAAAATCTTCAAATGTAGCGGCAGTGGTTAAGATCTTGGAAGACCATGGGGCAATGGAGTATACGACCGTGGTTTCGGCCACGGCGAATGAACCGGCATCGATGCAATATATTGCTCCTTATGCGGGTTGTACCATGGGTGAAGAATTTATGTACAATGGAAAACCCGCCCTGGTGATTTATGATGATTTGTCCAAGCATGCAAATGCCTATCGGCAATTGTCTCTGTTGCTTCGGCGGCCTCCGGGCCGTGAGGCGTTTCCAGGGGATGTTTTTTTTCTGCATTCCCGCTTGTTAGAACGTGCCGCCAAACTTAATGAGGAAATGGGCGGGGGTTCATTAACCGCCCTGCCCATCATTGAAACGCAAGCGGGGGACGTGTCGGCCTATATCCCTACGAACGTCATTTCAATTACAGACGGCCAGATTTATCTTGAACCCGATCTGTTTTATTCCGGGGTCAGACCGGCGATTAATGTTGGACTTTCCGTTTCGAGGGTTGGTGGAAGCGCACAAACCAAAGCCATGAAAAAAGTGGCCGGAACCTTGCGTCTTGATTTGGCTCAGTACCGGGAATTGGCCGCGTTTGCCCAGTTTGGCTCGGACTTGGATAAAGCCACCCTTGCACAGCTAAAGCGTGGGGAAAAAATGGTTGAGCTTTTAAAGCAGGGTCAATACCATCCCTATTCCCTCTCCGAGCAGGTTATGGCGATTTATGCGGGTGCGGCTGGCCATCTGGATGACCTCAATAGTGAGGATGTTCGGGCGTTTGAGGCCGATTATTTGAAGATGATGGCAGACCAGCATCCTGAAATCGGACAAGAGATTGAAGAAAATAAAAAACTGAGTGATGAACTCAATCAAAAGATGGATGACGCCATTAGCGAATTTAAAAAGGGGTGGCGGCCTGAGGGAGCTGCTTAAAGGCAATGGCAGAAACCCTTCGAGAACTGAAAAGCCGGATTCGCTCTGCGAAAAAGACCCAGCAGATTACCAAAACGATGCAGATGGTGGCCGCTTCCCGCCTCAAAAAATCCGAGAGTGTTTTTAAAAAATCACAGCCGTATCATGAAAAAATGGAGCTGATCCTTTCCCATTTGATGGAATCATCCCAAGGGATTTCTCACCCGTTTTTCGATTCCAGAGAAGTTAAAACCGTGGGTTTGGTGATTGTAACATCTGACCGCGGGCTTTGCGGAGGTTACAATGCCAACATCATCGCCAGGGCCGAAGCTTTTTTAAAAGACGCCGGATCCCGGAATATTCAGCTGATTTTAATCGGGAAAAAAGGGTACGATTATTTCAAAACCCGGGAGTGGCCTATTCTTTACAAGTATCTTGATCTTGCTGGAAAACCGGATTATCAGCGGATATCGGATATTACGCAGGAATTAATCGAGGCTTACCTTTCAAGGACTTTGGATGAGGTCAATGTGCTCTATACCAACTTTGTCTCTGCGCTTACCAATAAGCCTGTGCTCAAGAAATTTCTGAATTTACAGCAGGAAAAAGAAGGTCTGAAATCCGATTTTATTTTTGAACCGGACCTCGAAGGAATAATCGATGCTTTTCTGGGACGTCAGATTGCTTCACGGATGTATTCCGCGCTATTGGAATCATTTACTGCTGAGAATGCTTCCCGCATGGTCGCAATGAAAAGTGCAACGGACAGCGCGAAAGAAATGATTGACCGACTCACCTTAAAAGGAAATAAAGCAAGGCAAGCTGCGATTACCAAAGAAATTCTTGAAATTGTAACCGCCGGCGAAGCCATGAAGGCGTAAGTTTAGCTTAAAGAAAGTACGTTTTTAGAATATAAGGAGTTTATTTATGGCAACGGGAAAGATTCTTCAGGTCATCGGACCAACAGTTGATGTTCAATTTCCATCGGATCAACTTCCCAAGATTCTGAATGCCGTTAAGATCGAAAATCCGAAAACAGGGGCCGATCTCATTGTTGAAACTGCACAACATCTGGGAAAAGATGTCGTGCGCTGTATTGCAATGCGGTCTACGGACGGTCTTATCCGGGGGATGGAAGCCACTGACCTGGGTGTGCCGATTTCAGTCCCGGTGGGCGAGCAATCCCTCGGACGTATTTTTAATGTGACCGGTGAAACGATTGACGGCCAGGGGCCCGTAAAAAATCCTGAGCAGCGTTGGCCGATTCATCGCCCCAGCCCTTCTTTTGAAGATCAGGTGCCTGTTGCTTCGGTTTTGGAAACCGGAATTAAAGTGGTGGACTTACTTGCCCCATATGCAAAAGGAGGAAAGGTCGGCCTTTTCGGTGGTGCGGGTGTAGGCAAAACTGTCATTATCATGGAATTGATCCGGAATATCGGAACGGAACATGGGGGGTATTCTGTTTTTGCTGGTGTGGGAGAAAGAACCCGTGAAGGAAATGATCTTTATGCCGAAATGACGGAATCTGGGGTCTTAGATAAAACCGTCCTGGCTTTTGGGCAGATGAATGAGCCTCCGGGAGCGCGTTTGAGAATCGGTTTATCCGCGCTGACCATGGCGGAATATTTCAGAGATGAAAAAGGCCAGGATGTATTGCTGTTTATTGACAATATTTTCCGTTTTGTCCAGGCAGGGTCTGAAGTCTCCGCTCTGCTGGGGCGTATGCCTTCCGCTGTGGGATATCAGCCCAGCTTGGGGACAGAGATGGGTGAACTTCAGGAACGGATTACTTCAACTAAAAAAGGGTCGATTACGTCTGTGCAGGCCATTTATGTTCCCGCGGATGATATTACAGATCCGGCGCCTGCAACCACTTTTACGCATTTGGATGCGACCACCGTGCTCTCTCGCCAGATTGCAGAATTGGGGATTTACCCGGCGGTTGACCCTTTGGATTCGACCTCCCGTCTCTTGGATCCTCAAATTTTAGGAGAAGAACATTATCGTACCGCTCGGGCGGTTCAAACCATTCTCCAAAAATACAAGGAACTTCAGGATATTATCGCAATTTTGGGGATGGATGAGCTTTCTGAAGAAGACCGCATTACCGTGCAACGGGCAAGAAAAATACAACGGTTTCTTTCTCAGCCTTTTTTTGTGGCGGAGGTTTTTACCGGAGCTCCAGGCAAGTATGTCCGCCTTGAGGATTCTATAAAAGGATTTAAAATGATTGTTGAAGGGGAGTTGGACCATCTTCCTGAACAAGCCTTTTACATGGTGGGAACAATCGAAGAAGTACTTGAAAAGGCTGAACGCCTAAAAAAGGATTAACCTCTCAATAGAGGAATGAACGGAGTGCGGTTGTTTTTTTCTTGAACTGCACGAAATAAAAAATGAGCGAACATACATTTCATCTCACTGTTGTGACGCCTGAGCAGATTTTTTTCGAGGGAGATATCCGTTCAATGATTGTTCCCGGAGGTGCGGGCAGTTTTGGTGTATTGGCCAACCATGCGCCCATTATTTCAACCTTGCTTTCCGGGCGTCTTGTGTTAACGACCGTCGAAGGCAAAAAGCGAACACTAAAGATCGGTCCGGGATTTTTGGATGGCCTGAATAATGAAGTCACCTTGGTGACTGAAACGGTGACTCCAATGGATTCAGAGCAATCCGACTAAGTTAACACCTACTATTGTATCCTCTGCACTTCTTTTTATCTTTTGACAAAATAAGATTTTCCCCATACGCTTTAGTATAAAGTTAGTCTTTGAGGAGGGGATAACGTGGTCCCTTGGAATAAAATAAAGTTCGCCTTGATCGACATGGACGGTACCTTGCTCGACCGTTATTTCGATGATTACTTTTGGGAAGAATATGTCCCGGAAAAATATGCGGAGTTAAAGAGGATTTCCTATGACAAAGCCAGAAAAAAGCTGCTGGCCATGTATAAAAAAGAAGAGAAGACATTAAATTGGACTGATGTGTTGTACTGGTCTGAACGTTTAGGCCTTGACATTGTTGCGATGAAAATAAAACTGAGAAACCAGGTCAGGATTCATCCTGGCGTGGAAGCCTTTCTTCATTTTTTACGGGATCAGAAAAAAGAGCTGATTCTGGTTACAAATGCACATCCCCGGACCGTTCAAATCAAGATGGAGCAAACACTGCTTTTACCTTATTTTCATACGGTGTTAACCTCCTCAGACATTGGCTTGCCGAAGGAAGAAGTTGGGTTTTGGCGGGATGCGGAAAATGTATTAAACTATGAAAAAGAACGTTCGATACTCATCGATGATAACGAAAATGTATTGCTGGCGGCGCATACTTACGGGATTAAGCATATCCTGCACAAAAGTGCGGCGAGCAGCCGAAAAGTCCACGAACGTTCTGAAATATTTCCCTCTTTTAAACGGTTTGATGACCTTATCTCAAGGTAAAAACCCCTTATTTTTTGATCTCTGACAGAAGAATATTCAGATATTTTTCGATTCCTTCCCTGTTTTTCTCCAGCCGATCCTGCGTGCTGGCTTCAAAGCGCAGTACCAGTGCGGGTTGTGTATTGGATGCCCGTATGAGCCCCCAGCCGTCGGGCAAAATGATACGAACCCCGTCGATGTCGATGGTTTTAAAATGTTTGGAAAAAAAATCCCGACATTTTTCCGTGATTTCAAATTTAAGATCATCCGGGCAATCCACCCGAATTTCCGGCGTGACATAAGTATTGGGTAAATGGTCAAAATAAGAAGACAAGGGTTTTTGCCCTTTGATCAGAATTTCGAGTAAACGACAGCCGGCGTAGGTGGCGTCATCATATCCAAAATAGCGGTCCGCAAAAAAGATATGCCCACTCATTTCTCCAGCGAGCAAAGCGCCGCTTTCTTTCATTTTGGATTTCATGAGAGAATGGCCGGTTTTCCACATTATTCCGTTTCCACCGAGTCGGGCCACTTCGTCATAAAAAACCTGAGAGGCTTTGACTTCTGAAATAATCGTAGCCCCGGGATGGGATTTGAGAATATCCATGGCAAAAAGCAGTGTCAGCCGGTCTCCCCAAATAATATCCCCTTTTTCATCCACCACACCAATCCGGTCCCCATCACCGTCAAAAGCAATGCCGGCAGCGGCGTTTTCCTTTTGTACCGCGGCAATCAGGTCTTCCAGGTTTTTGGATACGGTCGGATCCGGGTGATGATTCGGAAATGTCCCGTCTGCCTCACAAAACAGAGGGATGACTTCAAACCCTAATCGCCTGAAAATATCGGGTGCGTTTAGTGCGGCTGCCCCGTTACCGCAGTCGATTACAATTTTTTTGTTTTCCATCCGCCCAAATTGTTCAAAGAGGTAATCGCTGTATACCGATAGAAAATTCGCTTCAGAAGAGACTTGCCCGGAAGTATCAGATTGTTCAAAATCATTATTTTCAATCAGTGTATTTATCTCTTGAATTTCATCACCAAAAAGGGTGTGTTTTTTATTGCAGAGTTTAAAGCCATTGAATTCTCCCGGATTATGGCTCGCCGTGATCATCGCACCTCCGTCTACGGGAAGCTGGTAAAGAGAAAAATAAAGGACCGGAGTGGGGCATTCCCCAATGTCAATCACATTAATTCCAGTCGTTGCCAATCCTTTCAAAAAAGCTGTTTTGAGAGCAGGGGTACTCAAGCGGACATCGTAACCCAATGAAATGGTTTTTCCGCCTGAGCGGTGCACGACTGTTCCAAATGATTTTCCAATGCCTTCTGCAATGGTTTCTGTTAAATCTGTGCCATAGACGCCGCGGATATCATACTCTCGAAAAATAGACATACTTACTCCTTAGAAAGGGTCAACGAATGTGAAAATGTTCGATCTTATAACGTTATCGGTTAAAATAAAAATCAACAAACCAGCCGCGACGTTTGCTGCGTTCAGCAACTTTAATCCTGACGGGATGTTCAGACGAAGTATAAGTAATCAAACGTTTCGCGTTTGCGCGTTTCATATCGCGCTCTTTTTCTGTCCAGTCTCCAGAAAGGCAGTTTCGGATCTTTGTCTTAAAGGTATCATAGGCCTCACCGACTTCCATTTCGTTCATCCCGTCTTTACTCTTGCAATGATAGGCCTTGCCATCCAGCCATCCAAAACAATCTTGTAAATCAGGCGGCGTGAGTGTGCCGAAATATTCTTCAGAAACAAGATCAAGCTGGCCTCTGATTGATTTGAACTGGGTCTTTCCGCTTTCCATAATGGACTGGATTGCTTGACAAAAAGGGTTTGAATTTCCTGCAAAAGTAAATTGGGGTATAAAAATAATGTAAACCCCGATCAAATAAGGAAATAGAGAAGAAAGCGTTTGAAGGATGCTGTGATTTTTGTACATGGAGAGATCCATTTCTTTCATTAGAAACTGTCCTTTTTGAATAAAATAAACTTTATCATAATAAACAATTGAAAAGGGATGTCAAGTCCTTGAACTCTCGATACTTTTTGGGGATTGAAGTGATCGGAAACTTCCTTTATGCTACGGTGCGATGAACGAGAGAATGCAGGGGAAAATTGTTTTCATTTCTGGCGGCGGGCGTGGAATCGGGCGAGCGGCGGTCTCGCTTTTTGCGGGTGAAGGGGCAAAAGTGGCCTTTTGCGCAAGAACCGAGGGAGAGCGGCTGGGTGTGGAAAAAGAAGTGAAGGCTTCGGGCGGAACGGTCTGGTCCTTTCCGGTGGACATTGCCTCACAGCGAGACGTACACCGGATGATCAGCCAAATTGGTTCAGAGTGGGGCCGGATAGACTTGTTGATCAATAACGCCGGTGTGTTGGGGACGAAGAGTTCAATCGCAACCTACCCCCCACTCACTTGGGACGAGGTCATTCGTATTAATATTAATGGCACATTTTATCTGACCCAAGCGGTCATTCGAGGAATGATCCCGAAACGATCTGGTTGCATTCTGTCGATTTCGTCTTCTGTTGGACGAAAAGGGCGGGCAGATTGGGGTGCATATGCTGTATCCAAGTTTGCCCTTGAAGGGATGATGCAAACCCTGGCGGAGGAAGTCGAAAAATACGGTATCCGAATTATTACGCTTAACCCGGAAGCAACCCGCACCGGGATGCGGGCCAAAGCCTATCCTGATGAAAATCCCGAGGTCTTGAAAGATCCTTCCGAAGTGGCAAAAATCTTGTTGGCGCTTGCCACCGACACCAACCCGGCACTGCACGGGAAATCGATGAATGTTTCTGATATTAAGGGAGAGAATAGATGAAAGCGGTTCGTTTTCACGCATTCGGCGGGCCGGAGGAATTGGTGTATGAAGACTGCCCAAAACCGGCGGCTGGACCGGGAGAAGTCGTTGTCAGAGTCCATGCCTGCGCATTAAATCATTTGGATCTTTGGATTCGGCAGGGGATACCGGCCTATAACATTCAACTTCCCCATATCCCCGGGTGTGATGTGGCGGGGGTTGTGGCGGAAATTGGTGAAAAGGTTACGGGTCTTTCGCTCGGTGATCGGGTGATTATCGCACCTGGCTTGTCGTGTTTTGAATGCCGCTATTGTCTTTCCGGCGCGGACCATTTGTGTCAGCACTATCAGATTTTAGGCGCAGGGCCAAACGGAGGTTATGCGGAATTTGTAAAAGCCCCTGGAAGCAATATCATTCCGATTCCTGAGGCGCTTTCCTTTGAGTCCGCGGCGGCATTCCCGCTCACTTTTCTGACGGCGTGGCATATGCTCATTGGGAGAGCCAATCTTCGACCCGGTCAGGATGTCTTGGTCTTGGCCGGTGGAAGCGGCGTCGGGAGTGCGGCCATTCAAATCGCAAAATTAGCCGGGGCACGTGTATTCGCGACAGCAAGTAGTGAAAAAAAAAGGGTACAGGCCCGGACGATGGGCGCTGATGTTTTACTTGAATCTCAGGAAGATTTTTTTAACCCCATTGTTGAGATGACAAATGGCCGGGGCGTAGACGTCGTCTTTGAACATGTGGGACCGGCCACTTTTGAAAAAAGCCTGAAATCATTGTCCCGTCAGGGAATATTAATCACCTGCGGGGCGACCACAGGGCCATCGGTTGATCTGGATTTGAGATATGTCTTTTCGCGAGAGATGAATATTATGGGGGCCAAAATGGGACGACGCGTTGAATTATTGCAGGTCGCGGCCTTGGTCGGCGCGGGGAAACTAAAGCCCGTGATTGACTCGGTTTTCCCGCTTTCAGAGGCACGGGCGGCCCAGGAAAAGATGAAAGACGGCGATCTTTTTGGAAAGATCGTATTAAAACCGCCTGAAAAAGAGATTTAGCACATTAAAATAATTTGAGAGAATGAAAATGCGGATTTAATCTTGATCGGGGAGGAGTAGAAAAACCTGATTCCCTTCCAATTTGACTTCGTATGTTTTAATTTTTAATCGGGGATTGAGTGGTGAAGAGCCGTCTTTGACATTAAAACACCATTGGTGCCAGGGACAGACAATTTTTTCACCGTTCATTGTTCCCGTTGAAAGAGAGGCCCCTTGATGGGGGCAGACATCCGAGGTGGCATATACGGCGCCTTCCAGGCGAAACAGGGCGATGTCGCGGCCGTTCGTTTCAACAAGCAGGCCTGAACCTTGCGGGATTTCATCGATTTTGGCAACTGGAATAAAGGGCATCACTCTCCTCACAAAAACAGTCATTATAAAACAAAAGAAAAACACGGGTCAATCATGGAGTTACAAGTCAATGAATGAAAAAAAATACACAATCGAAGTGAGTCCGGGAGAACAGACAAGGCTTGTTTTAGCGGAGCCACTGGAAAAAACAGGCCGGGTGGTGTTGTTGTGTCACGGTTTTATGTCCGACAACGAAAGTTCAACCAATCTGGAGTTGACGCGACGACTGATTCCAGAAAAGATTGCCACCTGCCGGTTTGATTTTGACGGGCACGGGGCAAGTGCCCGGCCTTTGCAAGCCATGCGGATGAGCCGTTGTTTGAATCAGGTTGAGGCGATCCTTGATTGGCTGCCCGCCCAGGGTTTTTCGAAAGTCGGCCTCCTGGGTTCCAGTTTTGGAGGGTTGATCGCCTTGCATGGGGCGGCCCGGAGAAGGATTCACGTGCTGGCGTTAAAATGTCCGGTGTCTCATTATCCACCGCTTTGGCGAGAGCGGTTGGGGGAGGCCGGGATGAAATTTTGGAAGGAAAACGGCTTGCTCACTTTTGCGGGGCTGGATGGCAAGGCCCAGTTGGAGTACCCTTTTTATGAAGACTTGCTCCAATATGATACCTACAAAGAAGCCGCAACGATTCAAGCCCCAACATTGATAGTCCATGGCGATACCGACGAAGATGTGCCGCACAGCCAAAGCGAGCACCTTTATGAGGTATTGCAGTGTGAAAAACGTTTTGAAAGTATTAAAGGCGCCGATCATCCTTTTACAAAAGAGGCGGACTTTAATCAAATGCTGGATAATCTCTACACGTGGTTCACCCAATATTTAAAATAAAAGACATGCCCGGTTTCCGTCTCTGGAACAAGGGGTGTGTTTGGAGCCATTGAAGAAAAATTGTATAAGAAAAAGGATGTTTTAACCGAAGGAGAATTATGATAAATCACAACAGAGGGTCTGTTGTCTGCCGTGTTTTTTTTATCCTGATCTTTTCCCTGTCACCCCATATTGCGAATGCGTGGGTTTTTGGTGAGCATAAGGAGCTGGGTGAAACTTCCTTCAAGAATGCCTGTGATTTTCTGATCGAGAATCTCGAAAAGAAAGAAGACGATCACTCCAAAGAGCGGCTTGCATACCTGATGGCTGTGCCTTGCGCCGATTTTGAAACCAAGGCCAGGGTATACGGATTTAGAACGGCCTTGTCAGGGGATCACATTGATGAGCCGGAGGATTTTGAGTCGGAGGACGGGGAGCAGCAGGCTTTGAGTTGGTTTAATTACGGGGCGCTTGCAATGGGGAATCATGATCATTTTTGGCCGGATGTCAAAACCGCCTGGAGGAAATACCATAAAAAAGCCATCGCGTCCGCCCGGCTGGCCAAAACCTATTGGATAAACCGACGGTCTTTTGACGCAAAGTTAGCATTTGATCGGGCATTGATTTTTTCAGCGTTTGCGGATCATTTTTTACAGGACGCTTTTTCAATCGGGCACAACGGATTTTCCCGCATTAATTCTCTGCAAAACCCCAGTTTACAGATGCATAATTATTGGAATAAAAAGGGGCGGTGGCTGAAAGGCAAGCGGATAAGCGATGCTGACCGAGTCCCTTTTATAAAACGGGAAACACGTTTCCATGAAGTAGTAAGTGCTAAACCCTGTATGACAAGACTGACAGATGAGACCGGCCGACTGGCCAAACAGGATGTTTCCGGTAAAACAGAGGTTTCCTGTGAAACCGCAATCTGGTTTGCCTATGGGGATGAATTTTTAAATCACGATGACGGGTTAAACGAGGTAAACAAGCAAAAATTACTGGCTGCCAATCAGGACGCGATTGTTTCAGTAATTCTGGCGTTTCTTGAGGATGAGGATTCCGGCTATTCATTATTGGCGGACATGCAATTCCCGGTGGCCACTGAAAATTTTGAGCATGATTCCGCCTATTTTAATCTGGCTGCGAAGCAGCGTGGACAGATGAAATCAGGCAACAGTTGCCTGAATCAGGAAAAGGGGGTCTATTTCGAAGAAGGCATCTGCTGGTTTGATGTCGAATACACCTATACGGAGCCGGCTTATCCTGACATTTCCCTGATGTTGACCGCAGTGCCCTTTGTCGGTTATGACGAGGTTTTTTATGGCATCCACTTTGCTATCAGCCCCTATACCTCTAAATTCTGGCCTTTGAGGTTATGGCCGAAAAATGTCCGACTGTATCTTCATCGAAATATTGATTCAATCGCGGTGCAACGTGGTGACGCCAAAGCCAGTGATTTTTCAGAGTATGGGATCAGTATTGCCTTGCCCAATTTCTACAATGACTCACCTGTCTCTCATGAATTTGAGATCGCTTATGCGGCCTTACAGGAAAGGCGGTCCATTTGGGACGAAGGCACGGCTTTGGCGGAAGGCGGGTATGTGGGCTTGAATACAAATCTCGATGTACTACAGGCGAAAATAACCATTGGAGCAGGGTGGTTTTTCCCAAGTTCCCATATTGAGCGATCAAAATTCAAAGCCCAGTTGATGATTGGGTGGACTTTTGGCGTTATCGGCGGCGGGCCTTTGTATCGATGGGATTAATAGAATGATGAACCCCATGCCGGGAATGCCCCTTGCTGCGATTGTGAGCGCAGCTGCATGGGATGTATGGTTTGATTTTCCCGGAGAAACCGAGGAAAGCGTTTGAATTGAAAATCGTACCAGGGGAAAAGAAGCTTTTTTATTCCTGGTCTTCAGGGAGATGATTGTATGAAACGTTATGCTTTTATGATTGTCCTGTTTTTACAGGTATGGATCACATTGGCTCATGCGGAAGGTGTAAAACAGGAAGAAATCAACAAAAAAAATGTGATTGCGTTTTATGAGAAAGCCATTAACGAAAAGGATTTTGAAGCGGCGTCGAAATACATGGGACCGCATTATATTCAACACAATCCGATGGCTGCAGACGGGCCTGAAGGGCTGAAGAAATTTATTGCTTTTTTACGCGAAAGATTTCCGCACTCCCGGAGTGAAATCAAACGCGCTTTTGCCGAAGGCGATTTTGTGATCCTGCATGTGCATTCTGTCAGGGTGCCGGGCACGCGCGGCCGGGCGATTGTTGATATCTTCAGGCTTGAAAAAGGAAAAGTGGTTGAGCATTGGGATGTGATACAGGACATTCCAGAAGACGCCGCGAATGGTAACGGCATGTTTTAGGTCATTTATCGGGGAATCCGGGTTCATGTTTATTTTAAAAAGTATAAAAATAAGTTAAATTATTGTTTTGATGAGGTATCATTAAGTTGTGTTTCAAACTAGACTTGGAGTCCCTATGTTTAGGCATCGTGATGTCTTGGATGTGTTGAATCAGCGCCTGCCCCTGCGCGACAAGTTGATCGCGGCGCATAAAACCGTGCAGGAAATGTTTCCCTTTATTTCACGGATTGCCATTGCCATTTATGACCCGGAAACCCGGGTGCTTAAAACCTTTTTGCACAGCAGCGGTGAAGAAAATCCACTTGACCATTATCAGACTCTGCTTGATGATGCGCCCTCTTTAAAAGAAATTTTAAAAAAAGGTTTGCCCCGTGTTGTGAATAATCTGGTGGCCTTTAATTCGGGAAAACATGAACACACCCGTCGAATCGGTCGGCAGGGTTATGCCGCAAGCTATACTTTACCGGTATATAACAATGGTCTTTTTATGGGGTTTATTTTTTTTAATTCCGATAAAACAGAGGTCTTCATTGAAAGTGTGTTAAGCCAAATTGATATTTACGGGCATTTGATTGCCTTGATGGTGATCAATGAATTGAGCACGATACGTACTTTAAATGCGGTTGTTAAAACGACGGGCCGGATGTCGCACGCCCGCGACCCGGAAACAGGAAGCCATTTGGACCGGATGTCGCGCTACAGTGCCTTGATTGCTTCCGAACTGGCGGATCAATATGCGCTGGATGATAGCTATATTGAGCATGTTTTTATGTTTTCGCCATTGCATGATATCGGTAAAATCGGTATCCCTGATCATATCTTGCTCAAGCCGGACAAGCTCGACGAGGAAGAGACAAAAGTGATGAAGACACATCCCCGAAAAGGGCTGGCAATGATCGACGATTTGCTCAAACAGTTTGGCCTGGAAAATATCGAATACAAAAGCGTGTTGCGCAATATTGCACAATACCATCATGAAGCAGTCAATGGCAGCGGGTATCCTGGAGGGATCAAAGGCAATAACATCCCGCTGGAAGCACGGATTGTCGCCGTGGCGGATATTTTTGATGCATTAACCAGTGTTCGGTCTTATAAAGAGGCTTGGAGCAATGAAAGGGCGATTCAGGAACTCAGGCGACTGGCCGGAGAAAAACTGGATCAGGACTGTGTCGATGCGCTCGTGAACAATATCAAATCTGTTGAAGCCATTCAAAGGCAGTTTGCAGAGCGTCCTTTCGGATAATGACCAATATCTCGACTTCTTTAATATCAACATGAACGATTTTTCCGGTGTCATCATTTCAGGTCCTCTAGCATTCTAAAAACCTGTCGGGCCGTTACTCATTGATTTTATAGCGTTTTATGGTTGACGAGTTTGGAAATGTTCGGTATCCTTTGAGTCATTTCAAGATGATCCGTATTTTTTGTTGGAGCCTGTGATTTTCTTTTTGACAAAAAAAATTCGATCGGTTTTCCGCGTTGGGTTTTTTATCATTATTCTATTCGCCCAAGGCGGATATGGACATGCAGAGCCCTTGGTGTCCCGCAAGAGTGCCGTTCCTGAGTTACGGAACAATTACTCTCTCCTCCCACATTTAAACCCCAAAAGGTTGTTCTTGCGTTCAGAAATGGCGCTTGTCATTGATCTGGAAGAAGGGGAAGTCCTTTATGAAAGAAAAAAAGATGTCCAAAAGCCGATTGCCTCGATTACTAAATTGATGACGGCCATGGTTATTTTGGATGCGGATCTTCCACATGACAAGGTGATTCAAATTAAACGGGCAGACCGTGACCGCTTGCGCGGCTCCCGTTCGCGGCTCAGCTTCGGGTCTAAAATGACCCGTGGCGATTTGTTGAAGATCATGCTGGCGGGGTCGGACAATCGGGCTGCCGCTGCACTGGGGAGAACTTTTCCCGGCGGGCATAAAAAGATTGTCGCCGCTATGAATAAAAAAGCGCGGGCCATTGGGTTAAATAATACAAGGTTTAAGGGCGTTTCTGGCTTAAGAAGCGGAAATTTATCAACGGCTTCTGATTTGGTGAAGTTGGTAAAAGCGGCCTATCATTATCCGATGATTCGGGAAGTTTCTACCCTGAAAAAGGATTTTGTGACTGACCTTCGAAAGGGTTGGAAGGTTGAGTTTATGAACACCAACCGTCTGCTCTATAATAAGAATTGGGATATTGCACTGAGCAAGACCGGTTATATTGCAGATTCCGGTCATTGCCTGGTGATGCAGACAGAAATTGCCGGCCGCCCGGTCATCCTGGTTTTAATGAATTCCTGGGGAAAGCTGAGTAAGTACGGTGATTCCAATCGCATCCGCAAGTGGCTGACCCGTGCGGATAAAAAAGCCAGAAAAGCCCTTCAAGCAGTAGAATTCAAAGGCCATTCCTGAGTCACTTCGTTTCAAAAAACATTCACAGTTAATCTTTAAGCCGGAAACATCGGGTTTAAAAACCCCTTTTCCGATTTAACTTGCTGAACCTGGTGTTGATAGGCTATCAATGCAGAGGTCATTATTTCAAAAAGATAATTAAACTGCATTCAAAATAGAATCCGGAAAATGGACTTTACTTATTTAAATGACGTTCTGATCATGCTGATTGCTGCGGTGATCGCTGTCCCTTTATTCCGGGTAACCGGCCTTGGCGCGGTCCCCGGATTTTTGGTCGCGGGCATCCTGTATAGAATTAAAGCCTTCACGGCTGCGGCTGATGCGGCGCCTGGTTTTTGGCCTCGGCACACTTCAGGTCGTGGTGACTGGCGGATTCATTACGTTTGTCTTTTATTATTTCTTTCAAGTCCCGTTACGCCCCTCGGTATTGATTGGTCCGACACTGGCCCTGTCTTCCACGGCCTTTGTCCTCCAACTGTTAATTGAGCAGAAAAAACTTAAATCGGAATATGGCCGAACGTCGTTTTCTATTCTTTTATTTCAAGATTTGGCCGTGGTGCCGCTTTTAGCATTGGTTTCCATTTTGACCGTTCCCGAATTAAAAATCGGTCAGGATATTCTAGTTGCACTGACAAAGTCCTTGGGGGTATTGGCCATTGTCATCGTCGGCGGACGGTATTTCTTGCATCCGGTGTTGCATCGCGTTGCACGTTTTGGAACCTCGGAAGTGTTTACCGCATCGGCAGTTTTGTTGGTCTTGGGTACGGCGGTGGTGACCGCACAGATTGGGCTTTCGATGGCCATGGGCGCTTTTGTTGCCGGGCTTTTGATTGCCGATTCCGACTATCGTCATCAGGTTTTGGGAGAGATACAACCTTTTCGAGGGTTGTTGCTCGGGCTTTTTTTTATGTCGATGGGGATGGCGCTGAACCTGGGCTTGTTTTTTGATCGCCCGTTTATTTTTCTGTCTTTGACGGCCGGGCTGCTGCTTGTCAATACGCTTTTATTGTGGCCGCTGTCACGCATATTTGGCTTAAACTCTAAAAACGCTTTAGCGACCGCACTCATTTTGGCGCAAAGCGGCGAGTTTGCTCTCGTCCTGTTCGCTCTCGCGGAGGAATCAGGGCTATTAAGCCCTCCGTTATTTCAGCAATTATTGGTTGTTGTGCTGTTAAGTATGTTGGCGACCCCCTTGCTGGCCCGCGCCGCCTACAAGTTATCCCTTCAACGAAGAGACCGGTCGAAATCGAACATTCCTGAAGAAGCGCCGGAAGTGCCTATCGTGATCGCGGGTTTTGGGAGGGTTGGGCGCCGAATCGGTCAAATCTTGAAAATGGCGGAAAAATCATTTATTGCCCTTGATATCGATGCTGCCTTGGTGGCTCGTGAACGTTCCGATGGATACCCTGTTTTTTTTGGTGATGCACAGCGGCCTGAAGTTTTGAAGGCCGCTGGGGCGGGAAAAGCCCATCTCGTCATTGTGACTTTGAATGATTTTGAGTCCACTGAACGGGTTGTGGCCTCTTTGCGGCACTCCCATCCAGAGCTTTCTGTTTTGGCGCGGGGACATAATTTGGAGCAATGCCGGGCCCTTCATCGTCTGGGCGCACGCGTTGTGGTTTCCGAAAATATTGAAGCCAGTCTCAAACTGGCGGAAGAAGCCCTGATTCGCGTAGGAATAAAAGGGGGCGAAAATGAAAGCTTGATCAACCAGTTTCGTGAAGACTATTATAAGCAAATTGCGGCCGTGCTTCAGGCGGATGAAATAAAATAAGGCGTGCTCGATGCAGATTAAACCCTCTTATTTTTTTAAAGATCGCGTCGAAGGACGCTTTTCTCTTGATTCGGATCCCTCATCCGATTATCATAACTGGGTTTATTTGATGAACAGCGTCTAATTATAGAGGATGACAATGATTACAGTCGGTATGAATTACGAAGTTCTGGAAGGAAAAGAGCAACCTTTTGAGAAGAAGTTTGCCCTGGTTTTAGAGGCGATGGCTGCAGATGCTGGCCACAAAAAGACAAACCTTTACAAGGATGTTTTCCAGAACCGTTCTTACCTGATTGTTTCGGAGTGGCATTCACGCGAGGCATTTGATACTTTTGTTCGTTCGGAAGCGTTTCAAAAGGTTACAGACTGGGGTAAGGAACATATTCTTGCCAGTCGGCCAAAACACGAAGTCTATGGTGACGAACCAGCAGCCCCGGTCTCAGGCGGCTGTCCTGTTGATCATTAGTGTTCTCCTTCATTTACTCAGGTTGATTTAATTTAAGCGTGGTCATCCAGGCAGCTTGGGTGTGCGCTTTTTTCACCACTAAAAAAACCACCACCCATCGAGGGCCTCATCCAGGTCTGCCTGGCATTGTTTGAGTTGCCGATTATAGACTGCGGATTGGCGGGTAACTTTTTTGGCAACGTTTTTTAGCCATTTTTTATGCTTCCATGTGCCGCGCCGGTAGCCTCCGCGGCCTTCGTGGTATGCGAGGTATTGATGATGGGTGTCCCACTTTGAAATACCCAGCTGGCGCTGCGTGACATGGGTGTACCAGCCCACAAAATCTATCGCGTCAAAAAAATCGTCACGGTCTGCCCCGCGGTTTCCTGTTGCCCGAATATAATCCTTCCAGGCGGGGTCTTGGGCCTGAGCATATCCGTAAGCTGAAGAAGGCCGGGGAAGCGGAATAAAAAGAAACCAGGGCCGCGGGGGTTGTGCATCATCGATAAAACGCGATTCCTGGTGGATAATGGCCATCATGACCCAGATTGGCGTCCCCCACTTTTTATTGGCGTCCTGGGCGGCTTCATACCATTCTGTCTCGCCTCGAAAGATTGTACAAATATTATTTACAGTCACAGGGCGGTAGGTCGCACACCCTTTCATCATCAGTACAATGAAGCACAAGACCCCAAAATGCTGGGGGCCTGGGCGAATCAGGGTGAGTGAGATGAGTGTCTTTTGAATCAACGGTGTCAATAAATGCAAGCGGCCTCACCTATGAGGGTTTTTTCTTTATTGCCAGGTTTCGATAAGAGCCTTTGAGAAGAAACGCTTCCAGCAGGTCTGCAGGCAGGGGACGGCTGAGATAGTATCCCTGAACGCCATCACAGTGATGTTGTTTTAAAAAAGTCAGTTCGCTTTCGCTTTCCACACCCTCGGCAATGACTTCGAGGTTCAGGTTGTGTCCCATCGCAATGATGGCGGCTGTAATTGCGGCGTCATCCTGATTGGTATTCAGGTTTTTAATGAAAGACTGATCGACTTTAAGCGTGTGAACCGGAAATTGCCTTAAATAACCGAGAGAGGAATACCCGATCCCAAAATCATCAATTGCCAGTCGTACTCCCAGCCTGTTTAGCTGGTTCATTGTTTTAATGCCTTTGTC